>DATEGI010000088.1:0-10430 GCA_035280205.1 Terriglobales bacterium | reverse complement strand
TATTTCTTCTCGGTGAAGGTGTTCAGAGCGCTTTTGTATTCATAGCGGTGGTCGCCGTGGAAGGGCATGCCGAGTTTTTGCAGGGTGCCGCTGAGGAAAGGCGACTCCAGCATGAGGCCGGTCAAGCCGATGTCGCCGGAGGGCTGCAAGTAGATCTGATCGAAGGCGGTGGCGAGGTAGTAGGACTTATTGCCCGGCCCAACTTCACCGAAGGTCTCGGCGAAGGCGATGGCGAACTTCTTTTTGGCTCGAAAACGCTGCACCGCTTCGCGGATTTCCTGCACCTCGGCCAAGCCCATCTGCTCGGAGCCGACGCGCGCTACCAGGCCGGCGACGCGGTTGTCGTCAGCGGCGCGGTCCAGGGCATCTACCAGGTCGCGCAGCACCAGGCGATCCTTCATCATGACCTGCACGAAGGGTGCGTTGGGGACGTATTCGACCATCGGCCGTTCCAGGTTGACTTCGAGGATGGTTTTGCCGGGAACGTGCGGCTTGCGTGCTACTAACACGATGGCAATCACCACGACGTACAAAATAACAACGGCGCCAATTACGGCCAGCAGTCGCACGATGAACTTCTTCATGGCGTTCTCCGGAGTTTTGTGTGGGAACGAATGAGTGTAGCGCAGGGGAAAAGGCAGTACCTAGTACCTAGTTCCTAGTACCTAGTTCAGACGTAGCGAGGCTACCAACATTGAGGGCAACGACGAAATCCATTACGGAATTCTGAGATTGCATCACTGGGGTCAAGCAGGAACAGGGTACTGGAAGTCACTTCAAGAATCTTTTTTGAGGCCTAAGAAAATGACCTGATGGGCTAAAGCCCGCAATTGTTGTGGCTGTTGGCGGCACGGCTGAAGCCATGCCCTTCCGAAAACCTGTCCTTGCAACCAGGTACTAGGTACTGAGCACTTGTTTCCGCGCCTTGATGGCCAGCAGCCGCTGGTGCATGTCGAGGGCGGCTTTGCGGGCACCGGCGACGGCGGTCACTACCAGGTCGGCGCCGCGCACGTTATCGCCGGCGGCGTAGAGGTCCTCGCGCGAGGTGCGGCCGGTGTTCTCGTCCTGCACCAGCACGGTGCCCCATTTGGTCATCTGGAGGCCGGGAGTGGTTTCCGGGATTTCGGTTTCCGGGTTGTAACCAATGGCCAGCACGACTGTGTTGCAGGGCAGCATGAAGTTGGAACCTTCGATGGGGACCGGGGAGCGGCGCCCCTTGGCATCGGGCGCGCCCAGCTGCACGCGAATGCACTCTGCCGCGGCGACCTCGCCTTTTTCGTTGCCCAGAAGGCGCACGGGCGCGGTGAGCCATTCGAATTGCACGCCCTCCTCCACTGCATTTACACGCTCCTCGTAGCGCCCGGGCATTTCCACCTCGGTGCGGCGGTAAACGCAATACACCTTGCTGTCGGGGTTGAGGCGGCGGGCGGTGCGCACGCAGTCCATGGCGGTGTCGCCGCCGCCGATGACCAGGGTGATGTCGCCAGCGTAGGGTTTGGGGTTATCGGCATCGCGCCAGTGTTCGGGCAGGAGTTCCGGCGGCAGATTGCCGCGCACCAGGTATTCGGTGGCCTGATAGACGTGGCGCAGTTCTTCGCCTTCGACCTTCATTACCCCACCCTTCACGGCGCCATAGCCCAGGAACACCAGGTCGAAGCCGTGCTCGCCGAGGAAGCTGTCCACGGGGCGATCTTTGCCCACGCGGTAGTTGCAGACGAATTTCACGCCCAGGTCTTCGAGGTACTGGATCTTGGAGAAGACGACTTCCTTGTTGAGCTTGAAATTGGGGATGCCGTAGAGGAGCAAGCCGCCAGGGAAAGGCCACATGTCGAAGACGGTGACGGCGTGCCCGCGCGCGGCCAGTTCCTCTGCCACGGCCAGTCCTGCCGGGCCGGCGCCGACGACGGCGACAGACATGCCGCTGGGCTCCGCCTTCGGACGCGTCGGATAGCCGTGATTGCGGCGCACATAGTCCATGACAAAGGCTTCCAGCTTGCCGATGCAGGCCGGCGCTTTCTTGTAGCCGAGCACGCAGGCACCCTCACATTGTTTTTCCTGGGGGCAGATGCGGCCGCATACGTCGGGCAGGTTGGAAGTCTCCATGAAGTGCAGGGCGGCGCCGACAAAATCGCCCTGGCCGAGAAGGAAGAGGGCTCCAGGGATGTCATTGTGCAGGGGGCAGGCTTTTACGCAGGGAGCGTGATCGCAGTAGAGGCAGCGCTGGGCCTGCTCGACGGCAATTTCCGGGGCGTAGCCCTGCGAGACTTCGTTGAAGTTGTAGATGCGCTGCTGGGGGTCCTGCTTGGGCGGTTTGACAACATCCAGCCGGTAACGTTCGCGGCGGTTGATCATCGCGCCACTCCTTGGAGTTGGGCAAAAAGCGGGCCCATGCCGGCGGGGACACCCCCCGCTGGCAACTGTCCAAGATGCCCTGCTTTGGCACAGAAGGCTGTGCTGCGCATCACAGGCCGCGGTGATGTAAAGGCAGCTGATTGGCTGGCTAGCTAACTGGCTGACTGACCACTACGTTGGCGACTGGCAACCAGGTGACCGGGGAGGCCAGGCAGCTAGTCAGCTTCAGACCTGCGAGAATAGCAAGGTGCACGCCTCCGCCGCCCAGTTGAGCCGCATCGTGAAACAAGCAGCCGCCGAGGCCGGCTTTGACCTGGGCGGCATTGCCGGCGTGGGCGAGTTCGGTGAGCTTGATTACTTTCCCGCCTGGATCGCCGAGGGCCGCGGCGGTGAAATGGCCTACCTGCAAGCGCGCGACGAGGAGGGCCGGCTGAAACGGGCTTCGCTGCGCTCAGTGGCACGGTGGGCCCGCAGCGTGGTGGTCTGCGGGCTCAACTACAACAGCGCTCAGCCCTATTCCACAAAGGTGCGGGACTCCGAAAGCGGATGGATTTCGCGCTATGCCTGGAGCCGGCGCGACTACCACAACGTGGTCATGAAGAAACTGAAACAGGTAGAAACGACAATTAGTTGCCAGTTGTCAGTTGCCAGTGGTCAGGAAGTCAGTGGGCAGTGGTCAGTGGGCGGCCAGCAAACCCGGGGAACGGAAATCCGAACCAGGGCGTATGTGGACACAGGGCCGCTGGTGGAGCGGGTTTACGCCAAGTACGCTGGCGTCGGCTGGATAGGGAAGAACACCTGCATCATCAACCAGGGGCTGGGTTCATGGCTTTTCCTGGGCGTGATCCTGACCTCGCTGGAGCTGGCGCCCGACTTGCCCGCGCCGGATCGCTGCGGCACCTGCACGCGCTGCATAGAGGCATGCCCCACGCAGGCACTCACCGCGCCTTACCAGCTCGATTCCAACCGCTGCATTTCATACTCTCCATTGAGAAGCGGGGCGCCATTCCGGAAGCAATACGCGGAAGCATGGGAAGGCACGTGTTTGGCTGCGACATCTGTCAGGACGTGTGTCCCTGGAACCGGAAAGCGCCGGCCAGCGCGGAGCCTCAATTGCAGCCGCGGCCGGAGCTGGTGAATCCGGCGCTGGAGTGGCTGGCGGAGATGAACGCCGAGCAGTTCGCGGAGACTTTTGAAGGATCGCCGGTGCGCCGCGCCAAGCTTTCGGGGCTGAGACGGAACGCAGTGATAGCCATGGGCAACAGCGGGAATACCAAGTTTGCCGCTACATTGAAAAGATTGAGTTCCGACCCGGACCCGGTCGTGGCCGAGCACGCAAGATGGGCGCTGGAGAAAATTACGCCTGTGCAGTAATTCCGGATTCCTGGTGGTTGTAGCTTCAGCCGTCCCTACGGGACGACACCATCCTCTTCTTGCCAGCTCAATCCTTCAGTGCTGACTGCTGCGTGCCGAAATGCTAAGGCCTTCCGCTGGTGCCAGCCGCGCTACCCACGCTCACCGCCGCCTTGCCCACACGAACCACATCACAAAGCCGCAATTCCAGGCCGCCGAACTCGGGATGATGGTTATGCTCCAGGGTGAAAGCCACATCCAGCACATCCCCCGCCAGCACCTGTTCCTGGCGCAGGCGCTCAGCCATGCCCCAGCCGATGGCGGGAATACCGGTGGCAAACTTGCGGCCATTCTGCTCCACCGCCAGCTTCATCTTGATGTGCTTGTCTTTGATGATGCGCGCGGGCAAAAGCACGCGCACATTACGGGCCAAAAACCTGGGCTCAGGGTTCCCTAAACCAAACGGCTCCAGTTGGCACAACGCGTCATACAGCTCGGGCGTCACTTTTGCCAGCCCAAGCTCCGCGTCCAAATTCAGAATGGGCTCGAAGTCGGCCGGCGTTAGCTGGGTACGCGCATAGGCATCCATGGCGGAGCGGAGCTGAGGCACGCGCTCGGCAGGCAGCGCGAAACCAACCGCGTGGGCGTGACCTCCATAACGGCTGAAGAGCTCCTGACACGACTCCAGAGCGTTCAGCAAGTGGAACGCAGGGATAGAGCGGCCGGACCCATGCGCCTCATCGCCCAACCGGGAAATGACCAATGCAGGACGACAGTAGCGCTCAACCACCCGGGTGGCAGCTATGCCGATCACGCCGCGATGCCAGGCTTCGCCGTCCACCACGATGCAATACGCCTCGCGGCGCTCGGGCGAATCGTCCAGGGTGCGGCAAATTTCCTCCACAATGCGCGCCTCCTCTGCCTGGCGCTCGGAGTTCAGTTGGTTCAGGCGCTCGGCAATTTCGCGAGCGCGGACCATGTCCTTTGTTGTAAACAGCTCAATTACGTCGCGGGCCACGTCCATGCGCCCGGCCGCGTTGAGGCGCGGCGCCAGACGAAAAGCAACGTCGGTGCCGTTGAGCGGCCGCGAGCCGTCCAGTTGCGCCACCTCCAGCAAAGCCTTAAGACCAACATTCACCGGCGAGCGCAGCCCTGCCAGTCCCAGGCTGGCGAACACGCGGTTCTCGTCCACCAGGGGAACGGCATCTGCGATGGTGGCGATGGCCAGCGGCTTGAGAAACGACTCCAGCAGCGGCTGCAGCTTGCGCCCATCGGGCAGCGCCTTTTCCATCAAAGCGTGCGCCAGCTTGAAAGCCACGCCCGCACCGCACAGATCCTTGCACGGATACTGGCACCCCGGTTGGTTGGGATTGAGCACCACCAGGGCTTCAGGCACGCCACCCTCATGGGGCAGGTGGTGGTCGGTGACAATCAGGTCAACGCCCACGCGGCGTGCGGTCTGGGCGGCGTCGAAAGCGCGAATGCCCGTATCCACGCTGACGATCAGGCGCACGCCTTCACTGGCCGCCCGTTCAATCACGTCATCCTTCATGCCGTAGCCTTCGCGAATGCGGTGCGGCACGTGAAAGTCGGCTTCCCCGCCGCACAGGCGTATGGCGGTAACCAGGATGACGATGGCGGTGGTGCCGTCCACGTCATAATCGCCGTAGATGAGGATTTTTTCCTTGCGCTCCAGGGCGGCACGCAGGCGCTCCACCGCCGCCGCCATGCCGCTCATGGCATAAGGCGAGTGCAAATGGCTGAGTAATGGAGAAAGGAAACGCTGCGCCTCTGCGGCGCCGGCAACGCCGCGCAGCAGCAGCAGGCGGGCCAGGGTGGGCGAAATGCCTGCTTCATCCGCCAGCCGCTGCGCTTCCATTCCACTCACGGAACGGAGATTCCAGCGCACGGCTCAGTGCTCGTCTTCCTGGTCGGATTCGTCTATGGTGATACCGCCAAAGTCGTCCAGCAACTCGACAATGCGCTGGTAGCGCTCGTACCACTGGGTGGAGGCCTCATAAAGAAACAGCGTGCCCTGGTAAGCCCAGCCCAGCTGGATGAAGCCGGTCTTAGAAACGTAAGCGCGCAACCAGCGCACCTCTTCTATGTCTTCCTCGTTGGTGTACTGCGCGTTCTTGACCCGCTCCGACAGTTCTTCCAGTTCCTCGCGCTCCAGCACCCAGTCGTCCATTGTCAGGAAGGTGCCGCCTGCCGCTTTGGCCAGCTCGACAAAATCCTTCCAGCCATCGGGGTTGCCGGAATCCTTCCACATCACCGCCTGCGCCTGGTCGTAGTCAACGTAAGCGGGAAGGCGGCGCATACCATGTCCTTCGATGAACGCGGTCATGTCGTCTTTCAGACTGCTCAGATCGTCGGCCATGGCGTAACTCTTGCGTGGAATCGGCAAGTAATCATTTTAGACCGATTAGCGACGGCGGGCTAGAGTAGCTGCTAGTTGTTGGCTCCTCGCTCTTGGCTTTCGGCCCTTAGCTGTTGGCTTTCAGCTATTGAGTCCGGCTAAATCTCGGCGAAGAGCACTGCAGGCTAAAAGCCAAAGGCCCAGAGCTGATGTGCTAAACTCAAAACTTGCGCTAAAGCGCGTCTTCCCCACATGGTCCTGTCGAAAGAATATGTGAGCTACCTGGCTCGCGAACTCACCAAGAAACTCATATCCGGGAACTTTATCGAGACGGAAAAGGTCCCTGCCGTCACCGAGAAGGTCCACGCCGCGATGCTGGAGGAACTGGGCCTGGAAGACCGCATCAACGACGAGGTGCGCATCATTCTTGACACCTACGCCGACGAAATGCGCAAGACCGGCGCCAACTACCAGGAGATGTTCAAGAAAGTGAAAGGCGAACTGGTGCGCAAATATAAGGCGGTGCTGTGAGACTGAACCGCGACAAAGTCAACAAGCTTGCGCATAGCGTCACCGACGCGCTGGCCGCCATGGACGAAGTGGAGTTCGTCGAGGACCGCAACAGCATCCGCCTGGAAGTTCGACGTATCCTGGAGGAACTGCTCGGCCAGGAAGCCAAAATTGACGCTGCCGCCCGCCAGAAAATCGAGAACCAGAAGCGCACCATCCTCGAAGGTTCCCAGGAGTGGGACATTCTCTACCGCAAGTACTACAACGAGGAAGTAAAGAAATTAGGAGTGTAGTACCCCTGTTGACAGTTGCGGGCTCTCGCCCAATGAAGAGAAACACGAAGGACCCTAGTTCTTGGTCTCCCTCCCTGGTTCTCAAATGCCAATCGTCAACCTGCTGCGCTTTGATCCGTTGTCTTCTGCCGCGATGGATCCGTTGTCATCTGCCGCACATTTTTCCTTTGTCATCCTGAGCTGCGCGACCGAGCTATGCGAGGGAGCGCAGCGAATGGACCTGATTTTTTGTTGCTGGCTCCGCGTGACTCTCCTCACAGACACCCCGCACACCCAATCCGCTACACTTGTCTGCTTTTCTGAGGAGACACCATGGGGCGTCGCATACTGGTTACCGTCTTCCTTCTGAGCTGTTTTTCTCTGGCGCAGTCCAGGCGGCCGTTCACTTTTGAGGACATGATGGCTTTGCAGCGTATAGGCGAGCCGCAAGTCTCGCCCGATGGACACTGGGTGTCCTTCAGCGCCGTCACGGTAGACATTAAGGCCAACACGCGCACACCCCATCTGTGGGTCGTCCCGCTGACCGGCGGCGGAGAGAAGCAGCTGACCTCAGGCGTAGCCGGCGAGGACCGGCCCCGCTGGTCGCCCGACGGTAAGCACTTTGCCTACATCTCCTCCCAGGGCGGCAGCTCTCAGATCTGGGTGGTGGATTTTGACGGAGCCGCGGGCAATCTTACGGGCGAGCCTCGCCGCGTCACTTCCATCTCCACCGAAGCCGAGGGCGAACTCTGGTCGCCTGATGGGCAAAACATTCTGTTCGTCTCTTCCGTTTACCCCGACTGCAAAGATGACGCCTGCAACAAGGCGCGCACGGAGGCGAGGGCCAGCTCGAAGGTAAAGGCCAGCCTCTTCACCCGCCTGTTCTATCGCCACTGGTCGAGCTACACCGGAGGCAAGCGCAATCACCTGTTTTTGGTGCCCGCCAGTGGTGGCGTGGCCCGGGACCTCACCCCGGGTGACCACGATGTGCCTCCTTTCCAGCTCGGCGGCGGCGACCTCTACGCCTTTTCACCTGACGGAAAGGAGGTGGCGTTTACCAGCAATATCAGTGAGGTCGAGGCCACCAGTACGAACAATGACCTTTTCGTGGTGCCCGTGGCCGCCGGCGACACGCCGAAGAAAATTACGGACAATCCGGCGAGCGATTCCACTCCCCGCTACTCGCCTGACGGAAAGTACATTGCCTACCTGGCGCAGGTTCGGCCGGGCTATGAGAGCGACCGCTTCCGCCTGATGCTCTATGACCGCGCCAGCGGCCAGCGCCGCAGCCTGACGGACAATTTCGATCGCTGGGTGGGCGGCTTCGTTTGGGCGCCGGACTCTTCGCGCATCTACTTTGTGGCCGAAGATAACGGCGAGCAGCCCATCTACCAGATTGGAGTGAACGGCGGGGAAGTGCGGCGTCTGAAACGCGGAACAAACGACGACCTCACCATCACGAGCGACGGCAAAGCCCTGCTTTTCACCCGTATGTCAGTGCGCGCGCCCAACGAAATCTATGTCGCCGAACTGGCGAACAATATGCGCGTGGGCGCTGCCCGCCAACTTACCCATCTTAATGACTCTTTGCTCTCGCAGGTCGAGATGCCGCCCCTGCAGTCCTTCTGGTTCACCGGCTCACAGAAGAGCCGTGTCCAAGGCTTCCTGCTCAAACCGCCAAATTTCGATGCGAACAAGAAATATCCCGTCAAGTTCCTTATCCACGGCGGGCCGCAGGGAGCCTGGGACGGCGCCTGGAGTTATCGCTGGAATCCCGAGCTGTTCGCTGCTGACGGTTACGTAGTGGTGATGATCAACTTTCACGGTTCCACCGGCTACGGGCAGGCGTTTATTGATGCTATCAACGGCGACTGGGGCGGCCGCCCCTACGTGGACCTGATGCGCGGCCTGGATTACGTGGAGCGTACCTACCCCTTCGTGGACAAGGACCGCGAGTGCGCGCTGGGCGCCAGCTACGGCGGCTACATGATCAACTGGATCCTGGGGCATACCACGCGCTTCAAGTGTCTGGTCTCGCACGATGGCACGTTCAACACCGAATCCGCCTATGGCACCACCGAGGAGTTATGGTTTCCGGAGTGGGAGTTTAAAGGCACGCCCTGGACCAACCGCGCTATGTACCGCCGCTGGTCTCCTCACCTGTTCGCAGCCAATTTCAAAACCCCGACGCTGGTGGTGCACGGGCAGCTCGACTACCGCCTGGATGTCTCCGAAGGCTTCCAGCTCTTCACCACGCTGCAGCGCCTGGGCGTGCCTTCAAAAATGCTGTACTTCCCCGACGAAGGCCACTGGGTGCTGAAGCCGCAAAACAGCCAGCTCTGGTATAAAACCGTCAATCAATGGGTTGATACCTGGGTGAAAAAATAGGGCGGCGCAGGCGCTGCCGCCGCTGGTAGTTGGCGAACGCTTTCCGCGCGGCGCCGGTGGAGGCTACGAAACCCGGTGGCGCCCACAACCGCTGCACTTCGAATTGCAGCGGCAAGCCGGTGCCGGCAACCCCTATCATCTTCACCACCACGGCTCCAAAGCGCGCGTCCGCCACGGGCGGAATAGAAATCAGTCCGTTGGCATCGGAATAAGCCACACGCCGCGCCGAACTAAGCACTACCGGGGCGGAGGGCGGTAGCGCGTTCGGGCCAGCGGAAACCGGAGGCAGCTGCCAGCGCATTACCGCCGACAGCACCGTCACCGGCGCCATCTGCACCGGGTCGGGCGGCGAGGCGGAATCGGTCGCCCGCAGTGTCACCGCAGAGAAGGCCTGGGCGGTATTGATAATCTGCTGCTCTCCGGCCACAAACTGCAACCGCAGCTCGCTTGCCGGGATCACGAACACATAAAAGTTGCTGCAAGGCGCCACCCCCGGCATCACGCAGGCGCTGGCGTGAACCTCGCCCTGAACAGAGCTCAAATTCAGGTTGACGCCTGCGTATCCCGCCGCATTCGATACCGCAGTAATTGAGCTCAAGCTGGCGCTGCCCTGGGTCACGGCGTACTGCACGGTGCGTCTTGCAACTGGCTGGCCGCTGGAGAGCACGCGCACGTTCAGAGCAAGGCTGCCGCTTCCGCCTTGCGCCACCCAGGCCGAGTGTGACAGCGCCGAAATCGCGAGCGCAGATGAGCTTCCCGTCACATCAGCATGAACGTAGGCAGTGGTTGAAATGGCCGCGGTGACGGTAAATGTGCCCACGGCGGTTGGCGCCAGGCGCGTGACCGCCTCGCCCTGTTCGTCGGTCTGGAGCGAGCAGGTAGTGGCGTTACAAGCGGAAAAAAGGACCCCCGCCGGAATGGCGCTCAGCCTTACGGTTGCGCCCGCCACCGGAGTGATTCCACCCGCCTCGACCACGCGCACGCGCAGTGGGTTGAGTGCTTCTCCCCCAACCGGCGTGGCTGGATTCGCTGCGCCTTGCAAAAGCACAATCTGGTCGCCGGGCACCGCACCGTAGGTGAGCGCGTTGATCATGCTGCTGGTGGCGCCATCGGGCGCCTGCAGGTCAATGTTGTAGATGCCGTCGCTCAGGTTGGGCGCGGTAAGCACGATGCGGTCGGAAAAGGCGGCAATCACC
>DATEGI010000087.1:0-7575 GCA_035280205.1 Terriglobales bacterium | reverse complement strand
CGCATGCCGGTAGACCTGTTCCCTCCGATTAACATTCCGGTTGTAGTTGTGGCCACGTTTTACTCCGGCATGGCCCCTGAAGAAATTGAAACCGACATCACCGGACGCTTCGAGCGCTTCTTCACCCTGGGCAGCGGGATTGACCATATCGAATCGCGCTCGCTGCCGGGCGTCAGCCTCATCAAGATTTATTTTCAGCCGGGCACCAACTCCGATTCTGCCCTCGCCGAAATTTCCAATCTCGCCATGGCTGATCTGCGCAAGCTGCCCCCGGGCACGCTGCCTCCTGTGGTGCTCAAGTTCGACGCCTCCAGCTTGCCGGTCTGCCTGGTGACTCTTAAAGGCCAGGGGCTTAACGAAACCAAGCTGCGCGACCTCGGCCAATACGAGGTTCGCGATCAGATGGCTAACGTGCCCGGCGCTTCGGTCCCGCAGCCCTTCGGTGGCAAATACCGTCAGATCATGGTTTACGTGGACCCGCTCAAGCTGGAAGCCCACCAGCTTAGCGTGATGGACGTGGTCCGTACGGTCAACAACAGCAACCTGATTTTGCCCGCGGGCGACGTCAAAATCGGCCCTACCGACTACAACCTCTACACCAATGCTCAGGTGCCCAACACCCAGTATCTGAACCACCTGCCGCTCAAGAGTGTGGGCCACAATCGTTCGGTGATGGTGGCCGATGTTGGCAGAGCGGAAGACGCGCACTCCATTCAGACCAACGTCGTGCGCATTGACGGCCAGCCCTCGGTTTATCTGCCGGTCCTGAAGCAGGGCGGCAACACCAACACCATTGCCGTAGTCAACGGTGTGAAGAAAGTACTGGCCAATCTGACCGACGTGCCCAAACAACTGGTGGCGAAAGTGGTGTTCGACCAGTCCGTCTTCGTGAAGATGGCCATCGAGAACCTGATCCACGAAGGCTTGATCGGGCTGGTGCTGACCGGAATCATGATCCTGCTTTTTCTTGGCAGCATGCGCGCCACCGCTGCCGTGTTCCTGTCCATTCCGCTATCGGCACTGGCGGCGTTCCTGGCTATCAGCCTTGGAGGTGGCACGGTGAACACCATGGTACTGGGCGGCCTCGCGCTGGCCTTCTCGCGCCTGATTGATAACTCGGTGGTGGTGCTGGAAAACATCTTTCGCCACCTGGAGATGGGAGAGTCGCCCGAGATGGCCGCCGAAATCGGCGGCAAGGAAGTAAACGTGGCCGTGCTGGCCGCCACCCTGGCCACTGCCGTTGTCTTCTTCCCGGTGGTGTTCCTTTACGGCGTCAGCAAGTTTCTTTTCACCGCCCTGGCCAGCGCAGTGGTGCTCTCGCTGTTCGCTTCCTACTTTGTTGCTATGACCGTGGTGCCGCTGTTCTGTGCCAAGCTGATTCGCGGCCCGCACCTGGTCGAAGAACACGAAACGCCGGGCGGCTTCTTCGGCAAGATCATACGTGGCTTCAATCGTTATTTCGATCGCCTTCTCGGCGAATATGACCGCACCCTGGCCAAATCGCTGCTCAAGCCCGCCGCCACCACGCTAGGTTTGGCTGGCGTCTCGCTGATGTGCTTCGCTCTTTACCCGCTGCTTGGCGTCTCCTTCTTCCCGCGCACCGATCCCGGCCAGTTCGTTATCAACCTCAAGGCGCCCTCCGGCACCCGCATTGAGCTCACCCAGGATTACATCGCCCAAGTAGAGAACGATATTCGCCAGGTGGTGGCTCCCGAGGACCTGGGCATGATCGTCTCCAACATTGGCGTGACCCCGGGCTTCTCCTCCATCTATACACCCAACTCCGCGCCCAACACTGCCTTCGTGCAGGTCAGCTTGAAGGAAGGCCATAAGGTCGGCAGCTACGAATATATGCGCCGGGTACGCGCCCGTTTGCGCAACGACATGCCCGAAATCAGCGCGTACTTCCAGTCCGGCGGCCTGGTGGACGCCATCATCAACATGGGCATGCCCGCTCCCATTGACGTGCAAGTGAGCGGCATGAACATGGAGGCCGCGTACCAAACCGCCCTCAGTATCGAAGGCAAAGTGCGGCAGTTGCGCGGTGTCAGCGACGTCCTTGTTCCCCAGGACCTGAACTACCCCGCGCTCCAGCTCAATATTGACCGCGAGCGTGCCAGCCTGCTTGGACTCAATGAGAAGGAAGTAGTAGACAACATCATCACTGCCCTGACTTCCAACGGCATGATCGCCCCCAGCTACTGGGTGGATCCCCGTTCCGGTAATGACTACATGCTCACCGTGCAGTATCCCGAGGACCAGATCCACACCCTCAGCGACCTGGAGCAGATCCCGGTGCGCGCCGCCGACGGCGCCGCCTCCACCCCCTTGGAGAATGTGGTGAACATCAGGCCGATTCAGTCCCCCACAGAAGTGGATCACTACCAGCTCAGCCGAGAGTTCGACGTCTACGTGGCGCCGAAAAACGAAGATTTGGGCCACACCAGCGGCGCCATTGACAACATCGTGGCCACTACCAAGCTGCCGGAAGGCGTGCGCGTGAACCTGCGCGGCTCGGTGCTGGGCATGCGCGAGTCGTTCAAGAGCTTCGGCGTCGGCCTCTTTCTTGCCATTGCCCTGGTCTATCTCATCCTGGTCGCACAGTTCGCTTCGTTCCTCGATCCTTTCATCATTCTGTTGGCCATTCCGCCTGGGGTTGCCGGCGTGCTACTCACTCTGCTGGTGCTGGGCACCACGCTGAACATCATGTCCCTCATGGGGGTGGTCATGATGGTCGGCATCGTGGTTTCCAACAGCATCTTGATTGTGGAATTCGCGCGCAACCTGCGCAAGCAAGGCATGGATATGACTGAGGCCGTCTCCACCGCCAGCCGCATCCGCCTCCGGCCCATCCTGATGACCTCGCTGGCCACCATCATCGGCCTTATCCCTATGGCCATGAAGCTGGGCACCGGAGCCGAAGCCTATGCGCCGCTGGCTCAGGCCATCATCGGCGGCCTGCTGGTGTCGGTGGTGGTCACCGTTTACCTCGTGCCTGCCGCTTATCTCATGTTCCACAAGAAGGAAGAGCAGGGCCCAGAGGTGGCGGCGTGATCGTTCGTCGGCCCCTGGCTCTTCTCTTTCTGCTCTTAACCGCAATCGCCGGCGGTGCCCAGGCCAGCCCGCCCGCCGCTCCACCGGCTCCTTGGCCCTCCGCTCCTCCGGTTCCAGCTCTGGCCCGTTTAACCTTGAACGACGCTGAAGCCCTTGCCGTCAGGAACAACCCCCTCATCACGGTGGGCAAGCTGACCGCGCTGGCCTCGCAACAGGCGCTGCGCGAAACCCGCTCTTCTTATTGGCCCACTGCGGTGGTGGATTTGACCGGCGTAAACGCTCAGGAGAACAGTCGCATCACCGCTGGCGGCCTCAACAATCCCATCATTTATCCCCGCGCTGCCGCAGGGACCATCGTCTCCCAGCTCATCACAGACTTCGGCCGTACGCGCAACCTCGTGGCCACCTCCAGCTTGCGCGCCAAGGCGGAAAACGAAAATGCGGTGGCCAACGCCTTGCAGATCAAGCTGGCCGTGGACCAGGCGTTCTACAACGCCCTGCAGACCCGCGCCGTGCTCCAGGTGGCGCAGCAAACCGTCGCCGAGCGCCAGACCGTGGCTGACCAGGTGCAAGCCCTCTTCAATGCCAAGCTCAAATCCTCGCTCGACCTCAGCTTCGCCCAGGTCAACCTGGCGCAGGCCAAGCTGCTGCTGCTGGATGCCCAGAACAACAATGATGCCGCGCTCGCCAGCCTCTCCGCCGTGCTGGGCTATCCAACCTTGCAACACTATGACCTGGTTGAGGAAACGACGCCGCTGACCGCGCCTCCTGCTGATGTTGATCAGCTAATTGTGCAGTCCATGCAGAAACGCCCCGAACTAGCAGCCCTGAGCTACGATTACCAGGCGGCACAGAAATTCCAGAGCGCGGAACGCGATCTTCTGTTCCCCACGGTTCGTGCCCTGGGCGCGGTGGGCTCCACGCCGCTGGCCGGCAACAATGCGCTGGCGCCCTGGTATGGTGCAGTGGGCGTCAACGTGGAGGTTCCGGTTTTTAACGGCTTCCTCTACAGCGCCCGCGCGCGGGAAGCCCAGTTGCGCGCCCAGGCGGCGCAGCAGCAACTGCGCGACCTGCAGGACAGCATTGCCCGTGACGTCCGCATCGGCTGGCTCAATGCCGGCACCGCCTACCAGCGCCTGAGCGTCAGCCGGCAGTTGTTGCATCAGGCCAACCTGGCGCTCGACCTCTCCCAGACCCGCTACAAGCTCGGACTGGCCTCCATCGTGGAACTCAGCCAGGCGCAGCTGCAGCAGACCCAGGCCCAGATCGGCAGCGCAGAAGCCACTTATCAATATCGTTTGGCGCTGGCGGTTCTGAATTTTCAGATCGCCAGCTTCTAACCCCGGCCGGCAAAGCGGCCACCGTGAGCGGGCCGCCGCCGACTCCGCACCGATTTTTCCTGCCGTTTCAGGTATGCTAAGTGTTGGCAGGGATGCCGAGTCTCTATGCGAGCCGCATCTGAGATCACGGCCGGCAAAATGACGGAGCCGCGACATCACCCGGAAGGCGACTTTGACGTCGTCGCTCTGGGCGCCTCTGCCGGTGGATTTAACGCCCTCTCGCGCCTCCTCGGCCCTCTGCCCGAGGAGTTTGGCTGCGGCATTTTGGTGGTGCAGCACCTCAGTCCCGACTACCGCAGTGTGCTGGCCGAACTGCTGGAGCGCAAGACCAGCCTGCACGTTCACCAGGCGACCGACGGAGAAAAGATCGTGCCCGGGGTGGTCTACGTCGCCGCCCCTAACCTGCATCTGTTGGCCGAGCCTGGCGCCGTACGCCTGCTGCGCACCCCCGCTGTGCACCACTCCCGGCCTTCCATAGACCTGCTATTCGAATCGGTTGCGGTAAACTATGGCCAACGCGCCATCGGGATTGTTTTGAGCGGTTCCGGGCGGGACGGCGCCGCCGGCATCCAGGCCATTAAGGCCGCGGGCGGGACCACCATGGCCGAGGACCCTGCCACCTCTGAATTCAGTTCCATGCCGTACGCCGCCATTGCCACCGGCTCGGTCGATATTGTTCTGCCCATCGCGCGCCTGGCTAAGACTTTGATTGACTTGTGCGGAACTGTGGCCCATGGCTGAAACCGACCAATTGTCACTGCATCAGTTGGTCAGCGAACTGGCCAACAGCCGCAACCTCGACCTGCGCGGTTACAAAACCACTACCCTCGAGCGCCGCATCCGCAAGCGCATGTCGGAGGTGAATACCCGCGGCTACTCCAACTACCTGGAAAAGATCCACCAGGACCCCCACGAAGTTGATCGGCTGCTCAATACCATCCTCATCAACGTCACGGAATTTTTTCGCGATCCGCAGGCCTGGGAAGCCGTTCGCACCGAAGTCCTCCCCGGATTGCTGCGCGCGGTCAAACCGGGCGATACCTTCCGCGCCTGGTGCTCCGGCTGCGCCTCCGGCGAGGAGCCCTACTCTCTGGCCATTCTGATCAGCGACTTTTTGCGCGATAAATTGGCTGACCATGACATCAAGATCTACGCCACCGACATTGATGACGAAGCTCTTACCACCGCCCGCCGTGGCGAGTATGCTGCTGAACACATGCGCCGGGTGCGCCCTGAGTGGCGCGAGCGCTATTTCAGCGGCAGCGCTCGCCTGCGCATCAATCGTGAACAGCGCCGCCTGGTCATCTTCGGCCGCAGCAACCTGATAGTGGATGCTCCCATCTCCCATTGCCACCTCATCGTCTGCCGCAACCTGCTTATTTATTTTGATACCGCCACCCAGAAGCAAATTCTTGGCCGCATGCATTATGCTTTGGAGCCGGGCGGTGTCCTCTTTCTGGGCAAGGCCGAATCCAAGCTCAGCGAGTCTCACCTTTTTCGGCCCCTTAACTTGCGCTGGCGATTATTCCAGCGCTTCGACGACCGTGCGGAGACTCTTGGCCTTCCTCCGACTCGTGAAACAGAAGCGGGAAACCCTCGTATGGACAAAACCTCACAACAACTGCAAATGCTGCAGCTTTATCACCACTACATCCTCGATTCGCTGAAGTCCGGCATCATGGAACTGGACAGCACCGACATAGTGGTCAACCACAACGAGGCTGCCCTGGGCATCTGGGCCCTCCCAGGCGCCCAGTTGCAGGGTCAGCGTCTGCAGAATACGGAGATTGTTACGCGCTGTCCGGAAATGGCCCGCCACCTGGAAGAAAGCCGCCGCAAGCCGGAGCCGGTCGAGTTCCAGTGTTCCCTGCGCGCCGATTCGCAGGAAAAAACCATTCACGTTTCCATCCGCGCCATCGTTTCCCCGGAAGGCGAACGCACCGGCACCCTCATCCATTGCGACGATATCAGCGTACAGGAGAAGCTGCAGACCACCATCGAGCAGCTGGAAGCCACCGGCGAGGAACTGCAGTCAGCCAACGAGGAACTGGAAACCACCAACGAAGAGCTGCAGTCCACTAACGAAGAGCTGGAAACTACTAATGAGGAGCTGCAGTCCACCAACGAAGAACTGGAAACCACCAACGAAGAACTCCAGTCGCTGAACGAAGAGCTGGAGAACATGAACGACGAACTGGAGCAGCGCACGCGGGAGCTGCACGAGGTGACCGCTCGTTACGCCGAAACCCTGCGCCGCATGCCCTGGCCGGTCATGCTGGTAGATCGCGAGGAGACCATCCAGCTATGGAATGCAGCCGCACAGAAGCTGTTCGGCGTAAGCGCCACCTCCGTGGTCGGCATTTCCATGGACCGCCTGCCGCTGGAGCAGTCCCTCAGCCGCACCCTCATTCGCCGCTGCCGCGCAGTTTTCAAGAGCCAGAAAGGGGCCGTACTGCACCAACTGGCTTTTCGCATCGGCGCTGCCCGCCTGGTGTTTGACGTGCACTTCACCCCTATTGCCAGGGATGCCTCCATGGAGGGCGTGCTGATCATGTTTGGCGGGCCGCGTGAACGCGCCGCCAAAGCATCCGATGACGCCGCTGCTCCTGCGAACCCGGGAAACAGCCGTCAGCCGGAAGGGGGTAAGAAGACGCCGGTCCGGCGAGGGAAGGCTCGCGCAAAGGTACGGCCGCGACGGTAGACATGTTTTGGACTCTGTCCGACGGCCGTAGACCGAAAAGGTGCAACCCAGAATCGCTTGACAACTTGAATCTTGCTTCGATGATCACATTGTGGTGAGCCCATGCCGCCTGGTGAAAGAGTACCGTCTTCTGCGCTGATGCGCCGTTCCTGCAACCTTCGAAAGAGGGCGCGCAGGGAGCAGCAAGAATCGCTTCGGCTCACCGCAGCCGCTCGCCTCCGCAGCCGCGAGAAGTCATCCGAGCTGCGCCACCCGAGCAATGAACTCCCTCGTCGCAGCCGCCACCGTTGTGAACGCCTGAGGAAACTTCGCAATGCGCCCTGACTGGAAGCATCTGCAGAACGATACTATGGCTGTCCAGCTATCCTTTCTGGATGCGGAACTGAAGACCGGCCTTACCTTCGCTCGCCTGGCGTCCACGGCAAACGATCCTGACAAGATCTCCCGCAACCTTATGAATGCCCGCAAGGCGTATGACGC
>DATEGI010000086.1:0-3201 GCA_035280205.1 Terriglobales bacterium | reverse complement strand
GAACATCTCCTTCCAAGTGGATCCCGGGGCGCAGGCGCGAGTGGGGCGCATCACGCTCACCGGACAGGCCGGCTACAGCCTGCTGGAGCTGCTGGATGCGGCGCACTTCCATCCCGGCGACCGGGTGCTGGCGCAAAGCATTACCAGCGCCCTGCGCCGCCTGCGAAAGAAATACCAGAACATCAACCGGCTGGAGGCGCAGGTGTCAATTCCCAGCCAGAATTTCCAGCCGGCCACCAACACCGTGGACTACGTGCTGCACGTCGAGCCCGGACCCATCGTGATAGTGCGCGTGCAGGGAGTGAGCATGCGCACGGGCGAAATCAAAAAACTGATACCTGTTTATGAAGAGAATGCGGTGGATGAAGATCTGGTGAATGAAGGACGCCGCAATCTGCGCGACTACATGCAGACACGTGGTTACTTTGACGCGGAAATCAACGTACGCCAGGAATTCGATCAAAAGCAGAACGAGCGCCAGATTGTTTACATAGTGGAGCGCGGCATTCGCCACAAGCTGACCAACATAAATATTTCCGGCAACACCTACTTTGACTCCCCCACCATTCGCGAGCGCATGCAGGTGCAGCCTGCCGGGCGCCTTTTTTCCCAGGGCATGTACAGCCAGCAACTGCTGGCTGCCGATGTGAAAACCATTGAGGACCTGTACCGCGCGAACGGATTCCAGCAGGTGGAAGTGACATCGGCAGTGGATGATAACTACCTGGGCCAGATGGGCCGCATCGCGGTGGAGATTCACATCGGCGAAGGCCCGCAAACCCTGGTGGGCAGCCTGCACATTGCCGGGAACCGCACCATTCCTGAGGACGCGCTGCGCCCTAGTCTCTCCAACGTGGAAGGGCAGCCCTTTTCAGAATCCAACATCGCGGCTGACCGGGATGCGATTCTCACTTATTACTTCAACAACGGCTTTCCGGATGCCGCGTTCGAATACGCTGTCAAGCCGGCGCCAGGGCAGCCCAACCGCGTAGAGCTGACCTACACTATTCGCGAAGGGCAGCAGTTCTTTGTGGATCGCGTGCTGGTGGACGGTCTGAATTACACCCGGCCCTACGTGGTGCGCCGCGAGCTGCAGGTCCACACCGGCGACCCCGTCAGCCAGAATGAGATGTACGACAGCCAGAGCCAGCTGTACAACCTGGGCATCTTCAACGAGGTGGATACGGCGGTGCAAAATCCCGAAGGCGATGTCGCGCAGAAAAACGTGCTGTTCAGCGTGAAGGAAGCGCGCCGCTACACCTTCAACTACGGGTTCGGTTTTGAAGCGCAGACCGGCCAGCCGGCGGGACCGACGCAGCCCCAGGGGGAAACCGGAGTGAGCCCGCGGGTCTCCTTCGGCGTGACCCGCTTGAACTTTCGCGGCCGCGACCACACCATTTCATTCAAGTCGCACTTCGGGCGCCTGGAGCAGCGCGCTCTGGTGAGCTACGACGCGCCGCACTGGTTCAACAACGACAAGCTGCGCTTCACGCTGGCCGGCTTTTACGACAACTCGCTGGACGTGGTGACCTACACCTCCAACCGGCTGGAAGGCTCAGCGCAGATCGAGCAGAGCTGGAGCAAGGTGACCACCACGCTCTACCGCTTCACTTACCGCCGGGTTCAGGCTACGAACCTGGTGCCGCTCACGCCCAACCTGATTCCCTTACTGTCGCAGCCGGTGCGCGTGGGCATACCCAGCATCACCTACATTCGCGACAAGCGCGACAATCCCATCGAGAGCACGCGGGGTAACTACACCACGGTTGATGCCGGCGTGGCGGCGGGCTTTTTCGGCTCGCAGGCCAATTTCAGCCGCCTGCTGGCGCAGAACGCCACCTATCTGCCCTTTGGTTCCAAGCGCAGCAAGAATAAGTGGGTTTTTGCCCGCTCCACCACGGTGGGGGTGGAGAACCAATTTGGCACAAGCCAGCTTATCCCGCTTCCAGAACGATTCCTGTCCGGCGGCGGCAACACCCTGCGTGGCTTTTCGATCAACCAGGCGGGCCCGCGTGACCCGGCTACCGGCTCTCCGCTGGGCGGAGAGGCGCTGTTCATCAACAACCTGGAGTTGCGCACGCCGCCGGTCTCACTGCCATGGCTGGGCAACAACATGGGATTTGTGGTGTTCAACGACGCGGGCAATGTTTTTGCCACTCCCGGGGATATGGCCAAGGGCTTCAGCCATTTAAGCCAGGACACCAGCCAGTGCACGGTGGGCAGCTTAACCTGTAACTTCAACTATCTTTCCCAGAATCTGGGCGCCGGCATTCGCTACAAGACGCCGATTGGTCCGCTGCGCTTCGACGTGGGCTATAACCTGAATCCGCCGGTATTTCCGGTGAACCAGGCTACAGGGGACCAGGCTTTTCCTTACCCCCATGTGGAGACTGGCCGTCACCTGAACTTTTTCTTTAGTATTGGACAGACATTCTGATGTGGCGACGCTGTTTGCAAATCGCGATGGTGCTGTCGCTGGCCGGGACTAGCCTGCTTGCCGGCGAGATCATTGAGCGTGTGGTTGCGACGGTAAACAAGCGCCCCATCCTGCAGAGCGACTGGGATGAGGAGGTGCGCTACGAGGCGTTTGTCAACCACCGCCCGCTCACGAGTGTCACCGTAGCGGAGCGCAAGGCGGCTCTCGAGCACCTTATTGACCAGGAACTGCTGCGGCAGCAGATAAAAGAAGACGAAGCCGAGGGAGTGCTGCAGCCCTCTTCCCCGAACGTGGAAAAGCGCCTGCAGGAAATACGCAAACAATATGCGGGCGCGGAGAAGCCGGCGGTCTGGCAGGCGGACCTGCAACGGTATGGCCTGCGTGCGGAGGATCTGGCGCACCACGTCCTGCTGCAAGCCCGGCTGGAACGCCTGATTGACGTGCGCCTGCGTCCCACCATTCACATCAGCCACAGCAGCATTGAAAGCTACTACCAGCGGCAGTTGTTGCCCGAGTTGCGCAAGGCGGGGGTGAAGGATGTGCCGCTGGTGGAAGTTTCTCCCAAGATCGAGGAACTGCTCACGCAGCGCCGCATGAATGAACTGCTGGCATCGTGGCTGCACGATTTGCGTTCGCAAAGCGACATCCGCATGGGGGGCGCCGCCGAACCGGGAGTGAGCCAGCGATGAGCGCGGGCGCCCATGCCGGTGCGGGCCCAGGCGGAGCCAACGGGGAGCCGCCGCGTAACCGGGTTCTGCTTCCCG
>DATEGI010000085.1:0-8082 GCA_035280205.1 Terriglobales bacterium | reverse complement strand
AAAACCCTCCTTTTCAAATCCCCAATCTACATTTTTTGTCCCTTGAATTTCACTGGGCCGCTTCGTTGGGAGTGATCTAGCTACTCACTCCTGAGGAGGTGACGCGGGCTTGTCGGGAATGGCCGCATCCTGCTTCTGGTGGCAGTTTTGCCTAAGGTCCACGGGGACCACGGTTTCGCGTCCGTGGTAATCGGCATAAAACGAGAGCGGCATGCGGGCACGCTCGGTCAAGCCGACAAAGCGAGCGAAGCCG
Source organism: Terriglobales bacterium (assembly GCA_035280205.1). Taxonomy (GTDB): domain Bacteria; phylum Acidobacteriota; class Terriglobia; order Terriglobales; family Acidobacteriaceae; genus JAICWP01. The sequence continues at coordinate 7,829 of DATEGI010000085.1, read as the reverse complement.
TCGCTGTTGGTGCCGATCTGCAGATCAAGGCGGTGAAAGCCGCCGAAACCATAGCGGATGTGCACCGAAACCTGGGCTCCGTAAACGGGCTTGCCGGCCGAATCAATTACATGGATTTCCACCGAGCAGCCTCCCAGGTTGCCGCTGATTTCCGGAACCTTTTCACTGGGACTGGGCTGCTCGTTCTTCTGATCCGCGGAATTGTTTTGTTTTTGGGACGATGTACTCTGAGCTGCGCTCAGGCAGCCCAGGACGAAGACCACCATCAGCACAACCAGGGGATTCTGCCGATGCTGCACGATTTCCTCCCGCAGCTTGCATGATAGCGCAGCAGGAGGAGCAATTAGCAGTTAGCAATTAGCATTTGGCGCTTGTTGAGTAACTGCGCGGCGAGACTAAATGCTTAATTGCCAATTGCTAACGTCTTGAGTCCGGCTGTGACCTAAGTCATACCGCAAACCCGACTGGCGGTCTAAGCTGGTGCGTTTGGAGCAGCTTATGGCCACCGTAGCACCTGACACGGCGATTGGCGAGATGCTGAAACCGTCCGCTCCCGCTGTGACCCCCGCCAAGCGAGCCAAAAAGAAACTAGTGCGGCGACTCGGCCAGGATCACTCGCAGATGCTCCGGCGCGGGTTTCAATTTGCATTTTTGGCGCTGAACATATACCTCGGGCTGGTGTTTTATCTCTGGGTGCGGGCGTACGAAACCGGGGGTGTGCCAGGGATGGCACGGCCGTCGGGCGTCGAAGGTTATCTGCCCATTGCCGGCATGATGAATTTTAAATACTGGCTGCTGAGCGGGCATGTGCCGGCGATCCACCCCGCGGCCGTGTTTCTTTTGCTTGCCTTCGTCGCTATCGCGTTCCTTTTTCGCAAAGCATTTTGCTCGTGGTTGTGCCCGGTAGGCACCATCTCTGAATACCTGTGGCGATTGGGACACCGGCTTTCCCGCCGCAATTTCCGCCTGCCGCGCTGGCTGGATATTCCCCTGCGCGGTCTTAAATATCTGCTGCTGGCATTCTTCGTATGGGCGGTAACAGGCATGAGCGCCGCGGAAATAAACAGCTTCATGCGCAGCCCCTACGGCCTGATTGCCGACGTGAAGATGCTGGACTTCTTCCGCTTTTTGAGCGAAACGGGACTGATTGTGGTCGCGGTGCTGGTGGCGGCATCGGTGCTGGTACAGAACTTCTGGTGCCGCTATCTGTGTCCTTACGGCGCGCTGCTGGGGCTGGCGGCGCTGCCCGGGCCTCTGCGCATTCGCCGCGATCCCCTCGCGTGCATTGACTGTGCCAAGTGCGCCAAGGCGTGCCCCTCCGCCTTGCCCGTGGATAAGCTGGTGAGCATCAAGTCAGCTGAGTGCACCGGCTGCCTCGAATGCGTGGCGGTGTGCCCGGCGCAAGGTGCGCTGGCGATGGCCGCGCCACGCCGACGCGGGCTGCCAGCGTGGGCGATGGCCGCCGGCATTGCTGCGCTGTTCTTCGGCATTACTGGCTACGCGCGGCTTAGCGGCCACTGGCAAACCCACCTGCCTGATTCGGTGTATCAGCAACTCGTACCGCATGCTGACCAGGCCACCCACCCCATGCCGGGAGAGATGCGCTAGAAACTCCCTGACGCGGGGTGCCCCTATCCAAATGCGTAGGGGTGCTTCGACTCCTCAGGCCGGGTTCGAGAGCGAACCCGGCCTGCTCCGCTCAGCATGACAGTTGTTAAATGGTTCCTATTGGGTTAGAAGCTAGGGACGGATTCCAGCAGGCGCACTTCCCAGTGGTCGGCGGCAGGGGTCATCAGGCCAATGTAGTGGAGGGTGATGCGATCGCTGTGGACCAGGTCGTTGCCATCGAACACCTGAATTTCCATGTCGGCAGTGTCATGCAGTTCGATAGCTCCGCCGTCGGGTGAGTAAAAGTACGCGGCCAGCTTGTGGCCGTGGTCAATGTAACGGGTACGCAGGCCGGTTTTGACCTGCGTGGCGATAGTGGCAGCGAGCTTCTGCTGGGCAAAACCGGTAAAGGAGCGGCCCAGCAGATCAGGGCGGTTCTGCTCGAGAGCAACGGCCAGGGTCTGCCAGGCGCGACCCCAATCGCGAGGGATGTTGCGGCCAGTGACGTCTTCCATCTGCCGCGGGCCGATGTGCGAGGTATCGAACTGCACGGCAGGAGCGTCAGCGGCGAAACAGCTAACAGAACAAAACAGAGCAAAGGCCAGGGTCGCACAAATCAGGCGGGTCTGGGACCCGCCATCGACGGGGCAATGCCCCGTCCCCACACAAGAAAGCTGCTTCATGGCTGGCCTCCAACCCTTACTTCGTTGCCCATTACTACACCGGAGGCCACTGAGATGGTGGCAGGGCCTGGAATTTTCAGCTCGGCTTGCGCGACATCTTTCTTAATGGGCACGTCCACCGTGCTCAAGCCCTGAGGGCCATTCGCAGTAAAGGTCACAACCGTGCCGTCAGAAACCGGGTTGCCGCTGCAATCGCGCACGGGAGCGGTCTCAACCAGCACGCCTTTTGCATTTCGCTCTGCCCTGATTTGCAGGTGGCAGGGATCAGCGGCCACCTGTTGGATTACGCGTGTCTCTTCAATTCCATCCAGCGCAGCGACAAATTTGGCGTTGCCGGCTTTGTGGCCCGAATTCATGAGGGCCCAAGCCACGCCATCTCGGCTACGCACGCTTTGGATAACAGGAGGAGCATCCTTGGCGGCGAGGCGGAAATCGACTGTCTCCGGCCGGCGCACCAGGTTGTGCCATTTATCGAAAACGAAGGCCACGCCGATAACTCCGTCGCGCTGCGCCACCGGAATCCGCGAGGGGTGGGCGAGGAAGCTAAGGCTGGCGGACTTGGCTGCCACTACATAGAAGCTGCCGCTCTGGCTGGTTCCGCCGCCGCGCACGATGGCCAGGTAACGGCCGGCGCTGCGCACCTCTTGGGGTTGGACAAGAATCTTCTCGCCCAGTTGAACCTGACGTTTAGCGGCATAGCTTGGTCCAACCAAGTAAAGAGTTGCGCTGCCACTGCCCGAGGTCGGTATGGCAAATCCTGAACCTGCGGCCACGGTAGCAGGCAGCTGCAGATCCTGGGCAGCGAGCGACACGGTCGCCGTCAGGCAAACAGCCAGGCAAACCGCTGGAAGAATTCTGCACATAGAAATCGTTCCCCCGCTACTTACGACTGCTCACGAATGTAGTGGTTCACGGTCACGCGATAGCTCTGCACCTTGCCCACGGTGTTGTCGGGCATGTCTACAGCGAAGGGCTCGGGCGTCTGTGGCAGCAGGGCGCGATCCACATAGCCATCGGAAACCCAGATGACCTTGCCGTTGCTGTCGTAGTAAGTTGCCAGCACCTGGGCGATGTTCACGACCCGGCCACTCTCGTTCAGCAGATTGCCGCTGAGCACCTTGCGACCGAGCACATTCGTCTGCTCGTGCTGATCCAGCACGGCGATGACGGGATCGGCCGAGGCCGGTACCAGCATGGCCTTGGCATCCATGCGCACGTTCTTTACCTGGCTCAAGTTGTAGCCGGGAAAATCAATGCGGTAAGGCGAGACCTGTTTAGGCAGCAAGGTGTGCTGAATTTTGTCGAAGCTGCTTTCCTGGTCCAGGTCCTGCCCGTTTTTGCCCAGCAGGATGGCATTGATGTCCACAAAGGCGGGCACTGTGTCTTCGTTCACCACTTCACCCACTATCACCAGGGTGCTGCCGTGCTGGACCGCGTTCATGGAAACGATGCGCACCTGAGGTGAGTCCACGTTCTGGGTTCCCCAGTCGTCCTGCGGACCGCGGGAAATCACGTCCCAGCGCAGGTAATTGACGGGCACGACCTGGGGTGGCACGGTGGGCTGCTTTTCCAGCGGCCATACGATCTTCCAGGCGCCGCCTTGCTGCACAGCCTTAAGTTCCTTCACGTCATAGATAGGGCCGACGGCGGTGGACCAGTGCATGTCGGCGCGCACCAGCGCCTGGTCGCCGCTTTCGTTGAGCACGCGGGTGCGGGACCCTTCCAGACTTGAAAACGTGCGCAGGCTGCCGTAGTTGCCATTCACATCGTGGATGAACGCTTCTTCCGGCACGTCGTTGGCATTGGCCAGCATGGAGTAGGCGCGACTCCAGTCATGCGCCTGCACGTCGCCCAGCAGCGAGCGCACCGCCGCCTCGGGGGTGTTGGTTGAGCCGCCCACACCGGGGAGGGCCTCTCCAGAAACGATGCCCGGAGTAGCGGCCTGGTGGACGGGAAAAGCGAAGCCCAGGATCAGAAAAGCGATAGTTGCGAGCACCAGCAGGACAGCCAGTTTCATTTACTTGGCCTCCCGATAAGCCGGCTCAACTGTGGCCGGAAATTCCACGGTCTCCGCTACCCGGCGGCGTTCCGGCATAGCCAGAACGAACAGAATGGCGAGAATACTGGTAGCCATGGGCAAAGTGCCCCACATCAGGCCTTGCCACGGAGGAGGCACAGCGTCAGTAGGGATTTCGTGCGCCGGAGGGACGCTTTCCTTCGACCAGGCGGTAATGGCGCCGCTGTCGAAGGTCTCGATCTTGCGCCAGCCGGCAAATTCCAGCAGCGGATCGTAGTAGGGATCGTGCACAAAAATGTATTTAAGGCCGTAACGGTTGGCATGCTCCAGCATGGCGCGCAGCGAGCTCATGCCAGCGGTGCCGTAATACTTGGCGCTGCTCAACTGGCCCACGCCATAGTGCGTGAATTCAGGCAACAGGCGAGCGGAGTTGTACTCGCCGTCCACACTGGAGGCAACAGTGTAGGTGCCCACTTTGGAGAGCTCATTACCAAAACCCAAAGTCAGGTAGCGGTAGTTGTAGTGGCCATCGCGATTGAGAAAGTCAACCACAGGCTTCACATCGAATCCCGTGACCGGCTTGTAGGGGTTTGCGGTCAGCCAGCCCAACGCCAATGCAATACTGGCTACCGCGCCAGCGCCCACGATGACCGCGCCTGCCTTGCGGAAACGATCAATCATCTCAGCAGCGAGAAGGCCGAGGAACGGACACGCCAGCAGGGTGGCCCAGAAGGTGAAGCGCTCGAAAGTGAGAATGTCGAAGGCGCGGCCCAGGACCCATTTGGGAATTGGGGTGGTTCCGCCCAGGCCGAAAATGAAAGTGACCCAGAATCCGACCAGCAGCGGATGCAGCCGCCTTCGCTGCGAACCGCGAATGAAAATGTAGGGAAAGGCCAGCAGCATGGCGCCGTAGGGCACGATGAAATAGTTGAAGCCATTGATGCCGTTAAGCAGCAGGTTGGAGCGGCTGGCGTGAGGAATCGGAATCTGCTTAATGGGGTGCTGCAGAATGGCCAGCCAGTAAGGCAGCAGCACAACACCTGTGCCGACGGCGGTCAGGATAGTAAAGAATATTGCCCGGCCGACAACGGCGCCAGAAGAGGTTTCCGGCTCGTCATTGCGATCCAGTACCGCCAGCCAAATCACCGGGATAGCAAACAACACCGCACCGAAAATCAGGGTGACGTGATGAACCGCCGCACCAGCCAGCGCCACCATCCAGCCTTTGAGCAGCGCTTTGGCTCTAGCGTGCCGGCACCAATCGTAAAAGTATGGCAAGGCGTTAAACATCAGGGCCGCTGAAATCGTGGTAGAGAGCTGTCCGGCTTCGTACAAGAGGAACGACAATGCTCCCAGGAAAATGCAGCCGATGGCGGCGTAGCTGGCAGCCCGCTCAGCCACGAACAGCCGCGCAAAACGGTAGACGCCGACCACCAGCAGCAGAACGCCCAACAACTGCACCACCGCATAAGCCATATTGAGACCGATGACGCGGGAAATGAGCGCCATCCACTGGTGTTCCAGTGGCGGATATGTAGTCTGGGAAAAGCCGGCAAACCACTTTTGATTCCAGGGGTTCCACCAGTGCTGGGCATAGTGCGAGGCGAAGAAGACGTGGAAGTTGGTATCAAATGAGTTGGCCTGCACCTGCATGAAGAGCAGCGGACCGTGGATAGCCAGGGCCAGCAGCACAATGGCATAAAGGGGAACGCCTCTGCGCTGGGGTTCCATGTGGAAGCGCGGGGCTTCCGCGGTAAGTCCGAGAGTTGTAGCCAAGACAGCCTCCGAAACCTGAGCAGCAGTTAGGATTCCGAAAGCGGGCCATTTGGTTGACCGGAGCTGCGCCTGCTGCAGAGATAAATGCCAGGCGCTATGGCTGCTTGTGTCGAGTTGCCGGCCGGCAACCCGGCCAGGAAAGCTGGATTCCAACCCTGTGAACTGCTGTGCCGCAATTGAGAACTGCTGCTACAGCCAATTTCCGGTACCCCCTTTTTTGTGACGAATCGCATCAGAGCAGTTGGAAAGCTGCTTGCCTGCCGCTTCTGGGGACGAATCTCTGACGATCCTGGTGAATGTGTGAGGATTCAGATTGCCATCATTGCGTGCGCCGTTTTGTTTGCGGCCACGAAAAGTCCGGCACAGACCTTTGATGTGAACGGGCGATCGCAGCCCTCGCAGGCCGCTCCCCACAAGAAGGGGCAAAAGCAGGCGGCGCCGTGGGCGCGATCCGCGCAGGGAATTGGCTGGGGCGCCAGCATTCAGGTAGCGCGCGTGGCCCGGGCGGCGCAAGATGCCATGCGCCGGGGCGAGTACGCGCAGGCAGCGGACTTTGCGCAACGGGCGGCCAATGCCGCCCCGCAAAATGCCGAGCTGTGGTTTGCCTACGGCTATGCTGCGCGGATGGCGGGACGCAATGCCGCGTCGGTAGATGCTTACAATTATGGGCTGCAGCTGCGGCCATCGTCCATCCAGGGACTTTCCGGCCTGGCGCAAACCTACGTGCGAATGGGCAAAACCACAGAGGCCCAGCAGCTGCTGCAAAAGGTGATTGCGGCAAATCCCCGCAGCGCCAACGACCTGCTGCTGGCAGGTGAACTGTTTCTGGACTCAGGCGACCCGCAAAAAGCCCTGCCCATGCTCCAGCGCGGCGATGCCGTGCAACCTAGTGCGCGTGGCGATTTGCTGCTGGCCAAGGCGTATCTACGCCTGAATCAGCAAGGCAAGGCACAGCAGATGCTGCTGCGCGCCAAGAACCGCGCCCCCAATGATCCCGACGTGCTGCGCTCGGTAGCCGGTTTTTATCGCGATAGTCACGACTACAAGAATGCGATTGCCACGCTGCTACAGGTGCGCCAGCGCACCCCCAGTTACCTGGCGGAGCTGGCCTACACCTATCAATTGGGCGGACAGATTGACAATGCAGCACGCACTTACGCTCAGGCCGCAGACGCTCAGCCCAAGCAGCTAACGTTGCAGATTGCGGCGGCTCAGGCACTGGTGAACGATAACCAGCTGGCGCAGGCAAAGCAATTCCTGGATCGTGCCGCTGCCATTGATCCCAATCACTACCGGATTTTCGCCCTGCGGGGGGACATCGCCCGGTTACAGGGGCAGACGGCTGAGGCGATCAGCGAATACAATCGGGCGATTCAGACCGTTCCGCAATCGCCACAGGAAGGAATTCTCTACCCCATTGAACTGCGGATGACGCTGGCGCAGCTCTACCGTGACGATGACAACGAAGCCGCAGCCGAACAGCAGGCGCAGCTCGCAGCCGGACAGATCAGCCAGATTAATTTACAGGGGCAGGAGCGACCGGAATTTCTGCGTCTGCGAGCTGCCATCGAAACCGATACCGGCAAGCTGCAGGCCGCCGATAAGGACATGAGCGAGGCGCTCTCGCTCGATCCCAGGAACAGCAACCTCAGCCTGCAATACGCCAGCCTGCTGTGGAAGATGGGACGCAAGCAGGATTCACGGCAAATGTACCTGCGCACCCTGCAAGCGGAGCCGAGCAATCG
>DATEGI010000084.1:0-2847 GCA_035280205.1 Terriglobales bacterium | reverse complement strand
GTTTGCGGCCAAGGCCCTACAACCACAACAACTTCCGCCTTTCAGACCGCAGCCAAGGGGAAACAACTGAGCCACCGTAACAAAGTAGATTCTCCCCTGTCAACGAGGTAAACCCCTTAGGTCCCATTACCGGGGTGACCTCTTTTCCCGCGTCTAAGTTCTTGTACCACTGGGCTATCCGCAGGTTACCTTCCGGCGGCTTGCTATAGTTGTGGGGCGTGCCCTTGCCCGAGAAAGCACTTATCGAGCGAATTGCCAGTCAGGCGCGGACTTACGGACCTGTCCCAGGATTCAGGCGAAGTGACACTAGTCTGACGGCGCGTATTCGTCCCGGGGTTGCCGCCCTGTTTAGAGGAATCGGGGACGACTGTGCCGTGCTCCAGGTGCCCCATAGTAATCAGCTATTGGTTACCACCGATTTCAGCCTGGAAGGGGTGCATTTTGTTCGCAAATGGCACCCACCGGAATCGGTCGGCCACCGTTGCCTTGCCCGCGGTCTCAGCGACATTGCCGCTATGGGCGGCGAGCCGCTCGCGGTTTTTCTCTCTCTAGCTTTGCCCGCCAACCTGCCGCAGCGCTGGGTAGATGGCTTTATGCGCGGCTTTTTGCGTCTGGCCAAGGAATATAGGGTGGCGCTGGCCGGAGGCGACACGGCCCAGTCGCCTGCCGGCGTGCTGGCCGACGTCGTCGTTATAGGCTCGGCGCCGCAAGGCTCTGCCGTGCTGCGCTCGGGCGCCCAGCCCGGGGATTCCCTCTACGTTACCGGCAAACTGGGCGGCTCCGCGCTGCTGCTGGAGCGCCTGCTAAGGGGTTCGCTCAAGAAGCCTCAGCCTCGCCGCTACCCTGCTCACTTCTTTCCCACACCACGCCTTGAGGCGGGCCGGGCACTACGGGAACGAAAGCTTGCAAGGGCTATGATTGACCTCAGCGATGGCCTTTCCACCGACCTGCGCCATCTGTGCGACGAAAGCGGCGTGGGAGCACGCATTTACGCGGAAAAGCTGCCCATTGCCGGAAGCCCGGCTAACCTGCGCTTCGCCCTGCACGGCGGCGAAGACTACGAGCTGCTGTTTGCCGCCAAGGGCAAAGTTCCTGCCCGGATAGCGGGCGTGGCCATTACCCGCATCGGCGAGATCACGCACGGGCGCAAGATTGCGCTGGTTGAGGGCGGTAAGGAGCGTGGCCTGCCGGCCAGGGGGTGGGAGCATTTTGCCCGCCGCCGTTAACGCAAGCGTCTGTGTACCCCCGGGATATTGCCGTTTGGCCGCCTTTCGCATAAAAGAACGGCTGGAGCAGAGGACTGCCTGATGCGCCGAATCGTCTTCATTGCCCTGCTGGCCCTGGCGGGGACCGCCTTTTATCAGTATCAGCCGGCGCTGGACCGCGCTCCCCAGCCGGCCATGGCGGCCGAAACCCAGGCCGGCAACCACTTCGCGCCTGCGGAAAACCTCGAGCAGCTTGACCTGGAGCAAATTTCCCAGGCACGCCACACTCTCGATATCGCCATGTATTCCTTCACCGACCGCTACCTGGCCGATGCCGTCGTGGAGGCCGCTCACCGCGGCGTTAAGGTGCGCATCTATCGCGACCGCTCGCAGTTCCAGGAGGAACAGCGCAACGCAGATCTGCACCACCAGCGCTCGCTCAGCGACATGTTTCACCGCCAGCCCAACCTCCAAGTGCGGGTGAAGGATTCCAACGAGCACAACCTGATGCACCTGAAAGCCTACGTGGTGGATGGGAAGCTGCTGCGCGACGGCAGCGCCAACTGGTCGCCCTCGGGGCTTAAGCAGCAGGACAACAACGCGCACTTCACCACCGACCCCGCGCAGGTGCACGCCTTCCAGCAGGCCTTCGAGGAAATGTGGTCACGGGCACGAAATGAGGTCGCGCAGTAGTTCCGCTGCGGCGCGTGAGACGGCCATAAGTTGCGCTTGCCAGCCAGGTCCAGCCACCTGACTCTAGCTACAACCGGTCAGCAGGCGTTCGCGTAACGTGCGCTCATGGGCAGAGTAGCCCAAAACGTGGCAGCGATTGATGACAACCTCGAACTCTCCTCCCGCATCTCGCACCACGACGGAGGCGTCTTTCTGCTGTTGACATCTAAAACTCGTTAAATGACCGATACTGCTGCGAACCTTCCCGGCACTCCCCGCTACCACGTCATCATCAATCCCATGCGCATTAACGCTGCGGCGGAGATACAACCTCCCTGTACCTATGAAACTCGTGAAGCCGCCGAAAACGAACGTGATCGCCGTAACGCCGAAGCAGGAGACCGCGCCTATCTTGTGATTGCCACCAGCCGATGACGGGTTCAGCGGAACGGCTGTCGGCCTTCACAGATTCGAGACTAGCAATCCTGAACGCGGTTAACGACCCTGATTGGGCTCCTGGTACAGCCCGAGAACATTTCCCGCGGGGTCGGCGAAGCGGGCGGTGATTTCGGGCGCGTCCGCGCCCAGCGGCTGTACGATGGTCCCGCCGCTCGCGACTACCTTCTTGATGGTCGCCTCCACGCTGTCCACCATGATGTAAATCAGCAGGCCGGGTTTCACCGAACTCGGACGCCCCAGCACCCAGGCGCCGCTCACCTCGCCCACACCATCGTCAAAGGCGGTCGCGCCGTCGCCGCGCTTGCGGATGTTCCAGCCAAACACCGCTTTGTAGAAATCGGCCGAGCGCGCAATATCAGTTGCGGGCATTTCGACGTAGCAGATTTTGCCATTGGCGCGAGTAGGTGGCATCAGACCTCCTGTTCCAATTAGAAAAATACCAGGTCAACCCGGCAGTAAATGTATTGTCTCATCAGCCATTGCTGGATGCCAAAGGCAGGATGACGGAACA
>DATEGI010000083.1:0-9290 GCA_035280205.1 Terriglobales bacterium | reverse complement strand
CGTCGAGCGCTCGACCGAGAGCAAAACCCCGCTGGTCATCGTTTCCGCCTCTGGCGGCGCTCGCATGATGGAAGGCGTGGTCAGCCTCATGCAGCTCGCCAAAATCTCCGCCGCCCTGGCCCGAATGCACGAAGCCAAGGTTCCCTACGTCTCCGTGCTGACCGACCCCACCACTGGCGGCGTAACCGCCTCCTATGCCATGCTGGGCGACTTGAACATTGCCGAGCCCGGCGCTCTCATCGGCTTCGCCGGCCCGCGCGTCATCGAGCAGACCATCCGCCAGAAGCTGCCCGAAGGCTTCCAGCGCAGCGAATTTCTGCTGGAACACGGCATGCTCGACGCCGTGGTCCACCGCCGCCAGCTCAAGCCCTACATCTCTCGGGCGCTCGCTTTCATGGCAGCTGCTGCCTAGCGACAACATGGCTCTTGGCTCTTAGCTATTAGCTCTTGGCTTGAGCCGGCATCTGCCTCAATTACAGTCGCCCCTATAAAATACCTTTCTGGCGCATAGGCCGACAGGCGAGAACCAATAGCTAAAAGCCAAAAGCCAAGAGCAGCCTTTGTCTTACGATTCCGCAGTTGCGAACCTGTACGCGCTCGGCCACGAGCTGGCCCGCACGCCTTCGCATAAGTTCGACCTGGCCCATATGCGTGTGCTGCTGGCCGCGCTCAGCCATCCTGAGCAGCGCTTTCCGGCCGTGCTCATTGCCGGCACCAATGGCAAGGGCTCGACCGCTGCTACCCTGGCTTCGATTCTGCCTGCCGCCGGGTACCGTACCGCGCTCTATACCTCGCCCCACCTGGTCCGCCTGAACGAGCGCATCCGCATTGACGGCAAGGAAATTGGAGATCCCGAGTTCGCCGCTTTGCATGATCGCGTCGAAGAGACTGCCAACCGCCTGGTCGCTGCCGGTGACCTGCCCTGGCATCCCAGCTTCTTTGAGATGCTGACTGCCATTGCCTTCAAACACTTTGCCCAGGCCAAGGTTGACATCGCTGTTCTTGAAGTCGGCATGGGCGGCCGCCTGGACGCTACCAACGTGCTGGAGCCTCTGATTTCGGTCATTACCGACATTTCCCTCGATCACCAGAAATTTCTGGGCGATACCATCGCCGAGATTGCCGGCGAGAAGGCCGGCATCATTCATCCCGGCGGAGTAGTGGTGACCTTGCCTCAGCACCCTGCTGCCAACGATGTAATTGGACATGTCGTGCTCGAGCGCGGCGCCCGCGCTGTCAGTGCCGTCCCCTATGTTCCTCCCGTTTCCCCCGCCGCCGATGAGCTTAGCCATAATCCGCCGAAAGAGGGCTCATCTGATTTCGGCTGCGGAGCGGCACAAGAATGTAGCCCCGGGCGTGAGCCCGGGGTTCATAGCGCTATCGAGCCCAGCCCCAGCGCGGCGAAAGAGCCAGCTGGCGCCAGCGTGGAAGCGCACCGCCATGGGACCCAAAATGACGCTGGCACCGCCGTGGAAGCGCACGGCTTTAGCCCTGCGAATCAGGCTGCCAAAGATCCCGGGGCTTTAGCCCCTGTCTCACACACTTCTTATCCACTGGAAGTCATGGGCGAACAGATTCTTGTGGAGTCTCCCCTGCTCGGCCGCCACCAATATCGCAACATTGCTTTGGCTATCGCCGCCGCCGTCGAACTGAATTTGGTCAATGTGGGCAAGAACCATGTGGGCACGGGGCTCCGCCAACCCTGCCCTGAGCAGCTGAAGCGCAGCGAAGCTGTCCAACCGCTGCAGGGCGAGCACAGCTCGCCAACGCGTTTTCACGTCTCTCCCTCGGCCATTGCCGCCGGCATTCGCAACACCCGCTGGCCCGGCCGCTTCCAAATCATTTCGGCTCAGAATCCCTGGCCAGAGCTTGTTCTCGACGTTGCCCACAACCCCGCCGGTGCCTGGGCCTTGCGTTCTGCTCTCTCGCAGATCTACCCGGAGCGAGCCCCCACCTTCGTTTTTGGCGCCATGCGCGACAAGGCGATCGCCGAAATAGCTGAAATCCTTTTTCCCTTAGCGGCGCACATTGTGGCCACACGTGCGGAGAATCCGCGAAGTGCAACCCCCGATGAAATCCGAGAGGCCGCTCGCCGCACCGGCGCGGAGGTGCTCACCGCTCCCAATGTGCCCGCCGCACTCGCCCAGGCCTGCTCCCTGGCCGGCAGCCGAGGCTTGGTCGTGATCACCGGTTCGATTTACATTGTGGGAGAGGCGATGCGCGAACTGAGGCTTCGCGCCTGAATCTTGGAACCGAATTCCAACCAGCAGCTGGCAGCGAATACTCCTGCTGAAACGGAGCCGCGGGCGCCCCTTCGGCAGGCTGAGGGCAGGCTTTCGCCCGCGCGGAATTTGCTCAGCCGCCTGCGTTCCTACTTCATCTTCGATCCCCTGATCTGGTGCTACACCATCGTTCTGGCCATCTCGTCGTTGCTCTCGTCGTTCATAGATCGCGACGGTCGCATCCAACACGCCCACGCTCGCCTATGGTCATGGCTGATCCTCAAGACCAGCCTGTCGCCGCTTACGGTGCGTGGCCTCGACCGCATTGACACCTCGAAGCCTCACCTCTACGCCGTGAACCACGCCTCGGCCATGGACATTCCCGTGCTCTACGTCGGGCTGCCCTTCCAGTTCCGCATCGTGGCCAAGAAGGAGCTCTTCCGCTATCCCTTTATGGGCTGGCACCTCAGCCGCTCTGGCCAGGTGCGCATTGACCAGCAGAACCCGGCCAAATCCATCAGCATGTTGAAATCGGCGGTGAAGACCCTGCAATCTGGCATGCCCCTCGTTATATTTCCCGAAGGCGGCCGCACCCCCAGCGGTGAGGTAAAGGAATTTCTGGCAGGTGCATTTTTCATGGCTATCAAGGCGCAAGCAGATATCGTCCCCATGGCCATGGTCGGCACCTACGAGATGTTGAAGATGAACACGTTTCACATCAAGCCGAGGCCACTGGAGTTGCTGATCGGCGACCCCATCCCTACCGTTGGCCTCACCCTGCGCGACATGGAAGCCCTCTCGGCCCGGGTGAGGTCGGCGATCGAAGATCTGTACTATTCCCGTTCCTCCGTCCCCAATCCCCGCTCATGTCATTCTGAGGGAGCGTGAACCGACTTGCGAGGCGAGTGCGACCGAAGAACCTATGCATTGGTGGCACGTGTTAAGGCACTTACGACGAACACAAGCCGTATCCAGCACATGCTAAACTCAAGGTTTCACAGCACATCCGCCTTCTCCCATGGCCGAGACCATCAAAATCAAGCTGCCCGACGGCAGCGTCAAAGAAGAGCCCAGGGGCGCTACCGCGCTGGATGTGGCCAACCGGATCAGCCCGCGCCTGGCTTCCGCCGCCCTAGTAGCCAAGTCCAATGGCGACCTGATTGACCTCACCAGGCCGCTGGAAAAAGATACTGACCTCCGCATCCTCACCGAAAAAGATGCCGATGCGCTCCAGGTCTACCGCCACTCCACCGCGCACCTGATGGCGGCCGCTGTGCTCGAGCTTTTTCCGGAAACCAAGCTGGGCCACGGCCCCGCCACCGACACCGGCTTCTTCTACGACTTCTACCGGCCCACTCCCTTCACCCCGGAGGACCTGGAGCGGATCGAAAAGAAGATGCAGGAGATCGTGCAGCGCGACGAGCCTTACGCCCGCGAGTGGTTGCCCCATGAGCAGGGCCTCGCGCAGTTTCGCCAGGAAGGCGACTTCATGAAGTGCCACTTCATCGAGCAGTTCACCAAGCCCGATGAGAAAATTTCCATTTACCGCACCGGTAAGTTCACCGACTTCTGCCGCGGCCCGCACATCCCCTCCACCGGGAAGATAAAGGCTTTCAAGCTGCTCAACATCGCCGGCGCCTACTGGCTGGGCGACGAAAAGAATCCGCAGCTGCAGCGCATCTACGGCACCGCGTTTTTCAGCAAGAAGGAGCTTGACGACTACCTGCACCAACTGGAAGAACAGAAGAAGCGCGACCACCGCGTATTGGGCAAGCAGCTCGACCTGTTCTCCATTCAGGAGCTGGCCGGGCCGGGGCTCATCTTCTGGCATCCCAAGGGCGGCATCATCCGCAAGACCATGGAAGACTGGATGCGCGATGAGTACCTCAAACGCGGCTATTCTCTCGTCTACACGCCGCACGTCGCCCGCGTGGATTTGTGGAAGACCAGCGGCCACGAAGGCTACTACGCGCAGAACATGTTCACCCCCATGGAGCTTGACGATGCGGACTACCGCATCAAGCCCATGAACTGCCCCTTCCACATCCTGATCTACAAGGACCAGCTGCGCTCTTATCGTGATTTGCCCGTGCGCCTCGGCGAGCTGGGCACCGTTTACCGCTACGAGCGCTCCGGCGTCATGCACGGCCTGCTGCGCGTCCGCGGATTTACCCAGGACGATGCGCATATCTTCTGTACTCCGCAGCAGATCGAAGACGAAGTTTTCGGCTGCCTCGATTTCGCGCTGGAAACGCTGCGCGCTTTTGGCTTCGACCAGTACACCGCCGAACTTTCCACCTGGGACCCCAAGGACCGCAAGAACTTCCTGGGCAGCGACGAGCAATGGGAGAATGCGAACCGCTCCCTGGAGAAAGCGCTGCAACGGCGCAACATTCAGTACAAGATTATTCCCGGCGAGGCCGCTTTTTACGGACCCAAAATTGACGTCAAGTTAGTGGACGCCATCGGCCGGCTCTGGCAGCTCTCCACCATCCAGGTTGACTGGAACCTGCCCGAGCGCTTCGGGTTGGAATACGTAGGCGAGGATGGCCAGCGCCATCCGCCGATCATGGTGCATCGCGCCCTGTTCGGCTCCATTGAGCGCTTTTTCGGTGTGCTGATTGAGCACTATGCCGGCGCATTTCCGGTGTGGCTCTCACCGGTGCAGGCGGTGCTGATTCCCATCAGCGAGCGCCACCACGAATACGCCCAGAAAGTTGCCGACCAGCTCAAGGCTGCCGGCGTGCGGGTCCACATTGATGGGCGTAATGAGAAGATGAACGCCAAAATCCGCGAGCACACCCTGCAAAAAGTTCCCTTCCTGCTGGTGGTCGGCGACAAGGAAGCCGAGGCTGGAAACGTCAGCGTCCGCAGCCGCGGCAAGGGCGACGAAGGCCAGGTTCCCGCTGCGGATTTCGTCTCCCGCATCACTCGCTTGATCACCTCCAAATCCGCTACCCTGGATTAGCCTTGTCTATTTGGCCCCGTGCCCGAGGTGTGTCTGCCGCAAACGCTCAGCACAACTTTTTACACCTGTCATGTTGAGCGAGGGCGAACGCCCGAGTCGAAACACCCCTACGTTGGCTGATTTGCCAAACCTGAGGGGAGGAATTTTTTCTTCGGAATTCTTTCTAATGTGGAAGCACACAGCTTCAGCTGTGCGGAAGATCTTGATGTGATCTTCTCTGCGTTCTCTGCGTCTCGGCGGTAAAGACGCCTTACTTCGGGCTTAGCCCCACGCTGGCGCCCGTGGTCATATCCATGTACACGTAGGACTTCAGCACCTCGCGGAAGGCAGGCAGCGCGTCTCCCAGGGCCTCTTTGGAGCGCGAGCTGAGCACAAGCAGGGCTACCACCTGGGGTTCGTCCACATAGGCAACCAGCTCAAACGACCCCTGGTTAACGCCGTAGAACACGCGCACCTTGGCTGCCGTGCTTTCTCCTGCGGGCAGGTCTCGCGCCTCCACTACGTTCATCTTGGGGAAGCGCTGGCGAAAGCCATCCAGATCGCTCGCCATGAGCTGCTGTAAAGTTTGCCCAGGCTGTTTTTCTGCAATGTTGGGATAGATAACGCTGTCCGCCTGGTCCCAGCTGGAACCCTGTGGATAGAGCACGCAACATGTCCCCATCTTCTGGCCCGTAGCCCGGTCTAGCACCCAGCCCTTGGGGACCGAAATCATGAACCCGCCATGGTCGGAATAAATAATGGCCGCGTTCTCCTGCGACGCCGCGCTCGGTACCTTCAACTGTGACGTGGAAAGGTTCGGTGCTGGGGTTGAGGGAACGGTGGTATTAAGCAGCAGGAACGCTAACAGGCTCAGCAGCATGAATAAAGACCTCGGGCGTAAAGCCCCGCCACTGATCCCTGGATGAGTGCATGTTAGCTTCTGCTGTGCCCGACTGGAAGGTTACCAAGGCAGCGATACCGCAGAGCTCAAGATGCCGCGGAAGCCGCGCCAGATGGCACTTTAGTGCCCCTAACCATTTTTGAAACAACAGATGCCCGGCTCGCGTTTTTTCATGCTTCGATGCCTTGTTCGCTTCTCTGCGACACAAGTTCGCGGTGCAGTACCATAGATGCGTGCACGAACTGGCTCAGCGCGTCTACCGCTACATTCGTGACCAGGAACTGTTGCGCCCCGGCGATCGAGTGGGCGTGGCCGTCTCCGGCGGCGCTGATTCCGTTGCCCTTTTGCGGCTCCTGCTGGAGCTTCGCGGCGAACTCGGCGTGGTTCTCTCGCTGGTTCACCTGAACCACCAGATTCGCGGCGGCGATGCAGATGCCGACCAGCAGTTCGCGGCCGCTTTGGCTCGCCTGTACACTCTGCCCCTGTACGCCTCTTCCGCGGATACTCCTGCTGAGGCGGCCAGGTGCCATCTCAGTCTGGAGGCGGCGGCGCGAAAACTCCGTTATAGGTACTTCCAGGGCCTTCTTACCGACGGCCTCCTGGGCAGGATTGCTACCGCGCACACGCTCGATGATCAGGCTGAAACCGTGCTGCTGCGCTTGGCGCGGGGCACCGGGACCACCGGCTTGGCGGGCATTTATCCCAAGTGGCCAGTGGCCAGCAATAATTGGTCAATTCTCAAAATGGACCTTCCTGCCGGCAACCATCGTGTGGGGAAGGGCGCCCTCGCCCGTCCGGCTGAGCGAAGCTCAGCAGATCAAGCCGCGATCGTAAGGCCTTTACTGTCCATTCGCCGGAGTGAACTTCTGTCCTACCTTCGAGAAATGTCGCAACCCTGGCGGGAGGATGCCACCAACCTCGACCTGCGATTCGCCCGCAATCGCGTTCGGCACAAAGTGCTGCCTCAGCTGGAGAATGAACTGAATCCGCGTATTCGCGAACTTCTGGCGGAAACCGCCGAAATTGCCCGTGCGGAAGAGAGCTATTGGGCCACCGAGGTCTCTCGCCCTCTTACCGAGGCTTGGAGAGCGCCAGACGAATCCACACCGGGTTCCTTGCGAATCGCCGCCCTCCTGCAGTGTCCCGTGGCCTTGCAACGCCGCATTGTTCGAGCGGCAGCGGAGTCCTTGGGTGTGGCCTTGGAATTTCAGCATGTGGAGGAGTTACTGGAATTAGCCCAAGCCCCGCCGGCAGGAGAGAAGCAAATCGTTTTGCCCGGAGGCTGGCGCGCGCTGCGTCGCCACGATCAATTGCACTTTGACCGGCCACTGGCCGGCCAAGCTACTGATGCTCATGGTTTTGTCTATTCCCTCTCTCTCCCTGGCGAGGTTGCGGTAGCTGAAACGGGCACTATTTTCCGTGCCACCTTAGCCCAGGTCTCCTCGGAGCTCGCCGGCAAGGCCTATGACCCCATTCGCCTTCCTCGCGAGCTGCAGGTGCGCAACTGGCGCCCTGGCGACCGCTTCTGGCCCAGTCATTCCCGGCTGCCACGGAAAATCAAGCAACTGCTGCAGGATCGCAAAGTTCCCCTGGCACAGCGTCGCACCTGGCCTGTAATTACCAGTTCAGCCTCCGGCCGCGAAGAGGTCATCTGGCTGCGCGGCTTCCTCCCGCCGCAACAATTGCTGGCTTCCGCTGGCGTGAAGCTCGGGCTGATCATCCAGGAGTATGCTTTGCAGCAGGCCGCTCCTGGGGCAGAATAGCTGTCAGCCGGCATGGCGCCGGCTGGAGAACCGAAACCGATTTTGACCTCGAACAGCATGGCCGCGGCTGCCGCCAACCTGAAGCCGGTGATTAGCGCCGAGCAGATCCAGAAGCGCGTGCGCGAGATGGGCCGCCAGATAAGTGATGACTACCGCGGAAAAACGGTGCACGTTCTGGCCGTGCTTGAAAACGGCTTCATGTTCACCGCTGATCTGGTGCGCGCGATGGACGTGCAAGTCAGGTGTGAGTTCATCAAGCCGCTTTACCGGGACCGCATCCAGGGCACCACCACCAGCAAGGAGATCTTTTTCAGCCCGGAAATCGAAGTCCGCGGGCACCACGTGCTTTTGGTGGAAGGCTTGGTCCATTCCGGGGTGACCACTGATTTCCTGATGAATGGCCTCCGTTCCCGTGGAGCAGTCTCGGTACGTCTGACCACCCTGCTGGATCGTCAGGCGGCGCGTCGGGTGGCCCTGCAGCCCGACTATTTCGGGTTCCTGGTGGACGATAAGTTTCTGGTCGGCTACGGTCTCGGTAACCCACTGCTCGAGCGTAACTTGCCCTATTTGGCGGCGACTCAGCCCTAGGTGACCTAGGTCATTCAATTCCCCCGGTCCAGACTGGCCCAACCGGGTTACAATGGAGCAGCGTGAAGTATTGCTTCTATCCAAATCTGCGATAGAGCATCTAATTCATTGGAAGCGTGTGGCTTCACGTTGCTTCCCGGGTATTTTTCGACCCTTCATTGGCTGATTAGGAGTTTTTTGCGTGAATTCAACCGTTAAGACGGTGGTGTTTTGGCTGGTCATCATCCTGTCCGGTGTCCTTCTGTGGCAGGTGGTCAAGGCGGGTGGAGCCGGCGCTAAAACCCAGGATATCAACTTCTCCCAGTTCCTTACCGATGTGGATCAGGGCAAGGTGGCAGATGTCACCATTACCGGGGCCGAGGTTACCGGCCATTACGAGAACAAGTCCCAGTTCCATACCACCGTTCCCACCAACTACCCGGACATGTACAAGACGTTGCGCGATCACAACGTCAGCATGAACGTAAAGGACGTGCAGAGCGGCAGCTGGCCTACCTGGCTGCTGAACCTGGCGCCCCTTATCCTCCTGGCGGCCTTGTGGTTCATCATGATCCGCCAGATGCAGACCGGGGGCAACAAGGCCCTCTCGTTCGGCAAGAGCCGCGCCCGCCTGCTCTCCATGCAGCAGAAAAAAGTCACGTTTAAGGACGTGGCCGGAGTGGATGAGGCTAAGGAGGAGCTGCGCGAAATTATTGAATTCCTGCGCGAGGCGCAGAAGTTCCAGAAGCTGGGCGGACGCATTCCCAAGGGCGTGCTGCTGGTCGGCCCCCCGGGAACGGGCAAGACCCTGCTGGCGCGCGCGGTGGCCGGCGAGGCCAACGTTCCATTCTTCTCGATTTCCGGTTCCGACTTTGTCGAGATGTTCGTAG
>DATEGI010000082.1:0-27752 GCA_035280205.1 Terriglobales bacterium | reverse complement strand
CCCGGCAGCCCGGGCCAGCTCACCAGCTTTGCCCAGGGCCAGATGGGGCAGCAGATCGTGTTGCGGCCGGTGGGGCCGAAAAATGCCAGCGTACCCAGCCAGTATGCCTCGCTGGATTTTGGCGCCGGCGCCTCAACCTATAGCTGCGTCATCTCCCATTGCCTGAACGACCCCAGCTGCAAAGTGGATCCGGCGATCCTCGCGAATTTCACCGGCAAGTGCGGCGACAGCCTGCAAACCCAGAACGGCAACGACCCCAACAAAACCTATTGGGGAATCGCCGATCTGGTCAGTCCCACCGGGGCGGCGGCTGACAGCTGGTACCAGGGCAACCCCACATCGCAGGGATTCGTATTCTGCTATGAGTCAGCCCCCAGCACCACTTGCGACTCCAGCTTGTGGCGCGATACCAGTCAGTCGCTGATCACGGCTCCAGTGTGGGACAACTGCAAGACTGCCATCGGCAGCGGCAAGCAGACAGTTCCTCTGATCGGATTCGTAGAGGTTTTTGTGGACCAGGCAAATAAAGGCACGGGAGACATTATGGCCCACCTGGTGACCGGCAGCAGTTGCGGCGGCGGGGGGAGCGGCCCGGGAACCGGCAGCGGCCCGGCGGCCATTCCGATTCGCTTGATTCAGGGCCCGTAAGGAACCGCCGGTAGAGCGGCATAGGTAGTAAGCAAGACTTTTCCCAGGGAAGAAGGTAGTGAACGAATGGCTGAATTGGCAGTGGTAATACTGGCAACCGACGATGAACAGCGCTCGGTGCTGCAGGTGCTGGTGGACGGCACTAATGTGGCGCGGACAGTACACAGCTGTCCCGCGTTTCCCGTGGCCGCCACCGACCCGCTGCTGCGGCGGATTCATGGCGTAAGCCCGGATGTGCTGCTGGTGGACATTCCCAATGACAACGCCACGGCGGCGATTCGCGCTATTGAAACTCTGCGCGCGGAAGTAAGCAACGCGGCCGTGTTCGCCGTGGGCAGCATGTCGCAGCCGCAGGTAATCGTGAACGCCATGCGGGCAGGAGCCCGCGAGTACATCGAGCGGCCCACCACCACCACCGCCCTGCTGGAAGCTTTTGTGCGCCTTACGGCGGCGCAGCGCAAGCATGGTCAGAGCGGACGCCGGGGCAAGGTGTTCAGCGTGGTAAATGCCAAAGGAGGCACGGGAGCAACCACGGTGGCGGTGAACATCGCGCTCTCACTGCACTCCGCCCACGGCAGCGTGGCGCTCATTGACTTGGCGCCCTTGGGCCATGCCGCTCTGCACCTGAACGTGAAGCCGCTGTTCACCATTGCCGATGCGCTGCGCAACCTGCACCGCATGGACGGCTCGCTGCTGGAGAGTTTCATGACCCGCCATCCCGACGGGTTGCACCTGCTGGCGGGCACGAGCACACCCACCTCCGTCGAGCCCACCACCAGCGAATTTGCCGCCTTATTCGACATTCTGGTAAGCCACTACCGCTACATCGTGGTAGACACCTCCACCCGGCTAGACGCGGCCACCCGCCTGG
This sequence comes from Terriglobales bacterium, assembly GCA_035280205.1. Classification (GTDB taxonomy): domain Bacteria; phylum Acidobacteriota; class Terriglobia; order Terriglobales; family Acidobacteriaceae; genus JAICWP01. Next base: position 26,233 of record DATEGI010000082.1, on the reverse strand, counting down.
TATGCAACCTCTCGGAATACGTGCTGCTAGTGGCGCACACGGACGTGGCCTCGCTGTGGAGCGCGGCCCGCGTGCTGCAGTACCTGGGCGAGTCCGGCGGCAGGGAGCGGGTGCGGTTGGTGCTGAACCGCTTTCGCAAGATTCCCGGCTTCAGCGAGAGCGACGCGGAAGCCGCCACGGGCGTAAAGCTTTTATGGAAGATCCCCAACCACTACGTCGCGGTCTCCAATTCCATTGACCGCGGCGTGCCGGTTATTCAGCAAAACCACTCCGAAGTTGCGCGTTCGTTCACCGGCCTGGCGGCGACGCTGACCGAAGCCGACGACAGCAGCAAGCGGGGTGGGTGGTCGTTATTCAAAACTGTGTAGGAGCAAGGCATGGGCGGAATAGGAACAGGAACACAATTTGAACGCAGCGAATATCAGCAGGTTAAAGCCGACCTGCACCGCAAGATTCTCGACCGGCTGAATCTGGAAAAGCTGGGGCGCACCCCCAGCGACGCCGCGCGCGAGGAAGTGCTGGTGCTGATCCGCAACTCGGTGAACGGCGAGGCCGTGCCTTTGAGCTTTGCCGAGCGCGAGCGCCTGGCGCGGGAAATTCTCGACGAAATCTTCGGCCTGGGCCCGCTGGAACCGCTGCTCAAGGACCCCAGCATCTCCGATATCCTGGTCAACCGCTATAACCAGGTGTACATCGAGCGCAACGGCAAGCTGGAGCCCACCGGGCTGACCTTCAAGGACGATCAGCACCTGATGCAGATCATCGACCGCATCGTCTCCCGGGTTGGCCGCCGCGTGGACGAGTCCTCGCCCATGGTGGACGCGCGCCTGCCCGACGGCTCGCGTGTGAACGCCATCATTCCGCCGCTGGCGGTGGACGGGCCCGCGCTCTCCATCCGCCGTTTCGGACGCGACCCGTTGACGGCGCGCAACCTGATCGAGAACAAGTCGCTCACCGAGCCCATGCTGGAACTGCTGGCGGCCATGGTCAAGGGCCGGCTCAACCTGCTGATCTCGGGCGGCACCGGCGCCGGCAAAACCACTCTGCTCAACGTGCTTTCCGGCTACATTCCCAACGTGGAACGCATTGTGACCATTGAAGACGCGGCCGAATTGCAGCTCAAGCAGGAGCACGTGGTGCGGCTGGAGACGCGCCCGCCCAACATTGAAGGCAAGGGCGCCATCCGCCAGCGGCAGCTGGTGATCAACAGCTTGCGTATGCGTCCCGACCGCATAGTGGTGGGCGAAGTCCGCGGCGAAGAGGCCTTCGACATGCTGCAGGCCATGAACACCGGCCACGAGGGCTCGCTGACCACGGTACACGCCAACTCACCGCGCGACGCTCTGTCTCGTATTGAAAATATGGTTTCCATGGCCAACCTGAACATCCCCGAGCGCGCGGTGCGGCAGCAGATCTCCTCCGCCATCCACGCGGTGGTGCAGATTGCCCGCATGTCCGACGGCACCCGCAAGGTGACCGCGGTGTGCGAGATAACGGGCATGGAAAGCGAAGTCATCTCCATGCAGGACATCTTCGTGTTCGAGCGCAAGGGGCTGGGCGAAGGTGGCAAGGTGCGGGGCGTGTACAAATCCACGGGCATCCGCGCCAAATTTACCGACCGGCTGGCGGCGGCGGGCTGCCGTGTGCGCCCGGCGGTGTTCGAATCTGTGGTCGAAGTCTGAAGCGGGCGGGAGTCGAACCATGATCATGGCGCTGATTGCGGTTGTAGTTTTCGTGCTGGTGGCGGCGGGAGTGTTTGCCGTGGCGTCGCTGTTCGACGAGCGGCGCTCGCATGCTCGCCTCCTGCGCGAACGACTGGCCACGGTGCAAACGGCCACCGAACGCCAGCCGTCGGAAGAACTGATTCTGCTGCGCGACGAGCTGATGAGCGATATCCCCGCGCTCAACCGGCTGCTGCAGCAGTGGCCGCGCATGGCCAAGGTGCAGCACTTCCTTTCCCAGGCCGACGTAAAGATGAAGGCGGGCAAGTTCCTGCTGTTCACCGTCTGCTCCTGCGTCACCTGCGGCGTGCTGGTGCTGCTGCTCAGCAACTCGCCCCTGTTCGCGGGAGTGGCGGCGCTGATGGGGCTGTTCCTGCCCTACGCCTACGTCTCCTACATGCGGGCGCGGCGGTTTGCCAAATTTGAGGAGCTGTTTCCCGAGGCCATTGACACGCTGGCGCGCGCGGTGCGCGCCGGGCACGCCTTTCCTACCGCTCTGGAATTGCTGGCCACGGAAATGGGCGAGCCAGTGGCCGGCGAATTCCGCAAGCTGTTTGAGGAACAGAAATTCGGCCTGCCGCTGCGCGACGCCCTGCTGAACCTGGCAGAACGCATACCCATCGTGGACGTGAAATTTTTCGCCACCGCGGTGATGCTGCAGCGCGAAACCGGCGGCAACCTGGCGGAAATTCTGGACGGTCTGTCTTACGTCATCCGCGAACGCTTTAAGATTCTGCGCCAGGTGCGGGTGTACACGGCGCAAGGACGGCTTACCATGATCCTGCTGATGGCGCTGCCCCCCATCATCGTTGCGGTGATGATGCTGATGAATCCCGGATTCATGGGCCCGTTGTTTACCGATCCCATTGGCCACGCCCTGATTGCGGCTGGGATCATTCTGCAGACGATCGGGTATCTCCTGATCCGGAAAATTATTCGAATTCAGGTCTGAACCTATGGCGATGATTTTGGCAGTTCTGCTGTTCGTGACGGTGTTCGCGGCGATCTTCGCTTTCGGCGCGGCGGCAGCGGCGCCCTCTTCGGTGCTGGGCACGCGCCTGCGCTCCCTGGGCTGGCAGCCGCGGGGAGAAGCGGAAAAGCCGGCCATCAAGGAGCGGGTGGAGCAAGTGCTGGACCCGCTGGCCAAGGCGCTTCCCAAATCGCCGAGCGAAGTTTCGGCAACCCGTGCTCTGCTGATGCAGGCGGGCTACCGCGACCCCAACCAACTCACCATCTATTTCGGCATCCGCGCCCTGCTGGCCTTTGGCGGGCTGGTATTCGTGCTGGCCACAGGTGTCGGCCTGAATTCTCCCATGCTGATCGTAGCTCTGCCCCTCGGCGGCTACATGCTGCCGCGTTTCATGCTCAAGCGCATGATTCGAAAGCGGCAGCAGCGCATCCGTTTGGGCCTGCCGGACGCACTTGACCTGACGGTGATCTGCGTCGAGGCCGGACTGGGCCTGGACCAGGCCCTGCAGCGCGTGGGCGAGGATTTGCGCCATGCTCATGCTGAGTTGAGCGACGAGTTCCGCCTGGTCAACCTGGAGTTGCGGGCGGGCAAGCCGCGCGCCGAGGCTCTGCGCAACCTGGCGGAGCGCACCGGTGTGGCCGACTTGAAGGCGCTGGTGGCGGTGCTGATCCAGACCGACCGCTTTGGCACCAGCATCGCGCAGGCGCTGCGCGTGCACTCCGATTCCCTGCGCACTGAGCGCCGGCAGCGCGCTGAAGAAGCGGCCGCCAAAACCACCATCAAAATGGTGCCCATACTGGTTCTGTTCGTATTTCCTTCCATGTTCTTCGTCAGCCTGGGCCCGGCAGCGATCCAGTTGATCCGGTACTTCCTTCCGGAGATGCAACGATGACGCCAGGCGTGGTAGCCGTGCTCGTAATTCTGCTGGTATTGGGATTGGTAGCTTACAACCGCCAGAAAGACCAGGCGTAGGAGCACTGGGATGTCGGGCAATAATTCGCGCAAGGGATTTGCCTTTAACCGAACCCGGCAGGCGTTTCTGGCCACCGAATTGTCGGTGGCGGATACGCACTGGAGCCGGCTGCGCGGGCTGATGGGCAGCAACCCCACAGCCTTCCGTTTCGGCCATGGCTTGTGGATCGTGCCCAGCCACGGCGTGCATACGCTGGCCATGCGTTACCCCATTGACGTGATCTATCTGAACCAGGACAAAACTGTGGTCCATGTGGAGGAGAACCTGAAGCCATGGCGGATCGCGCCCGTCAAAATGGACGCGGTCACCGTATTGGAACTTCCTTGCCACACAGTGTGGAACACGGGCACCCTGGTTGGGGACCAGATCGAGATCGCCTTCGGCGTACAGAAAGGCGTGCAGAAAGGCGCGCAGAAAAAAATGGAGGCGGTATGAGCGCGACGCTGCCGGTAATGTCGCGCATTCCGGAACCGCCCAAGTTCCTGATTGAGTGGGAGCCGCGCTGGAAGGCGTTCGCCAGCGCCCTTTCCCCGGCCATGCAGCGCTCCCCGCGGCATCTGCAGGGAGAGTGCCGTGCGGGAATGTTTCCGGCTTCCGGTATGGTGGTGGCCTGGGTGCTGGAGATTGCCCTGCTGCTGGTCGTCATCACCCTGCCCAACACTCTGCAGTTCATGCAAACCTTTACACCGCCAGTGCACCCCAAGTATGAGGTGATTTACTTCTCCGGCGACTATCTGCCGCAAACTACGGATACTGGCGGAGCGCAGGCCGGCCACACGGGAAAATCGGGCGGGCGCACGGCGATGAACAAGCAGCAGGTGATCAAGGTGGCCCGCGGCGACTCGCTGACGCAGCAGGTGGTAGACGTGCCCAAGATTAAACTGCCACCCAGCACGGCTGCGGTGGCCAATCTGATTGCTATCGCCGCCGCCAAGCCCGGACCGCCTCCGACGGAAGGTCTGGAAATGGCCAAGCCCAAGCTGACGCTGCCCGAGGATGCCATCCCGCCGGAAGTGAAGGTGGCGCGCGACAAGCTTTCCAAGTTACCCGACATCTCGGCGGACGCAGTGGCGCCGCCGGTGGACGTTACCCGCGACAAACTTCGGGCCGGTCCTAACATGGCAGCCCAGGTGGTACCGCCTTCGGTGAAGATCGAAAGAAACAAGCTGCTGCGCACGCCCGCTCTGGGGGTGACGGTGGTCCGGCCCGCGCCCACCGTGGCGGGTAACATCGAGCGCGTCCAGGCGCCGCAGCTACAGGCTGAAGTGGTGCCGCCGCCAGTTTCCGCTCGCGATGTGCAGTACGACAATCCGAATCCTAAGCTGGCCTTGCCGCCGCCCACGCCGGTACAACCGGCTCCCGCCACGAACAGCCTGGCGAAAGAGATCTGGAGTGCCGCCGGCTCGTTCTTTGGCGGAGGCACCAAAAACGTGGTTCCCCCGCCGGTACAGCCGACGGCGGGATTTTCCGATGGCAAGCCCCTGGGCGCCGGACTGGCGCGCGGGTTGACGGGTGGTCCGGGAGTCGTGCCGCCTCCGCCCAACCTCGCGGGAGATGGTGTGGCGGGAAATGGACAGAGTGGCGGCAGCAGAGGCGAAGCCGGGCAGCTGGCGGCTTTACGGCCGGCGCCCGTAATGGGTCCGAGCGGCGGCAATCCCAATGGATCAGGCGTAGTAATGTCCATGCAGCCGGGTGAGAAAGTCGGCATGCCGGGCAATGCCGCTGGCGGCGCGCTGGCCATGTCGCGCTCCGGTGGCGGGCGCCCTGGGCTGGGCGGCGAAGGCAATGGCGCCGGCTTCGGCAAAGGCAACGGCGGCGGCAGCGGGAAAGTCGGGGAAGGCTCAGGCGCGGCCGATACGGGCACGGGCTTCGGCGCCAAGCTGAATGCCAAAGGCGGAATTTCGCCGGCCCCGGGCCGCGGGGGTGCGGGGAGTGGCGGCGGTCACACAGCCATGGCTGGCGTTGCCATCCGCGGCGGAGTGGTGAACCTGCCCAGCTTCGCCGTGGGCGGCGATCCGCCCAGCATACCGGGACACACGCCCAGCGAGCGAAAGCTGAACCGCCCGGACATCACGGTAATCGCAACTCCCAGCTCCGGCGGCGCGCTGAACCTTTATGGCGCGCTGAAGGGCGATAAGGTCTACACCATCTACATTGATACTCACCAGGGCATCGCGGTGCTGCAGTTCGCCGATCCGGGCTCCCAAAACACCGGCTTCGACGAGGACCTGACAGCTCCCGAAGCCATCCGCACCGAACTGCCGCCAGGTCTGAAAAAAACGCGGCTGGTCATCACCTGCACCATGGACCGGGCGGGCTTGCTGCGCAACGTGAAGATACTGCAGGGACCCTCGTCGGAGAAGGTCAGCCTGGTCACGGCGGCGCTCTCTAAATGGCGTTTCCGCCCCGTGCTGCGCGGGAATGACCCGATTTCGGTGGATGCCATCCTGGGGTTCAACGTAGATACACGCTGAGAATCAAATCACCACAGGAACACAACGCACAGAGAGAATCGCGTGAGTGTCGTTGGCAGGTTCACGGCGCTCAGGCTTATCATTGCTTTTTTCCAATGCGCCTTCTTGCTATGACATCCATTCAGAGAATTGGCATCACAGCGCTTGGCGTCCTGCTGTTCTCGCTTTCCGCCCACGCCCGCCTGCTGAAAGACGTGGTCTACAGCCACGCGGCCGGCGCCGATCTGACCCTTGACGCCAACATCCCCGATGGCCCCGGGCCCTTTCCTGCGGCTGTGCTGGTACACGGCGGCGGATGGGTGGCTGGCGACAAACAGCAGTACATCACCTACATTTTTGAGCCCCTGAGCAAAGCCGGATTCGCCTGGTTCAGCATCAACTACCGGCTGGCCCCCCGCTACCAGTTTCCTGCTCCGGCCGACGATATTGAGCAGGCCATCCGCTTTGTGAAGGCACACGCTGCCGAATACAAAATTGATCCCAAGCGCATCGCGCTTATCGGCGAGTCCGCGGGCGGACATCTGGTGTCCTACGTAGGCGCGCGCAACCAGCCGGGCTCGCGGGTGACGGCAGTGGTTTCTCTTTACGGCATTCACGACTTCATCAGCGCGGCCATGGAGTGGAAGCCATTCCCACACGAGGTACTGGAGCTTCTGGGAATCAAACAGGTCAACGCGGAAACAGCGCCGCTTCTTATTAAAGCCTCGCCGGTGGTGTACGTGAGTAAAGACATGCCGCCCTTCCTGCTCATTCACGGCTCCAAGGATGAAGATGTGCCCTACGACCAGTCGCTGGAGATGTGCTCGCACATGAAGCAGGTGGGCGCGCGCTGCGACCTCATCACTATTCCTGGCGCTCCCCACGGCATGGACCACTGGGAGCCCCATCCCGGATGGCTCTGGTACAAGCAGGCCATGGTGGATTGGCTGGAAAAGACGGTAGTCAGGAATCAGTAGTCGGGAGTCAGCCGCAGAAGTGCGGGCCGCTGATATCCATGTGGGGACAGGCGCCCTCGCCTGTCCGGGCGAGCGCAGCTCGCCTCGGTCTTGGTAGGGACGCTGCTCGCAACGTCTCCTCGAAAAATGTGGGCTTAGCCCCGGTGAAAACGAAAGCCCGGCGATTCGCAATCGCCGGACCGGAGAGAAACTCTCTACCTTGATGCCGCCTTAGCGCAGAACTTATCGAAAGCCGCAGTCAGGACGGCAGCAATGTCTTCCGCCTCGCGCGTTTCGATGTCGCTTCGCTGCATCATGTAAACCAGCTTGCCATCGCGCAGCAGCCCAATCGAAGGCGAAGAAGGCGGATAGCCCTCGAAATATTCCCGCGCCCGCTCCGTGGCATCACGGTCCTGGCCGGCAAAAACGGTCACAGCCTGGTCGGGCCGCACGGCATGCTGCAGCGCCACACGGACCGCTGGACGCATTCGCCCTGCCGCGCACCCGCAAATTGAATTCACCACTACCATGGTCGTGCCCGGCTTGGCCAGCGCTTGCTCCACCTCGGTGGCGCTCCGCAATTCTTCTATCCCCAGGCGCGTCAATTCTTCACGCATGGGCAACACCATCAGCTCTGGATACATTCCCGCTCCTTGGAAGAGATGACCCTATTCTAATATGCCTTGCGCCAGCGCGCTCATTGCTTCGGCGGAACCGCATCAGGAACCAGCGGAATGAACAGCAGCCGCATTAAACGGCGGCCGTCTGCTGCCGTGGCGCCCCTGGCTGTATGATTGACCCACCCTCATGCTCATCCGCGAAAACGTACCCTTGGCGCCGCTGACCACCCTGGGAGTGGGCGGTCCCGCGCGCTTTTTCGGGGAGGCTGCCTCCGCCGAGGATGTGCGCCGCGCGGTTCACTATGCTGGGGAGCGCGGACTGTCCCTGTTTGTGCTGGGCGGCGGCAGCAACCTTGTGGTCTCCGATTCCGGCTGGCCTGGACTGGTGCTGCGTATCCGCATCACCGGCCTGGAAGAGCGTGAGGAAGGCGACAAATTCATTCTCGATGTCGGAGCTGGCGAGGAGTGGGACCGGTTTGTGGCGCGCGCCGTCGCCCGCGACTGCGCCGGCATCGAGTGCCTCAGCGGCATTCCCGGCTGTGTGGGCGGCACTCCGGTACAGAACGTCGGCGCCTACGGTCAGGAAGTTTCCGAAACCATCGAAAGCGTGCAGGCGCTCGACCTCAAAGATGGCCACTTGCGCGAGCTCTGCAATCCAGCCTGCGGTTTCGCCTACCGCACCAGCATCTTCAATACCAGCGAGCGTGGCCGCTACATCATTCTGCGCGTGACCTATGCGCTAACTCCCGCGGGACAGCCGCGGCTCGAATATGCCGACCTCAAGAAGTATTTCGCCGGCCGCAGCGGCAAGCCGACCCTGGCCGAAGTGCGGGAAGCGGTGCGCCACATCCGCGCCGGCAAGGCCATGCTCATCGTGGCCGGCGACGAGGACTGCCGCAGCGCCGGCTCCTTTTTCAAGAATCCCGTGCTTACCGCCGAGCAGCATCAGCAACTCATCGACCGCGCCGCGGCGCTGGGCCTCCAGATGCCCAGCTACCCCGCGCTGAGCGCCCGGCACAAGGTTTCAGCGGCATGGCTGGTGGAACATTCCGGATTGGCTAAGGGCTACACCCGCGGCCCGGTGGGCATTTCGCGCAAGCACGCGCTGGCCATCGTGAACCGCGGCGACGCTACCGCCAATGACGTTCTTGCCCTGAAAAACGAAATCCAGCAGCGCGTGGCCGACACTTTCGGGATTCAGCTGGTCCCCGAGCCTGTTTTCCTTGGCTTCGATCAAAACCCTTAACGCTGAGGTCGCAGACGGTTCACGATCTACAGTAGAGACATTTGCAACGTCTCCAGGAGCCGTAACAAGTTACGGCTCTACCCCGCAGCCCGAGCGACAGGGCGGGTCAGGCTTCAGCGGTGGCCAAATGCCCCCTCGTTCCCTGCGTTGAGGTCTGGGCAGCCAGGCCTGCGGCGCGGAGGAAAATTTCGGTGAACATCTGCCGCGTCAACTTTCCCGTCTGCGTGTTCTGATTGGAGGGATGGTAGGAAGCAAGCAGGATACGCCCGGCGGGTATTTCATACTGGGCGCCGTGTCCAAACACAAAATCCTTTTTGCTTTTCAGCAGGCCCTGGCGTTTCAGGTAATTCAGGTAAGCCTCGAAGCCAATCCGTCCCAGGGCTACGACCACGCGCACGTTTTTAAGCAGTGTGATCTCCCGATCGAGAAATAGGCTGCAGTTGGCGATCTCCTCTGGCAACGGCTTGTTCTGCGGCGGCGCGCAACGCACGGCGGCGGTGATATAGGCGTCCTTCAGCCGCAGCCCGTCGTTGCAGTGCGTGGCCCCGGGCTGGGAGGCGAAGCCGGTGTGGTGCAGCACCGGATACATGAAGTTTCCTGACGAATCCCCGGTGAACGGCCGCCCAGTGCGATTGGAGCCATGCGCGCCCGGCGCCAGGCCCAGGATAAGCACGCGCGCCTCGGGATCGCCGAAGCCGGGCACGGGCTTACCCCAGTATTCGCAGTCGCGGTAAGCGCGGCGCTTTTCGCGCGCCACCTGCTCACGATAGGCCACCAGCCTCGGGCAGCGATGGCATGCGATTACTTCTTCATTCAGGCGGGAGAAAAGGGAGGGCATGAATGAGATTCTAAACGCTGCGCGCGCTCATGCGGGCCGGGCTCGCGTGCCCACAGCTCGGCTGGTTCGTCCGGCGGGCACCTGCCCGTTTTCCACATTGAAGGTGCGGATCACCGGCTCGAATTCCAAAAGTGGCTCCAGTTTGCGCCGCATTTTGCTGTAGTGGCGACGATAAAACCATTCCGCGTGCCCGTGATGCATCCACAGGGTCAAAACCACGAGCCGGTCCGGTTCGGCGTCGGAAGCCAGAATGTAATGCTCCACGAATCCCGGCTGCGCGTTCAACGTTGGCAACCACCCTTCCCGCAGGGCGCGAACTACCTCCCGCAGTTTCCCCGGCCGGGTTGTCAGTTCCAAGGCGCGCGCGAACACTGGCAGCTCCTGCAAAACAGGCTCGTCTGTCTGAATGCCCTTCGATAACCGCAAACAGGGGATTGGAGAAATAGGGTATGAATGCGAGCAGCAGCCACTAACTTAGAACTCGGCGCCTCCGGCGTCAATTACCCAAGGTTGGTGCAACGCAAAGATTTGTGCTGATGGTGATACTCCGCGCCTTTCCGCGCTGCTAGTCAGCTAACCAGCCAGTCAGCAAGTCAGCTTCTGTGCTAATTTGAACCATCGTGTCTCTGCGCGAATTGACTCCGTCCGCTGTCGAGCCCGCCATGGCGCACATTCCCGAAGGCTCGTTCAACATGGGCCATGCCTCCGGCCTTGACTGTGAGCGCCCCGTGCACCGCGTATGGGTGGATGCTTTCGAGTTGGCTTGCTGCCAGGTAACAAATGCCGACTATGAGCGCCTCCTGCGCGCCCGCCAGTTCACCCCGCCCGCTTTTTGGAACAATGCTGGCTTCGATCACCCTCTGCAGCCGGTTGTGGCCGTCTCCTGGTTTGAGGCGGAGCAGTATTGCCAGTGGCTCTCGGAAGTAAGCGGGCGCCACTATCGCCTGCCCACGGAAGCTGAGTGGGAACGCGCCGCGCGCGGCGGCGAGGAGGGCAAGCTGTTTCCTTGGGGTGACGCTCCGCCGCAATCTTTGCCCGATTATGAACGGCGCTGGCTTACCGGGCCTGAGCCTGTGGCGCGCTATGGGCCCAACGTGTACGGGCTGTTCAACATGTGCGACAACGTCCACGAATGGTGCAGCGACTGGTTTGATGCCGGTTACTACCAGGTTTCACCCGAACGCAATCCTCAAGGAGCCGCAACCGGCAAGCGCAAGGCTTCCCGCGGAGGCTCCTGGCGTCACCACATCAAAGTCTCGCGCTGCCACACCCGCTCGAGCATTCCACCCGAGTTCCAGTATGCCGATTACGGCTTCCGCGTCGCCCGCGACCTTTAGTTGCTCTCACCGGGTACTGGGTACTAGGTACTGGTCACGCGCTCTTTCCTCACCGTCAGCTTCTCTATCAAATCCTCGCGAACGCGATACCCCGTGCCCGGCTGGTCGCAAACCTTGATAGCGCCCTGCGCAGACACTGTTACCTCCGGCTCGATGATGTCCTCTTTCCAGTACCGTTTCGAAGCAGAAACGTCGCCCGGCAGGCTGAAATTATTCAGCGTGGAAAGGGCAATGTTCTGCGCCCGTCCCACGCCCGACTCCAGCATTCCGCCGCACCATACGGGAATCTGGTGCAGTTGGCAGATGTCGTGCACGCGCACCGCCTCGCTGAAACCGCCCACCCGCCCCACCTTGATATTGATGATGCCGCAGGCACGCAGTTCCGCCGCCATCTCCGCATCGCGCGCGTTGTGGATGGACTCGTCCAGGCAAATCCGGGTTTTCAGCTCCCGCTGCAGGCGCGCGTGCAGGTAGATATCATCGTTCCACAGCGGCTGCTCGATCATCAGCAGCTTGAACTGGTCAAACCGCTTCAGGTGGCCGATGTCATCGAGCGCGTAGGCGGAGTTGGCGTCGCAGCTCAGCAGGGTCTCCGGCCACTTCTGCCGGATCCGCTCCAGCACCTTCACGTCCCAGCCCGGCTTCACTTTCACCTTGATACGCTGGTAGCCGGCCGCCAGTTCGGTGGCAATCTTCTCCAGCAGCTGCTCCACGCTGTCCTGAATGCCGATGGAAACTCCGCAGGCAATTTCCCGCCGCGTCCCTCCCAGCAGCTTCCACAGCGGTTGCCCCTTCTCGCGCGCCTCGGCGTCCCACAGCGCGTTTTCGATGGCGGCCTTGGCCATGCGGTGACCGCGTATGCGGGCAAATAACGCCACGCAGTCGCGCCCCGCCTCCAGGTTGCGCCCAATCACCGCCGGGGCCAGATACTTTTTCAGCGTAAGCCAGCCGCTGTCTATCCACTCGTCGCTGTAGAACGGGTCCTCGCCCGCCACGCATTCGCCCCACGTGTCCAGCCCCTGACAGTGCACGGTGACCAGAAGGATGCGGCGCTCGTAGGTGCGCCCGAAGCTGGTCTCAAAGAAATGGACCAGCGGCATGCGAATTTCGCGCAGCGTGATGGCTTCAATTTTCATGTTAGTAGTCAGAACTCAGGCCACAGGCGTCAGCACTCACATGTCCGGAGTAAGACAACTGAGTACTAGGTACTGGGTACTAAGAACCGCAGCCGTACGACCACTTTTCTTCCCACCTTCCCAGCAGAAACGTCCCGTTCCCTTCCCCATCCCGCTCGTAACCCAGCACCGCCAGGTCCTCGCCGAATGCCTTCAAAAACTGTTGGCGGTTGCGCTCCTGCACTTCCGCCGCTCGCTCGCGCGTGCCCTCCGCTGCCTTCCACTCATAAATCTGCGCTGGCACGGAAATCCGTCGCACCGTCTCAAACTCCGGCTTCTGCCCGCTGCTCAGAAAAGCCTCCACCCGCTTCGATCGCAACCACCATTCCGCCACCAGCCGGTCGGTGGGCAAGAATCCCTGCAGCGGCGACGAAGTGATTCCGTACTGGTTCAGGTTGTAGCGCCGGGCAATAGCCGCCAGTCGCTCGATATTGAGGTAGGCGTTCTTGATCTCCAGGGGGTCGAAGGTCCACTCGATCAGCTCAAATCCACGTTCCAGCGCGTCCTCCCGCTGAAACAGCTTGATTTTTCGCCCCAGCCCGCTGTTGCGGTGGCTCTGAAGCACCGCCAGCATGTGCGAATGCAGGTAAGGATGCCCTGCCCGCGCTCCCGGCACCGCCAGCGCAAACCCCACCAGCCACCTGCCTTCAAAGGCGCCAATCACCTGGCCGCCGATTTTGGCTGCTACCACGAACATGCGCAGCGGAACCAGTTCGGCGTCGGTAAAACCCCACACCTGTTTCTGCAGCTCCAGGCAGGCGCGAAATTCCTCCAGTTCGTGGCAATTACGAATCTCCACCACCGGCGCGCTCACTTTTGCCCGTTCTCTTGCTGTTTGGCCTGTTGCCATAGATTTTCCAGCTCGTCCATGCTCGCATCCTGGGGCGCCTTGCCTCGTTCCCGCAGCTGCTCCTCCAGCCACTGAAAGCGGCGCTTAAATTTGCGGTTGGTGCGCTTCAGCGCCGACTCCGGGTCCAGCGAAAGATAGCGCGCTATGTTCACCACCACGAACAGCAGGTCGCCGACCTCGTCCTCCAGCCGTCCCTGCAGCGCTTCCCCGGCTTTCTGCCCGCCTGAGCCCGCCACTCCCCGCCCGTGCGGCTTCGGCCCCGGCTGCGGAAACTCGCACAACTCCTGCTGCAGCTCTCGCGCTTCCTCGTTCAGCTTTTCAAACAGCCCGCCAATTTCCGGCCAGTCAAATCCCACACGCGCAGCCCGCGAGCTCAACTTAAATGCTTCCAGCAGCGCTGGGATGCCCGAGGAAACACCTGCCAGTGCCGAGTTCGGCTCCGTCTCGGCTTCGGCGGCATTCCCTCTCGCCGCCAACCGTTTCTTCTTCTCTTCCGCTTTCAGCGCCTCCCAGTTGCGCAGCACCTCCGACGACGTCTCCGCCTTCACATTTCCGAACACGTGCGGATGCCGGTCCACCAGCTTCTTGGAGAGCCGCTCCAGCACTTCGTCAATCGAAAATGTCCCCTGCTCCTTGGCCATTTCCGCGTAGAACAACACTTGCAGCAGCAGGTCGCCCAGTTCGCCCGTCAGTTCGTCCCAGTCGCGATTGTCAATCGCCTCCAGGACCTCGTAGGCTTCTTCCAGGGTGTAAGGCTTGATGGAGTCGAAGGTCTGCTCGCGGTCCCACGGACACCCGCCCGGCGCCCGCAACCGCTCCATGATGGCTACTGCCCGCTCGAATCGCTCCCCGGTGGTGGACATTCCCCCTAATTTAAATGACCAGCTTGTTCGATGGGAAGCTTTGCTCTGCGGTGATTTTCTGCGTGGGCACGGGAGCCCTCGCCCGCACGGGCGCGCATAGCGCGTCTGGCTAGCTGAGCGTCAGCCTGAGTTCGTTCTAACCCTTGACGTATGCCAGCTTCGCGGCTACCTTCCCGTTACGCACGGTGAAAATGTCCACTCCGCGCAGGTGCCAGGGCTGGCCGTTGCGCGTCTTCCAATACACCCACCGAACAACCGCCCGGTTGCCGCTTACGATGGTTTCCTCAGCCTCGAAGTGGGCGTCGGGGTTGCGCGCAAACCAGGTTCGCCAGAACTCGGTCACCGCGGCTTTACCCTCCACTCGCCGTCCATCCGGCGCGGGCGACGTATCTTCAAATACAGTGTCGTCGGTCAGAAGCTCGGCCAGGGCATCCGCGTCGTGCCGATTGAAAGCCTGGTTAAAGCGGTCAACCACCGCTAGCATTGCTTGCTCCTCCGTCTGCTCGCTTTCAGTCATTCTGACGTAGCGCTCCTCGTTATGGCTGGCCGCAGGGCGACTGACCCTGGGTGGTCACCACGACATCTGGGTACTCGCGCGACGACCCCTTCAGCAGCCGAGCCGCAGGCAGGCCCTTCAGGTTCGCGTCCAAAAACGCAGCCACGTAGGCTCGCACCGCGGCTATTGTTTTCTCCGGGCCCATGGTGCCGGATTTGATGGCGTACCTGGCCAGCCACACTGCGTCCGACGGTGTCACATGCTCGGCGCCTTTCAGGTTCACAGCTACGCGCGGGCCGCGCAGACCGTTCCACAACCGGCAGTCATTCTCGCCCCATCCGTCGTTGCCCGCGGTCAGCACCAGCATTGGTGTCTGCGTGCCCACTGCGACAAAGTCCGGCAGCACCCCGTCGAGAATCACTCCCGCCCTGAAGCGCGGATCTTGCTGCACCCCCAGCAGGGCCGTCAATCCGCCCAGGGAATGGCCGGCCAGCGCCACCCTCGACATGTCCAGCCTGCCGGCGAATGGATCTTTGTTTCCGGCATTCAGCCGCTCCAGTTCGTTCAGCACGAATTTCAGATCGTCCAGACGGACCGAGACCGCGAAGGTGACTGTTTTTTCGTCCATCTTTGCGCTCTTGGCCAGATAGCTGCCAAGTACCGATTTCACCAGCCGCCCATTCGGGAACTCTACCGCCGTGGCCTCGTAGGTGTGATCCACCGAGGCAACGACGTAACCCCGGCTGGCCAGGTCCTCAAACAGGAAGGTGTAATCGGTGAAGGTACCGGTGTAGCCGTGCGTAAACACGACCACCGGATGCTGCCCGCCCGCCATCGCGGCGTTCCAGCAGCTATTAGTGGTGACCTGCGGCAGTGTTACGCCCTTAAGCTGCGAGAAGTAGCTCCACACTCCGGCCGAGGTATATTCCGCCGCCTTGCAGCCCTGCGCCAGCGACGCCGGATACCAGAGACGCACCAGCAGCTCGCGTTTTGTGCCATTCGCGAGGTAAGGATCATTGCGGGTTGCATCAACCAGGTCTATCACCCTCGTTCCAACCTTATTTGGGAAGGTGGTGCTTGGAATCGTGACATTCTTGTGGCGAGTCAATGCGGACTGCACCGCCGTTCCGAAAAAGATCCTTGATAACCCGGTTCCCGTCAGAGCCACCTGCTGCGGGCTGTCGGTGCTGCTGTCGCTGATTACGAGATTGCCATGAAAAACCCCCCGCGCGATGGGCTTGAAAGTCACCGTAACCGTGCAGGACAACCCCGCCCCGACGCTCGTGCCACAATTATTGGTTTGACTGAAAGCAGTGGGCGTAGTGGTGATGCTGGAGATGCTCAGAGCCGTGGCTCCCGTGTTGGTTAATGCTACTGTCAGGGTCCGGGATCCACCGCCGGGGCCCTTCACGGTGCCAAAGTTCAATGTGTAGGGAACCAGTTCCACGCTGCCAGTACTGACCGTAATGGCTGTGTTCGCCGATTTCGTGTTGTCTTCCACCGAAGTCGCGGTCAGCGTAACTGCCGGGCTGGCCGGCGCCGTGGCTGGAGCTGTGTAGGTAGTGGGCGTCCCATTCAGCGTATTCGCAGGCGCCGGGGTGCCGCATCCGGGCGAACACGTGCTTCCATTTTGCGTGACTGTCCACGCCGCGCCCTTATTCGTGGGATCGTTGTTCACCGTGCCGTTGTATTGCAGGCTGGCGGTAATCGGGATAAGGGCCGAGGTGGGTGTAACTGCCACCGTAATGGCCAGAACCGTAACACCGGAGCTGCCCGACTTTGTCGCGTCAGACATTGATGTGGCAGTGATGGTCGCCATCAGGTCGCTCGCCGGAGGAGTCGGCGGAGCGGTATACATCACCGCCTTGCTGGTCGCGTTGCTTAGTGTGCCAGCTCCGCTCGTAGGGGAAATCGCCCACGTCACTCCCTGGCCGGATGGATCGTAATTCACCGTGGCGCTCACCTGGGCCGTGCCGGTTGCCTCTACGGAACTGGGCGTCGCCGTCACGGAAACCGCAATGGCAGCGTATGTAATGACTAACACGCCCGACTTGGTGGTGTCCGCCACCGAAGTCGCCGTAATCGCCACATCCACATCGTTCGCCGGCGGCGTCGGCGGCGCGTTGTAGGTCACAGACGTGCTTGTCGGATTGCTCAGTGTCCCTGCCCCCGACGCCGGAGAAATCGCCCAGGTCACGCCGCGGTTGGACGGGTCGCCGCTCACCACCGCGCTGAGCTGTGAAGTGCCGCCCGCCCCCACCGTGTAGTTGTTTGCCGAGGTTGAAACCGAGACGGAGTTGAGCGTGATGCTTACCTGGCCAAACTTCGTTCCGTCGGCGACGGCGGTAGCCGTGATCGTCACCGTCACCGGGTTGGCTGGTGGCGTGCCGGGAGCTTTATAGGTGACTGATGTTCCCGTCACATTGATCAACAACCCTGATCCCGTTCCCGGCGCCGGCGACATGCTCCAGGTTACGCCTTGGTTGGACGAGTCGTTGGTCAGCTGGGCGGTGATAGCGGTTTGGCTGCCCACGTCAACCTGGGAAGCGGCTGCAGATACGGTAACCGAGATGGGCGGTGGGGGTGTTGAGGTACCCCCGCCACCGCAGCCGGTAACTATGGCTGCCAGAATCATGATGAGTATTAGAAATGAAACACGCACAGCGAGCTTCATGACGCGTTCTCCCGTCCGGTGGCCCTATACACACGCTCATCCTCAGAGCCGGACTTTCCCTCACTCGCAACTGACGCGAACCAGCGTCGTGCAGTCAACATGAAAGGGATAGCGGCCTAAACTGATGCTCGTAAGCGGATAAGATGGGCCCGGGCCGAACTCACAACCTCGATGATTCCCGATTAATAAACAGCTTCATCCGGTCCTGGGCCTGGAAGGATATGCCGAATGGATCACGACCGGTATACAATAGGGGACGTATTTTCCGCGCCCGGAAAGCATCTGTCAAGGGGCATGCAGCTGCCATCCGCCTCGCCGTCTCCACTCTGTTCATGCCATGGAACTTGCCCAGCTTGCTTACTCTCAGTCTGTCATGCTGAGCGCAGCGAAGCACCTGCTTGTTTAGCTGAGCGTCACAGCGTTCCACCATCTCGCGCCACATTGCGTACGACTTGTTATTCTGAGGAAGCACGAACCGAGCCTGCTCGGCAAGTGCGACGAAGAACCTATGCATTTGTGCCTGAGTGAGGGTCCATTTGATCTCACCGCAGGAGCTGCCGATTCCCTGCTCGTCGGCCATATACTTTCCCTATGTTCCGCACACGTTTCAAAAAGGAAATCGTGGCCGAATTTCTGCCTCCGGCCCGCTCACAGAAAAAGCAGCGCGTCATCCTGCTCTGCGACGGCATGCCCTCTGTTCCCCGCAAGCAGCCTCTGGCGGAGTTCCTCTCCCGCCAAGGCTACTGGGTTTTCTACCCCCGATGGCGCGGAGCCTGGGAAAGCGGCGGCCAGTTCCTGCAGAAAGCTCCTCAGCAGGACCTCGCAAACATCATTGACGAACTGCCCCGCGGTGTGCGCGATCTGGCATTTGGACAGAAGTTCCGGCTCTCTCCCGACAAGATCTTCGTGATCGGCGGCAGCTTCGGGGGAGCCGCCGCTATCCTCTCCTCCCTCGACCCGCGAGTGAGCAAGGTGGTCGCCAATTGTCCGGTGGTGGACTGGAGCATCTTGTCTGAGGAGCAGAAGAAGGAAACATCCAACCCCAGCTATCCTGCCTACATCCAGCAGGCCTTCGGCAATGGTTATCGTCTCAGCGAGCGCAACTGGAACAAGTTGCGTTCCGGGACCTTCTACAATCCCGTTCATCACATTAAAGAGCTCAGTCCCGAAAAAATTCTGATGTTCCACGCCAAGGACGACCCCTACATCCCCTGGCGTTCGGTACGAGACTTTGCCGCTGCCGCCGGCATACGGCTCCGCCTGCTCCCTCGTGGCGGCCACCTGAAAACCGAGCATATCGTCCGCACCTACTGGCCACTGATTGAGCAGTTTTTCCGCTCCTAAGCCTCCATCCTTTCCCCTGTCATCCGGAGCGAACGCGAACTGAGCATGCGGGGTGAGCGCAAGTCGAGGGACCTTGTGCTGGACGGGGGCACCGCTAACGCTCCGCCTGAAACAGAAACCGCCCCTCCTTCGTGCTGCTCAGCGTCTCCACTATCTTCAAAAACGCCTGCGCCGCATGCGAGAGCGTGGCATTGCGCCGGTAGATTATCCTTAGCCGTCGCTCAAAATTCAGCTCGCTCACGGGCACCCGCACCAGTTCGCCGCGCGCGATTTCATGCTCCACCGCCAGACCCGGCACCAGCGCCACCCCATTCCCCATGGCCACAAACTTCTTGATGCTGTCAATGGTCGGCATCTCCACATCCATGTTCAGCGGCGTCTTGTGGCGGGCAAACGCCTGCAGCACCTTGGCCCGGTACGGCGAAGGCACATTGTGGGCCACGAAGACCTCCGCCCCCAGTTGGCGAATGTTCACATTGCCCGCTGCAGCTAGCGGGTGAGTTGGCGGCATCACGAAGGCCAATTCGTCCCGGTACACCACGATAGAGCGCAGCTGCGGGTCCTCCGGCCGGAACGATACCGTCCCCAATTCCGCCGCGTGCTCCTGCAGCAGCTGCGGTACGCGGCTGGCCAGCGCTCTCTGAATGGTGATGTGAATTGTGGGATACGCCCGCCTGAACTCGTGCAGCACGTGCAGCAGGTAGAGCGAGGTGTACTCGTTGGCGGCGATGGTCAGCCTGCCCTTCTGCAACTGCCGCAGCTCCACTAGCGACTGGCGGGCCTCATTGCGCAGGTTCAGCAGCTCCTGGGCGTATTCGTGCAGTAACCTCCCTGCGTCCGTAAGCGTGCCGTCGCGCGAGGAGCGGTCCAGCAGCAGCTCGCCTACCTCCTCTTCCAGGTTGCGGATCACTTGGCTCACCGCCGGCTGGGTGCGGTGCAGGCGCTTGGCCGCCCGCGAAAAGCTTTTCTCCTCCGCGACCGCCAAGAAGGTTTCTAGCTGAAAAAGTTCCATGTTCTCCCCATTACGTTGGGCTAAGACGTTCCTTTACAGGGCGATATCATAACTCATACTTATGGTTGCTAAAAGATTTATAAGCTTGACTTATTGCTCAATTTACCGTCAAATAGCCGGAAACCTTGGTGGGGAGGAACCATGACCAGCTCGCGCGTGACGGTATTCGATACCACCCTGCGTGATGGCGAACAGGCCCCGGGCTGCAGTATGACCGTGCCCGAAAAGCTCCGCCTGGCCCGCCAGCTGGATAAGCTCGGCGTGGATGTGATCGAAGCCGGCTTCCCCATCGCCTCGCAAGGCGACTTCGAAGCCGTGCGCGCCGTGGCCCAGGAGGTGCGCCGTCCAATCATTGCTGGTCTGGCCCGCGCCAAGGAAGAAGACATCAGTCGCGCTTGGGAAGCCCTGGTATTCGCCGAGCATCCCCGCATTCACATTTTCCTCGCCACTTCCGATATTCACCTGCAGTTCAAGCTCAAGATCACGCGCGAGGAATGCCTGCGCCAGATTTCCACTTCCGTGGCTTACGCCCGCACCCTGTGCGATGACGTGGAGTTCTCGCCCGAGGACGCTACCCGCTCTGAGCTGGACTTCCTCTGCCAGGCAGTGCAGGCGGCCGTGGATGCCGGCGCCACCACCATCAATATTCCCGACACGGTCGGCTATACCGTGCCCGAGGAATATCGTGCCATCATTACTACTATTCGCGAGCGCGTGCGCGGCCTCGAGAATGTGATTATTTCTGTCCACTGCCACAATGACCTGGGCATGGCCGTAGCCAACACCTTGGCGGCCCTGGAAGCGGGCGCGCGTCAGGTGGAATGCACCATCAACGGAATTGGCGAACGCGCCGGCAACGCCGCAATGGAAGAAATCGTGATGGCCACGCGCGTGCGCCCTGACCGGCTGAAGTACGAAACCGGCATCAACACGACTGAGTTGTACCACGCCAGCCAATTGCTGGCCCGCACCATTTCCTTTGCACCCCAGCCCAACAAGGCCATTGTGGGCGCCAATGCCTTCGCCCATGAAGCCGGCATTCATCAGCACGGCGTGCTGAGCAACCCGCTCTGCTACGAGATCATGACGCCCGAGTCAGTGGGCGCACCCGGCAACCGCATTGTGCTCGGCAAGCATTCTGGCCGTCATGCGTTGGCGCGCCGCTATACCGAGCTGGGGTTTGCCTTGTCCGGCACGGAACTGGACTCGGTCTACCAAGCCTTCACCACACTTGCCGACCGCAAGAAAAACATTTACGACCAGGATCTGATTGCGCTGCTGCCCCGCTCCCGCCGCGAGCCCAAACCAGCCGCCAGCGGACCGGGCGCCCGCGCCGCCTTCGCCAACTAGTGTCGGGTAAATGTTCGGATTGTCATCCGGAGCGCAGCGAAGGACCTGCTTTCGTTTAAGGGTTGTCATCCCGAGCGAGCGCAACCCGAGCTTGGCGAGGGGAGCGCGAGTCGAGAGCCTGCCCTGAGCTTGCCGAAGGAGATCTTGTGTTTTCCGCAACGCGTAGTAAAAAGTCATGAAACTTAAGATCACAATTCTCCCTGGTGATGGTGTCGGCCCGGAAGTCACGGCGGAAGCGGTCCGTGTTCTGCAAACCGTGGCCGAATTTGCCGGCCACGGTTTTCAATTTCAGGAAAAGCGCTTTGGAGGAGCGGCCTACCGCGCCAGCGGCAGCCCTCTTCCCTCGGACACGCTGGACGCCTGCCTGCAGAGCAACGCGGTGCTGATGGGCGCCGTCGGTGGCCCCGATTTTGACGAACTGCCCCGTCACCTGCGCCCCGAATCCGGCCTGCTGCAGCTGCGCATGGCCCTGGGCGGCTACGCCAACCTGCGCCCTGCGATTGCCTACAAGGCCATTGCCGATTGTTCCCCGCTGCAACCTGCAGTCGCCGAGGGCGCCGATATCCTCGTGGTTCGCGAACTGCTGGGTGGCCTCTACTTCAGTGAGGACCGCGGTTTTAACGACGAAGGCACCAGCGCTTTCAACACCATGCGCTACTCGGTGGAGGAGATCGAGCGCATTGCCCACGTCGCTTTTCGCGAGGCGCGCCGTCGCCGCCGCCAGGTCACTTCCGTGGACAAGGCCAACGTGCTGGAAACCTCCCAGCTCTGGCGCAAGGTTGTAAGCCGCGTGGCGCGCGACTATCCCGAAGTCACCCTCGAGCACATGTACGTTGATTCCTGTGCCATGCATCTGGTGAACGATCCCCGGCGCTTCGACGTGATTCTCACCGAAAATCTGTTCGGCGACATCCTCTCTGACGAGTCCGCCGTCATCACCGGCTCCCTGGGCATGCTGGCCTCTGCCACCATCGGGGGCTCGGTGAACCTCTATGAGCCGGTACACGGCTCGGCGCCCGATATCGCTGGCCGCGGCATCGCCAACCCGCTGGGCGCAATTGCCTCGGCGGCCCTGCTGCTGCGCTATTCCGCCGGACTGGAGCAGGAGGCGCGTGATGTCGAGTTCGCTATCCGTTCCGTGCTCGAGGCCGGCTATCGTACCGCAGACCTGGCCCGTGGCCGTTCCCGCATTGACCTGGTCTCCACCGTGCAAATGGGGATGCAGGTGGAAAAAGTGGTGGCCGACATTCTCGACAGCCGTCACGCCTACCATGCGGTATAAGCTGGAGCAGTCATGAGCCGGCCACGCACTCTCTTCGAAAAGATCTGGGACGAGCACGTCGTCTGCCAGCCCGCAGGCGAGCCCGCCCTGCTCTACGTTGACCTCCACCTTGTGCACGAAGTCACTTCGCCCCAAGCCTTCGAAGGCTTGCGTCTGGCCGGACGTCCTGTGCGCCGTCCCGACCTCAGCTTCGCCACCGTGGACCACAACGTTCCTACGCTGGCGGCGGAGCGCAGCATCATTCGCGATCCCATTGCCGCCCAGCAGGTGGAAGCTCTGCGCCGCAATTGCCGCGATTTCGGCGTGCCGCTCTTCGATATCGGTTCCACCGAGCAGGGCATCGTTCACGTCATCGGCCCCGAACTGGGTCTCACCCGTCCCGGAATCACCATCGTCTGCGGCGACAGCCATACCAGCACCCATGGAGCATTTGGCGCTCTCGCTTTTGGCATCGGCACATCGGAAGTCGAGCATGTGCTGGCCACGCAGTGCCTGCGCCAGCAGCGGCCCAAAACTTTGCAGATCATGGTCCGCGGTTCTCTGCCCCAGGGCGTGACCGCCAAGGACCTCGTGCTGGGCATCATCGGCCGCATCGGCACCGACGGCGCCACCGGCTATGTGATCGAATATGCCGGCGAAGCCGTTCGTGCGCTCAGCATGGAAGGTCGCATGACGCTCTGCAACATGAGCATCGAAGCCGGCGCCCGCGCCGGCATGGTCGCCCCGGACGAAACCACCTTTGCTTATCTGCGCGGCCGCCGCTTTGTACCTAAAGGCGAAGTCTGGGACCAGGCTGTTGCCCACTGGAAGACTCTGCCCACCGACCCCGGAGCGCAGTTCGATCGCGTGGTGGAAATTGATGCCGCCAGCCTCGCGCCCGCCGTCACCTGGGGCACCAATCCCGGCATGGTCGTCCCAGTCACCGAGCGCGTTCCCGATCCGCAACGCCTCCCTTCTGAAGCCGAGCGCGGCGCCGCCCTGCGCGCCCTGGAATACATGGGATTGCGCCCCGGCACGCCCATGCAGGAGGTCGCGGTCAACCGCGTCTTCATCGGCTCCTGCACCAACGCCCGCCTGGAAGACCTGCGCGCTGCCGCTCGCGTCGCCAAAGGCCACAAGGTGAGCGCAAAAGTTCAGGCTATGGTGGTGCCCGGGTCCCAGGCCATAAAGCAGGCGGCCGAAAAGGAAAAGCTCGACCAGGTATTTCGCGAAGCCGGCTTCGAGTGGCGTGAGTCGGGCTGCTCCATGTGCCTGGGCATGAACCCGGATATTCTTCAGCCACTTGAGCGCTGCGCCTCCACCAGCAATCGCAATTTCGAAGGCCGCCAGGGCGCTCGTGGCCGCACCCACCTGGTTAGCCCGGCCATGGCCGCCGCCGCTGCCATCGCAGGTCACTTTGTGGACATCAGAAACTGGGAGTATCGCGACTGATGCAGGCTTTTCAAGTACATACCGGAAAAGTGGCGCCGCTCGACCGAGCCAACGTTGACACTGACCAGATTATCCCCAAGCAGTTTCTGAAGCGCATTGAGCGCAGCGGCTACGGCCAGTTCCTGTTCTATGACTGGCGCTATCTGCCTGATGGCAAACCAAATCCGGAGTTTGTACTCAACCAGACGCGCTATGCCGGTGCCGGCATCCTGTTGGCGGGAAAGAATTTTGGCTGCGGCTCCTCGCGCGAGCATGCCCCCTGGGCGCTGCTTGATTACGGCTTTCGCGCGGTGATTGCCCCTTCTTTTGCCGATATTTTTGCCAATAATTGCATAAAAAATGGCCTATTACCGGTTGTGCTGGATGACGCCAAAGTGGCGGAACTGCTGGCCAAAACGGCGAGGGTAGAAATCTACCAGCTGAAGGTAGACCTGGTAGAAAGAGAGGTGCGCGACGACTCCGGCTTCGTGGCGCGCTTCGAAATGGACGACTTCAAACGCAAGTTCCTGCTGGAAGGGTTGGACGACATCGGGCTGACACTAAAGCACCACTCGGCCATTACCGAGTATGAAAAGCAGCGGCGGGCGTCCGCAAGCCCAGCCAGTTAGCAATTGGCACTTAGCATTTAGCCCTTGCGATTCGGCAAACACGCGAACGGGCCAAATGCTAACTGCTAATTGCTGTATTTCAGATTGCTTCCCTCACGCCGCCGTGCTTGCCGTCGCTACCTTTTCCAGTTCGGGGTAGCGCTTGAGCAGCAGTTCGGGGACTTTCACCGGCCGGCCCGTGATCATGTGTTTCATCTGGATGGTGTTGACAACGGCCTTGCCTTGGAAGTGATTGTTGGCCACCACGTAGGTTACCTGCGACTGGCGGGCGATGTTCTCCACCTTTCCCTTCCAGCTGGCCAGTTCCGTTTCGCTATACAAGTAGTTGTAGCGGTCGTTGCGGTTGTCGCAATCGAACCACTGGTCGTAGTTGCGGCCGTGCAGGCGCACGTAGCCGATTTCTGAAGTGACATGTTGCGTGGGCGCCAGCGACTGCCCCAGCACCGGCTGGTCAATGTTGCAGAAGGCGACGTTCTTCTGGGCGAAATAGCGCAGCGTCTCTTCGCGGTTCCAGCTGGAGTGGCGCACTTCGATGACGCGGGGGTACTCGATGAACTGCCGCAACAGCCAATCCAGGTAGTCGCGGTTCTCGTCCGTGTTCTTGAAGGAAACTGGAAACTGAATCAGCAGCGCGCCCAGGCGGTGCTCCGAAGCCAGCGCCTCCAGCCCTTCCTTGGCCTGAGCTTCATCTTCATCGGTGGCCTTGATTGTAGAGGCCGAGGTGCCCTCAATGAGAGCCACCGGCGAATGGGTAAATGACCTGTGCAGCTTGGCGGTGAAAACAAAAGTCGGATTTACCGCCTCCACCTTTCTGCACCACAGTTTGGCCAGTTCCGGCTTGATGTGGCCGTAGAAGGATGTGTTGATTTCGATCACATCCACGAACTGCGGCAGGTAGTCGAGGGGATGCTGCTTGCGCAGGCGAATCTCCGGCGGATAGACGATTCCCTCCCAGTCCTTGTAGGCCCAGCCGGCGGTGCCGAAACGGATGTTCTCGGTATTCTCCACTCGAAACCTTAAACCAGTGCGCGAGACCCCGCGCACGAAGTTGCTGGAAATGGGACTTCTGGATGGCAGATTAGCACAGGCCCTTCCGTCCTCCCAACCATGCCCTGCCGCTTTCCCTCGCCTTGAGGCCGTAGTGAAAGGAACTAAGGCGCGTGTCCTCCGACTCGGACGCGCAGGGTGTGGCGTGTCCTCGCTCGGGTGACATTCCATAATTTTTATTACGGGTAAGAAGAACCCGGGTCCGAGACGGACCAGGTTTTCGCAAAAAGACGCCGGATAGTTAGCGGAGTTTTTGTGATACGCATCACATATGCCTGTGATGGAAACCATCGCCGGCAAGCCGGCGGCCGCCTATCCTGAGGCTCAGATTGGGGAATGGCGAATGGCTGAGCTAAAGAAATGCTGGCGGCAGAAGGTAGTGGCGGAGATGACGGCCGCGCACCTGCAGCAGTTCGCGCAGGAAATGGGTACTTCGCTCAGCGCCCCCGACGCCCTGGTCTTCCTCAATGAGCACGGCCGCGCCTATGAGATGTGGAAAGAGATGATGCGTGCGGGCGAAGATTACATCAAGTCCAAGCTGCAGGAATCGTGCCGGCTCCCCGGCACATACCGTGTGGCGGCACGGACGCAGGTCTCGCGGCAGTAGTCAGGACGCGCCCCGACGAGCGCGGGAAATAATCTCCTCCACCACGGCGGTCTTGGCATCAGCGTATTCCTGAACATCCCTCCACGCCTTCCTGGCCAGCGCGAGCTTGGTGCGCGCGTACAGCTCGCGGTCGGCGGCGTTGTGTCGCAGCCAGTCTCGAAATAAGAGCATGCGGTCTATTTCGGGGCAGCTGCGCGAGAAAACGTGCAGATTGATGTCTGTATCCGGCCCTTTAAACATGCGGTGCTCGTGCCAGTTCGGCTCGCGAAGGCGCAGCACGTAGCCGCCGCTTTCTAAGGCGGGAACATAGGCGGCTTCATCCGCTGATTCAGCTATCTCCAGCAGCACGTCAATCACAGGCTTTGCCGCTAGCCCTGGCA
>DATEGI010000081.1:0-6956 GCA_035280205.1 Terriglobales bacterium | reverse complement strand
CTCCCGGCTCTCTAGACGCCCTTCCAGTTGCGCATCTTCTACCGCGGCGAGAATCTCCTTGAACTCTGGCCCCGGCTTATAGCCGGCGCGGATCAGGTCGTGTCCGCTGAGCAGCGGGCGCGGCCGCACCTGGTCGGAGGGCGTGGACTCGAAGCGCTGCTTCACAAAGTTATAGAGCGTCAGGTCGCCGTGGCTGGAGAGGCAATCAATGCGGTGAAGTTCGAGGTGCTCGGGGAAGCGGGGCAGCCGCAGGAAGCGCTTCAGCGTGGACTCCTTCATCTTCAGCGCGTCCGCAAAGCGCATGTGATTGGCCACCAGGGCGGCGATCTGTCCGGTGTCGTCGTTGGAAAAGCGCAGGCGGCGACAGATTTCCTCGGCCATGCGCACGCCCACCGAAACGTGCTCGTCGAAGCGAATGCGGTCCGGCGCCACCCGGAACGTAGGCGGTTTGCCTACATCGTGCAGCAGCGCGCCCCAGGCCAGTGTTTTCGGGCACGGATGCGGCAACTGTTCCAGCAGAAGCAGAGTGTGCACCCAGACGTCGCCTTCGGGATGGAACTGCGGCGGTTGCTGCACGCCTTTCATGGCGGAGATTTCCGGCAGCACCTGCGGGAGCAAGCTGCTTTCGTCCAGTAACTCGAAGGCGCGGCGGGCGTGGCCTTCGGTCAGCATTTTGGTCAGCTCTTCGCGGATGCGCTCACAACTGACGCGGGAGATTTGCGGCGCGAGGCGCCGGATGGCAGAAAACGTCCCCGGCTCGATCGTGTAGCCGAAGCGGGCGGCAAAGCGTACCGCGCGCAGCATGCGCAGCTTGTCTTCACCAAGGCGCTGCTCCGGGTCGCCGATGGTCTGGACCACGCCGCGGCGGATGTCGGCCAGACCCCCAACGTAGTCCAGCACTTTGTCTTCAATGGGGTCGTAGAGCAGGCCGTTGATGGTGAAATCGCGGCGCTGCACATCCTCTTGCGGGCTCGAGGTGTAGCGCACCTGGTCAGGATGGCGGCCGTCACTGTAGCCAATGTCGCTGCGGAAGGTGGCAACTTCAATGGTGGAAGACTCTTCGTCTGCCGGAACCAGCACCACCCCAAACTGCGCACCCACGGCGTAGCTACGCGTGAAGAGGCACATCACCTGGTCGGGCGTGGCGTCGGTGGCGACGTCGTAGTCGGCTGGCTCGCGGCCCAGCACCAGGTCGCGCACACATCCGCCGGCCAGATAGGACTGGTGACCGGTTCGGCGCAAGACGCGCACAATTTCGATGGCAGCAGCGCGGGACATGGCAGCTAACTAGCTTTCTGGCTGACTAGCCGGCTAGCAAGGCTGTGGCCTGCAGCTGACGAGCTAACAGCCAGCAATGAACTATTCTATCTTTCTCCACACCACGTCCTCGTTATTGCGCCGGTCAATCAAAGCGTCCACTTTTCCCTTGTCGTTGCGCCGAAACAGCCGCCGGCCTTCCACGCCTTTGCGAAAGAATATGTCCGGCGCTTCTGGGACGAGCAGTTCTTTGGCTCTGCCGGCTCTCTGTGAAAACAGTTCCTTGCCTTCTGCCGACACCGTGAGCGTTATACCCGGCGCCAGCTCATAGGTCCCGGTGTACTCGGGATATTTCTTCACTTCCGGTTTTCCGGGTGCGGGATCTTCGTAGTAGCGAAGCACCTGTTCGGCGATGATCTGCCATTGCCCGTCAAGCCATACCCAGGTGTCGGTGGCGTGATAGCGGGCCCACATCTTCTGGCCGAAGATGGTTTCCGTTTCGTTCAGGTCATAACTCAGAATGGCTACGTCCCCAAGGATCCGGCTCTGCGGGTTAACCAGCTTGATGGCGCCTGAGAATCCCGGCGGCAGGGGAGACTGGTCGGCGACGAACGCCTTTTTATCCATGCTGCGGCCCTTTTCATCGAAGACCATGCAGTCAGCGGCAAAGTACTTTTCGAAGGGCGCCCGGTTGCTGGTGCCGGTGGCGTCAAAGATTTCCTGGGTTCTGCGCACCAGTTCGCCTTGTGTAATTGCTTCGCCACCGCGGCGAGAACACCCCACTGTTCCCAGCGCCACAATAACCGCGATAAGCATCAGCGCTACGCGTGACATAGCTTCTCCTTCTATTCAACTCGATGTGCGAGGTGAGGTTCTATTCTGGCAAGCCGGCCTCTGGCTGGATACAGGCGCTTGAGGGCGAAAACTTGCGTTCCGATAGGAGTTAGCTTATCTGCCTCCACGCATCTGTGGAGTGAAGGTAATGCCAACCAGCAGCCCTTCTGGTCCAATTAAGCGAGTCACAATCTGGCCCCAGGGTTCTTTCTTGTCCTTGATTAGCAGGCGATAGCCCCGCGACTCCAGTTCCGCGGTCATCTTTTCGACGCTATCAACATCAAACTCAATCCAGCCTTGTGGCGCCGGAATCTCATCTGGCCAGGATTCCTTGCCAAAGCACGACTGTGCCGCTTGAGAAAGCGGCCAAAGGGCGAAATGCTTCACTCCGGCTAGAGCGTCGGTATGAAGATAGCCTCCTTCGTCCTCTTTAAAAGAGATGCCCAAGGCCTTGCGATAAAGTTCTTGGCTTGCCGTGTGATCACGAACGACGGGTCCGAAACCGGCAACAAAGAGAACTTGCGGGTTCCCAACAGTGCTCATGGCGGCTCCTGTTCCGGCAGTCCCAGCCGGCGACTAATAATATATACATATGCCCGATGCTTACATCCTCGGCATTGAGAGTTCCTGCGACGAGACTGCGGCGGCAGTGGTGCGCTCCGGTGAGCAGGTCATCTCCAATGTGGTGTTCTCGCAAATTGCCACGCACGCGCAATACGGCGGCGTGGTTCCGGAACTGGCCTCGCGCGAGCACCTGCGCGCCATCGTGCCAGTAGTGCGCAAGGCGCTGGACGATGCTAAACAGAGTTATGAAACCGTGGACGCGCTGGCCGTCACCCAAGGTCCTGGCCTGCCGGGAGCGCTGCTGGTGGGCATCAGTTACGCCAAGGCGCTGGCCTTCGCCCTCGACAAGCCGCTGATTGCGGTCAATCACCTGGAGGGACACATCCACGCGGTGCTGCTGGAGGAAAAGCAGAAAGGCAACCGCGAGCTGCGCTTTCCGGTGCTGGCGCTGGTGGTTTCCGGCGGGCATACACACCTGTACCTGGCCGAGGAGCGCGAGCGTGGCTGGACCTACCAGAACATTGGCCATACTCGCGACGACGCCGCCGGCGAAGCCTTCGATAAAGTGGCTAAGCTGCTGGGACTGGGGTATCCGGGCGGGCCGGTAATTGACAAGCTGTCAAAATTCGGCGACCCGCAGGCGGTCAGGTTTCCCATGCCGCAAATCAAGCATCGCGACCGCCGTGACCGGGGCAAGCCGGAAGAAGAGCGCCCGCGCTTCGATTTTTCTTACAGCGGCATCAAGACCAGCGTCCTGCGCTATGTGGAGAAGAATGGCCTGCAACCGGCAACTGCAGCGCGCCGGCGCAAGCTAGCTGGCATAGCACAACCCACTGTGGATGATTACCGCGCTGCTTGCGATCAGAAGATTCTCGACATGGTGGCTTCCTTCCAGCGCACTATGGTGCGCGATCTTGTAGAGAGGACGCTGGACGCAGCGCGTGAGTACGATGTGGCTACGGTTTTTGTGACTGGCGGGGTGGCCGCTAATAACGAACTGCGGCAAACCTTCGAGCAGGAGGCCGCCCGCCAGGGTCTGCCCGTCTACTTTCCCAGCCGTCCGCTTTCTACCGACAACGCAGCCATGATCGCCGCCGCTGCGTATCCAAAATTCCTGGCTCAGGATTTCGCCCCGCCGGACTTTTCAGCGGAAGCAGGCATGAGGCTGGAGTAGCTACCCAGCCACCGGCGATCCCAGGGCCGCGCTGAGCGCAAGCTGGAGCTGGGATTCGATGTCTATGTCTTTGAAGATGGCGTAGTTGGCGCGATTTTCTGTGTTTTCGAAACCGCTCTGCCGCCCGGCCAGAATCACGATAGGAATTGTGGCGGTACGGGCATCCGATTTCAGGGCACTTATAAACTCGCTGCCTGACATGCGCGGCATCTGCATGTCGGTAATGATGACGTGCGGCTCAACCCGGGTCAGGATCTCCAATGCTTCCACGGGGTTAGTGGCCGATTCCACGGCGAACCCGCGCTCCTCGAGGAAGCGGCACACGGTATGCCGGATGAGCATGGAGTCATCCACCACGAGGGCTACCCGGCCATTTGGCAGGCTTGCAGCCATGGCAGAACGTTAGCAAACCGCCTATAGGACAACAATCCAAAACAGGCGTGGTCAGGTTACGTCGGTTACTAAGGTGGGGTACCGGCGATGGCCAAACGGACCTATCCTCCGTCGTAGCCACAGCAGGATCACCGACAGTGCGGGCGCTCAGGCTTCGTTGGCGGGGTTACGCTCTTCGATGGCCATGTCCTTGAATTCACTGGCCTCAAAGATGTCGCCGCACTCGAGGCACTCAACAAATTCCGAGTCCTCTTCGCGGGCGACAATCTGCACCCGTGGATGCCGACACTGTGGTTTCATGCTGATTCTCGGATCGGGGGCTGGTGGACGTCGTTGAACCGTGCTCATAACTTCCGGACAACCCTGGAGGGGTCCAGGGTGCCTTCGGCCGGAAATTGGTCGGTATTTTAGCCCGACTGCTGGGGAAGTCAATAGTCTAAAGTCGCTGCTCGAACCGGCAGAGGTGTAGGTTCCCAGCGTGAACTTGGACGGTGTTCAAGGCGCAGGAGAAAGACTGGGCTGGGTGTTGCCCAGAGCGGTCCGCACTGCGAGCGGCATGGGATAGATGCCGACTTCCCGCGCCTCGGCAATCGGAACACGTACCTCCTGGACAGCTCGATAGCGCTTCATGCCTAGCGCCGCCGCCCGTACTGCTTCGTAGAAGCTGGCGCGGCCGGTCAGCGCCGTTTCAATGTAGAGATATTGGTCCGACTCTGGCCCCACGCGCACGCCAACGTAGGCGTGATGAGGAACCAGAACGATTTCCGGCTGCATGCCAAGATTTTCGAAAAGAGAGGCGTACATCACCGCGCCGTCAATGCAGTTGGCGGAAATCTGGCGCAGGGACTCGCGCGGCATGCGCACCCGTTCGCTGATATCGGTGTTGCGCCCAAAGGTCATTGAGCTTTTTACGTAAGACACACCGCTGACCTGCAGGGCGCGGTAAATGGCCCGGGCCTGAACGTAAGTGGAGAGCTCCTGCTGGGCGGCGTTTCTTCCTTCCTCATACCCCGGCAGGCGGCGGCCAGGCGCGAATTCCTTGGCCTGGCTCAGCACCTTCTCCACCATCGGATCGTGGGGCGTGACCCAGGAGGCGATAAAGGGCGCGTATTCGAACTTTGGCCCCCAGAAGATATCGTCGGCGGAGCGCAGGCGCACCTGGACCGTGCGGGTGAACAGCAACTGGCCGCGAGCATCGCACACCTTTACCAGGGCGGTGGCAGCTGTAATCTCCCGGTTGTTATAGAGGTGCGAGTAGAAGGTGGGAGCAAAGAAAAATGTGCGTACTGCGCCCGCCTCCACGTCCACCGTCTGGATCTCCTCATCGCTCCAGCCCAGGACCTGGACGGCAACGCGGTTTTCCAGACGATTGGCGGTGGAGTTAGCGATAGTGATGTCCACCGTGCCCCAGCTGCGGTCGTCGGGC
Source organism: Terriglobales bacterium (assembly GCA_035280205.1). Taxonomy (GTDB): domain Bacteria; phylum Acidobacteriota; class Terriglobia; order Terriglobales; family Acidobacteriaceae; genus JAICWP01. The sequence continues at coordinate 1,308 of DATEGI010000081.1, read as the reverse complement.
TGTTGCAGTGAGGCGTAGTTGGCGAAGACCGGGTAAACCTCGCCGTCCAGCCCCACCTTGACCTGGTAAGTCGGTTTGGTGTCGCGCGGAACCGGCGGTATCGTGGTCTTGCTGGAGTCCACCGGAGGAGCGGCAATCACGCTGGACACTGCCACAAGCAGGACGAGGGCGGCTGTCCCCAGAAAAATGCGGCCAGAATTTTGGGTGGGCACACGCCAGCTTAGCCCGCACCCCACGTGATGCAATCGAGGATTAGCCTTAGATTGTTAGTAGCCTTGGTTCGTGCGGCAGCTTTTGGCTCCTGGCTTGTAGCCCCTTGGCTATTTCACGTCGGCCATGAGCTATTTCCGCTCCAAGCTGGGTACTGGGTACTAGGTACTGGGACTGCCAGCCATTACACTGTCACGCGCATGAAAATTCTGGTCACCGGAGGCGCGGGCTATATCGGCAGCATAGTCTCCGCCGAGTTGCTGCGCGCTGGCCACCAACTGGTTGTCTATGACAACCTGAGCCACGGCCATCGGCAGGCTGTGCCTAAGGGCAGTGAAATCATTCTCGGGGAAGTTGGGGACCGCGAAGCTCTCAGCCGCACGTTTCAGCAGCATCGGCCGGAAGCAGTGATGCACTTTGCCGCGCTTATCGAGGCGGGCGAATCGATGCGGTTACCCGAGCGCTACTTCCGCAACAACACTGCCAGTTCGCTTACCTTGTTGGAATGCATGCTGCAGCACGGCTGCAGGCGCCTGGTGTTTTCCTCGACTGCCGCCCTCTATGGCAATCCCGAGCGCACGCCCATCAAGGAGGACGCGCCGCCCGTTCCCACCAACGCCTATGGCGAATCCAAGCTGCTGGTGGAGCGCATGCTGGCCTGGTTCCACCGCATTCACGGGCTGCGCTATGCCAGCCTGCGCTACTTCAACGCCGCCGGCGGTGCTGGGGAATTGGGCGAGGATCACCAGCCCGAGTCGCATTTGATCCCGCTGGTGCTGCAGGTGGCGCAGGGCAAGCGCCCCAGCTTCGCCATTTATGGGACGGATTACCCAACGCCTGACGGCACCTGCATTCGCGACTACATTCATGTGCTCGACCTGGCCTCCGCGCACGTGCTGGCGCTGGACGCACTCGCCACCCGCGACCAACTGATCTATAACCTGGGCAATGGCCGCGGCTTCAGCGTTCGCCAGGTGGTGGAGATGGCACGGAAGGTGAGTGGGCATGCCATTCCAGCAGAAGACGCGCCCCGCCGTCCCGGCGACCCGGCGGTGCTGGTGGCCAGTTCGGAGAAAATTCGCCGCGAACTGGGGTGGC
>DATEGI010000080.1:0-3454 GCA_035280205.1 Terriglobales bacterium | reverse complement strand
GGCAGCGCCGCTTCCGAGGCGGTGCCTCCAGAGGGCAAGGTGTATCCTTCCGCCGTCTTCACCAGGTCCAGTTCGTGAATGTCGCGCGAAAGCGTCGCCTGCCCCACCCTGATGCCGCGTTTACCCAATGCCCGCTGCAATTCTTCCTGGCTGCCGATGGGACTCTCCCGCAGCAGTTCCAGGATGGCTTTGTGCCGGGCTTCTTTCATGGCGAATAGAAATGAATATAACTGAATGTACGGAATTGAGGCGTGCTGTCAAGCCCGAAGCCGGTCCGGGAAGCTTTAATCAACCACAGAGGACACGGATTCACAGAACATTGAAGAATAACGAATGAAGAATGAAGAATTGTCTAGCACCAGGCACTTGGGAATAAAGACCACACTGAGATGTTCACTCCCGTTTGGCATGGCTTAGGCTTTCCTTCTCCTCCATTGTGAAAGCCCCTTTTCCTGTGCTTGGCGGTTCACGTTGGGGGTTTCCACGATGGACTCCCTGGCTGCCAAACTTCGACCTACTCCCTCGGCAGAGCCCCAGGGCCTCCTGCTTCTACTAGACAAATTCTCCGTTCGTCGTTCTTCAGTCTTCATTCCTCAATCCCTCTGTGCCCTCTGTGTCTCTGTGGTGAAAAAGGAATTAGGTCTGCTCGCGCACCGCCCGCCACGCCTGGTCAATGGCGGTATCGGTGTAGGCGCTGGCTCCGGCATCGGAGTTGGCGATGGAAATGCGCCCGAACTTCTGCCGCCCGATCACGCACGGCCTTTGTTCCTCGGGCCAATCGGGATCCGAAAGCGAGTTGTATTCGTAAGCATACCCGTGCGCCCAGCGGTTGACGGTGATGCCGGCAATGTCGCGTGCCGCGTCAAATCCCGCCCCGCCCAGCATGCGCTGCAGTTGGTCGCGAATGTTGCGCTCAAAGGTTGCGAAGGGCGTGGCCATCAGCTCCCAGCGTCCCGCGCGATATTGCGCCTTGCGCGCCAGTCCCGGCTTGCACGGGCAGCGCAACATGAACAGCACCATCGGCTCATCGGGCTGATGCGGAAATTCGTACTTGCCCATGCTGACCGGAAAATCCAGCTTACTCAGCGAGTGATAGCCCCCGGGCGCTACGATTTGCTGCGTGCCCAGCTGGGCGAACGGTTTCCAGTTGCGCAGGGCCACGTGGGTGTAAATGAACGGCTCCTTCACGTCGTAGTGCAGCGCCGCCTTCTGCTTCTCCGGAAGCTCCGGGCAGAGGTAAGGAATCATCATGTTGTAGCAGGCCAGAATGCACCTGCCGGCGCGTACGGTCAGCAGCTTGCCGCCGCGCACATAGTCAACTTCCACCTCCTGCGCTGACGCCGGGGATCCGTTGTGGCGGGCCCGCACCGCCGTGCTGTTCAAGCGCAGCCGCACCGGCGCTCCTTCCTGGTCCAGGCGGCTGTAGTCGGCCCGCGCGGTCACAATGTCGTCCGTGGTGTGCCCGGGAATGCTGCCCGGAACCAGCGCCCGCACCAGCAAGCGCGCAATGGTGGCGTTGCCATCCGGAAAATGGAAGATGTACGGATCCTGGTCATGCGGCTCGCCCAGCCCCAATCCCTCGAACCCCGCATACTTGAAGGATTCGTAATCATCGGGATTTTCAAAGCAAGAGAGCGCCGAAACCGCCTCAATGCCCACGGCAAACAGGTCATGGGGAAATTTCTGAAAAAAGGGAAGCGCCTGCGGCCTCACCTTGCAGTACTTGGTCAGGAACTCGGCGTAGCTGATCTTTGCCAGCTCCGCTCGTTTTTGCTCCGGCGACATCCCCGTCATGTAATCAGTTTTTTCTGTGTACACGCGCTCAATGTCGCGCTTGGCCATTTCAGGAAGCGGCGCCTGCGCCAGAAATTCCTTCCACGGCAGCGCGTTCATGCCCACTACCAGCCGATCTGCGCCAAACGTCTCCCGGTCGAAGAAGCAGGCGGTCTGCAAATGGTGATAAAGCTTGCTGTCGTAGTCGCGGTAGAACTCGTGCAGCTGAATGCCCAACTCAGTGATCAGTCCTTTGGCTACCTTGCTGTACTCGGAGGGATTGTCAATGGATTGCGTGCCGCCATTGCTCAGCAGCAGCCGCTTGCCCACGCGGAACTCGTTGCGCTTAGCGTGGCCGCCAAAGTCGTCGTGATTCTCCAGAATGAGGATGCGCGCCTTGCTGCCCGCCGCCTGGCGATAGAAGTAGGCCGCGGCCAGTCCGCTGATGCCTCCGCCTACAACCACCAAATCGTATTTCTCGCCGCTGTCTTCGGGCTTGCCCGCGGTTTCCCAGAAAGTGCCGTCGCGCAGCCGGTGCGCCACCTCAAAGCTGCCGGGATGATTGCCGCGCATCCCCAGCAAAGCCGGCGGATAGTAAGCGGGCTTCTTCTCCGGAGCAAACGCTTCGGTACGCGCCTGGGTTGCGCTAAGCCAGGGCGCTCCGGCCGAAAGAATGGCTCCGCCGACGGCCAGCGCCACTCCGTCCAGGAAGTCGCGCCGCGTGATCCTGCGCTGCATGCCCAATTCGCGGTCACGGGCTGTGTCTTGTTCCATAAATTCTTAGTCAACCACAGAGGACACAAAGATCACTGAGGAATCAGAAATTGAAGGTCAATTGTCGTCGGCGGCTGACATCGGCGCTCCCTGAACCGAACGTCCAGGTTTTCCAATTCGAAGTCAAAGAAATTTGGTTCCTCTGTGTTCTTTGTGTCCTCTGTGGTTAAAAAATCATTTAACTCCCATCAACTCCGCCACCGCCCGGTGCGCCTCATCCATCGCCGTGTCCGTATAAGCAGCCGCGGCGGCATCGGAATTGGCAACGGTTATCCGTCCAAACCGCTTCCTCCCAATCTCGCACGGCGACTGTCCCGGCGCCCAGTCCGGATCCCATAACGGGTTGTATTCGTAGGCGTAACCGTGCGGCCAGCGATTCACGGTAATCGCTGCAATATCGCGCGCCGGATCAAATCCCCCGCTGCCCAGCACCCGCCCCAACTGGTCGCGGACATTGCGCTCGAAGGTGGAGAAGGGCGTGGAGAGCAGGTCATAGCGCCCTGCCGTTTGCTGCGCCCGCGCGGACATGCCCGGCGAGCACGGTGTCCGCGTCATGCGCACCAGCATTGGCTCCTGCGGCGTAGTGGGAAACTTGTAGCCTCCAATGCTGGTGGGATAATCCAGGCTCATGGATGAGTGATACAACCCCGGACAGAACGCCCGCTGCATGCCCAGCTTCTCAAACGCGGTCCAGTTCCGGATTGCGGCGGTCGTGTACACCAGCGGCACTTTGTTGCCGTAATGCAGCGCCTTCTTCTGCGGCTCTGGCATTTCCTCGCATAAGTAAGGAATCATCATGTTCCAGCAGGCCAGCACCACGCCCCCGCCGCGCACGGTATAGGCCTTGCCCTGCAGGGCATAGGTAACCTCCACTTCTTTTGCGGAAGCGGGTTCGCCCACGTGCCGC
>DATEGI010000079.1:0-11087 GCA_035280205.1 Terriglobales bacterium | reverse complement strand
CCTTCACCCACATTTCTTACGATGATTACCGCATCGTCCGCGCCAATCTCCTCGAAGGCGGGAATGCCAGCACGGAGGGGCGGCTTGTGCCGTATACCGTGTTTCTCGACCCCCAGCTTGGCCGGGTAGGCCTGACCGAAGCACAGGCGCTGGCCAAAGGCCTCAAAGTGGAGGTGGCGAAAATGCCGATGAGTTCCGTGGCTCGGGCGCTTGAAGTGGACGAAACGCGAGGATTCATGAAGGCGGTAGTGGACGCGCGAACCAAACAGATTCTGGGTGTGGCGGTGCTGGGCATCGAAGGCGGGGAAATCATGGCCATGCTCGAGGTGGCGATGATGGGCCAGGTGCCTTACACTGCGCTGCGCGACGGAATATTCGCGCACCCCACGCTCGCGGAATCTTTCAACAATCTGTTTCTGAAGCTTGCTCCTTCGGTTCTCAGCATCCCGCAAGAGCCGGCCGGGGCCGCCTGAACTGGGTTAAATTCCGGTTGTCCGTCGGAAAAGGAGCACCCGCTAATCGCCTTCCAGAGTAACAAAGTGCAGCATGCCTGATCTTTCCACTTGTATGACGATAAGGGATTCGCTGTTGAGTGATTCCAAGCGGGCTCTAAGAGAGCCGACATCCTTGATTTCCGCGCCGTTAACCCCGTGGATGATATCACCCACCGAAAGATCGTCTCCCAATCGAGGCCGGCTTCCGGCCAGTTTTGCGGCAACCAGCACACCGCCTGCTATGCGCATCGGTGGCAGAAGGGGTGAAATATCATCGCTGACGGTCAGGCCTAGAATGCCCAACCTGGGCAGAGCGCTGTCTGCCTCTCCAATCAAATCCTCGAACGCCTGTGGTCCAGTTGCTCGTTCAAGCACAGGCACACTGAAGGAGAGTTTCTGGCCCTGCCGCAATACTTCGATTTGGGCGCTATCGCCTACGGCGTAGGAATACATATTGAAGGCGAGTTGGCGAATGTTGGGAATCGGCCTCCCATGGACGGTCAACACGATGTCCCCGACCTTCAGGCCTGCATGTTCCGCGGGGCTTTGCGGAATCACGTCCTCGATGACAACGCCGTCTTGCGTGGCCAGGTTGAGTCCCTGGGCCAGCGCCGGGGTGATGGCACGAACGAAGATTCCCACCTGGTGGTGGTGAACATGATGATCAACACGGATTTGCCGGCATATCGCACTCACCAGATTGGCGGGAATAGCAAACCCCACCCCTTCATTGCCGCCTGACTTGGTAAAGATAAATGTATTCACACCAACAATGTCCCCAGCCGTGTTCACCAATGGGCCGCCACTGTTGCCAGGATTGATGGCAGCATCGGTTTGGATGAATACCAGCGGGCTGTCAGCATCAATCTGCCGGTCTACCGCGCTGATTACGCCCATGCTCACGGAATTTTCCAGCCCGAGCGGGCTGCCAAATGCGAGGACAATTTGTCCCTGTTTCAAAGTGCTGGAATCGGCGAATTTTAGGAAGGGCAGGCCGGTCAAATCAATCTTAATGACTGCCAGGTCCGTCTGCTGGTCCATCCCAACCAGTTTGGCCATCTGCAGGTGGGAGGGGACGGGGGACGCACCCTGATTCAGCCTTACCCAGAGCCGGCGTGCTCCCCGGACCACGTGAGCGTTCGTGACAATGTAGCCGTCCGGAGTGATCAGGATGCCCGAACCGGAGGTCTTTTGCTCGGAAACGACAGTGCCGCCGTGGTTAGCATCAGCTTCAATAGCAAAATTGGAATTGAAAATCTGCACGACAGCTGGTTCAACGTTCTCAGCCACGGATTGCAACGCCGTACTCAGCTGTTCGAGCGAACCGGCCGCCGGTGCGCTAGCCTGCTTAGGGCTCGCAGTTCGCGGCTTACCGGAAAAGGCGAGGAGTCGAGTCTGCAGAAAGCAAATAAGTATGAGAAGGGTGTACCACCGTGCAGTCCCATTATTCATGGGCTAAGCCTCCGACAATACACAAAGGTTCTTTTCCTGCGATTCTCCCGCCAATCCCGCTGCTTTCGTTAATAACCGCTTAAGGCTGATATTTATTCCACCTCGCCCTTGAATAGAACGGCTGCGCCGCTGCCGCGTATGAGTATGTTCTCCTTGCCGGTTTCCTGGTTAAGAGTCGAGATCCGGTGCACCTGTAAGGCATCTGATTTCTTGATGGATTCTATAATTCGAGCATGGGTTCTTCGCCGCAAATACCCTTCGCGCCCGAGCATTTCGAAACCGAGCGTCTGCGCGCCTATCGTTTGCGACCGGAGCACTTCGCCTTGCTGCTGGCAATGCATCAAGATGCAATCACTATGGCCAGCCTGGGTGGCGTGCGCTCTGAGCAGCAGACCCGCGACTACATGCAACGCTTTCTGGACCACTGGCAAGAGAATGGATTTGGCATGTGGCTGCTCTATGATCGCGACCAGCAGTTTGTGGGCCGGGCGGCGCTGCGGCGAATGGAACTTGACGGGCAGATTGAAGTCGAGGTGGGTTGCGCGCTGCTTGCGCCCTTCTGGAACAAGGGCGTGGCCAGCGAGATCGTGCGGGCGCTGGTTGACCTGGCATTTGTCCGCCTCGGGTTGCCCAATATGGTGGGTTTCGCACTGCCGTCGAATGTCGCCTCCATTCGCATTCTGCAGAAGCTCGGGTTCCAGTATGAAAAAGACATTGTGCATGCTGAGCGCCGGCACGTGCTTTATCGGCTGACGCGGGAGGAATTTGCAGCCAAGTGCGGCTAAGTTAGCCCTAGATTACGGTTGTGGTCTTTGCTGGTCGTTTGCTGCTAACATCGCCTTACCAGGATGGCAGTCACCGCACGAAAATTGAAGAGAAGCGCGGGCCAGGCGGCTTCGCGCAACGGCCACCGGGGCGAGCTGCGCCAGTTGGTCATCATCAGCGGCATGAGCGGCTCGGGCAAGAAGACCGTCATCAACACCTTCGAGGACCTGGGCTTCTATTGCGTGGACAATCTGCCGGTGGACTTGATCCCACGTTTTGCCGAACTGGCGCGGCATTCCGTGGACATCGAACGCACCGCCATCGTGGTGGACGTGCGCGAAGGCGAGGGGCTGGAAAAGCTGCCGGTCATTCTGAAATCGGTGCGGCAGGTTCTGCCCACCACCATCATCTTTCTGGAAGCCGATGATGCGGTGCTGCTGCGCCGCTATAGCGAAACCCGGCGGCCTCACCCTCTGGGCGCGGACGAGCCGGTCAAGGCGGCGCTGCAAGCCGAGCGCAGGCGCCTGCAGCCCATCCGGCGTATTGCCGACTTGGTTCTCGATACCTCCAAGTTCAACGTGCACGAGCTGCGGGCGCACATCATGCAGCGCTTCCAGCCTGATTCCACGGGCAAGAACATCCTGGTCTCTTCCGTGAGCTTTGGCTACAAGCAGGGTGTGCCAGGGGACGCCGACCTGGTGTTTGACGTCCGCTTCCTGCCCAACCCGCATTTTGTGCCCGAATTCCGCCCCTACAGTGGGCGCCACCCCAAGGTGGCCAAGTACATCCGCTCCTTTCCCCAGACGCAGGAGTTCATCAAGCGCATTTCTGACCTGCTTATCTACCTGCTGCCCCACTACGTGCGGGAAGGAAAGAGCTACCTGACCATCGCCTTCGGCTGCACCGGCGGCCAGCATCGCTCGGTGATGATCGCCGAGGACGTAGCCAAGCGCCTGCGCAAGGCGGGCTACCGGCTGAAGGTGGTGCATCGGGACATGGCCAGGTAAGCCAACATTCACCCCGCCGCCGGGCCGTAGAAGCGATCCTACCCCGCACCCAGAGGGTCATCTCCCGGGCTGAAATGCGGCGTTGACAATGTCTGCGATGACCTTTAGTATCTGCAGTTTAGCGCCACCTTTAGCCAAAACCTTCCGGGATGAGCCCCGGCGGAGCGATTTGTGATCAAACTCGACATCATCAACGAAGTGGTTAACAAGACGGGCATCACCAAAACCAAGGCAGAATTGGCGGTGGAGACCGTCTTTGAGAGCATGAAAAAGTCGCTGGCCAAAGGCGATCGTATTGAGCTGCGGGGGTTTGGCGTGTTCAACGTGCGCCCGCGCAAGACCGGCATCGGACGCAACCCGCGCACCGGCGCCGAGGTAAGCATTCCTCCCGGCAAGGCGGTGCGGTTTAAGCCAGGGAAGGAATTGCAGTCAATAGACTAAGCCGCATTCGGCAGTCAGCTCTCAGCATTCAGCCCGTCAACCACAAGCGCTTAGCATTTAGCACTTGGCATTTGGCTCTTACAGGTTTTGCCTCAGTAGTCCGCAAGAGCCGTGGCTGGCTAAATGCCAAGTGCTAATTGCCAAGTGCGTGTCACCGGCTGCAAGTCACTTCCTCTTGATACAATCTCCTAAGCCCTGATGTCGGAACCACTTTCCCCAACGCCTTCTACCTACGAAATTCCCGCTCCGGTGGAAGTCTTCGTAGTGCCGCGGCCCCGGCGCCGGTATTGGCTGCACGCCCTGCTGCTGCTGGCCACGGTGTTCACCACGCTGGTGGTCGGGGCACGCATGGAGTACAACTTCCTGCAAAATCAGCCGCTTCTGGCTCAGGGGAACGAGTACCTGCCTTTCTTCCAGTTGGGGTGGGTCCTGCAGAACCCAGCGCGGCTGCTGCTGGGCATTCCTTTTGCCGGGGCACTGCTTATCATCCTGCTGGCCCACGAGATGGGCCACTACTACTACTGCATGAAGTACGGGGTCTATGCCACCCTGCCGTTTTTTATCCCCGCCCCAACGCTGATCGGCACCATGGGCGCGTTCATTCTGATCCGTTCCCCCATCCGCACGCGCTCCGATCTGTTTGATATCGGCATTGCTGGGCCGATTGCCGGTTTTGTGCTTTCCGTCGTAGCGCTTTTCTGTGCCATCTTCCTCTCCCGGCCGGTCACGCCGGGAATGCCTGCGTCCGACATTCTGCTGGGTTACCCGCTCATTTTTCATTTTGCCCACTGGCTGGGGCCGCATTCTCGCGTGCCCCTGGACCACATGCATCTCCACCCGGTTGCCATCGCTGCCTGGGTGGGCATGTTCGCCACTGCGCTTAACTTATTGCCCGGCGGGCAGTTGGACGGCGGGCATATCGTGTTTTCTTTGTGGCCGCGTGTGCATCGCTGGGTCTCAATGCTCAGCCTGCTTGGCCTGTTGGTGCTGGGCTACTTTGGGGGCTGGTACGGGTGGTGGGTGTGGGCAGTACTACTTTTTCTAAGCGGTTTGCGTCATCCGCGGGTAAGTCCCTGGCCGGGGTTGGACCGCAAACGCAAACTGCTGGCAGGGTTTGCCTTAGTCATGCTGGTCCTGACGATCGTGCCCGCACCCTTCCGGCTGGCAGGCGTGGCGTGGACAGGACACTGAGGGAATTGACGATTGACGATTTTGCTGGCTACTGACAACTGACCACTGACAACTGCTTTACATCAGCCACACCGCATCCACATCCACAATCAGATTGCTGCGCGGGATTTTCTGTTCGGCGGCGTAGGCCAGCATGGAGCGCAGCAGCGCGTTGAGCTTTTCCCGGCTGGCGGATTTAAGCAGGAAATGGTAACGGTAGTCGCGTTTCAGGCGGGTTATGGGAGCGGCGGCTGGGCCGAGCACGCGAATTCCCACGTGCGACGTCTTCTCAAACCAGCGCCCGACCAGGCCGGAAAACTTCAGCACGTCATCCAGCTTCTCCCCGCGCACCAGCACGTTGGCCACGGCGTTGAAGGGCGGGTAGTGCATCCAGCTGCGGTAGCGCAGTTCCTTGTCGTAGAAGCCCCGAAAATCATGGGCCGCTGCAAATTGCACGGCGTAGTGCTCAGGGAAACAGGTCTGCAGCACAACTTTGCCCGGGCTTTCGCCGCGGCCGGCGCGGCCGGCAACCTGGGTTAAGAGCTGAAATGTGCGCTCGGCGGCGCGGAAATCGGGCAGGCCAAGGGCGATATCGGCGCCCACCACGCCCACCAGCGTCACCCCGTGCACGTCGTGGCCCTTGGCGATCATTTGTGTGCCCACCAGGATATCTAGCTCGCCCGCGCTTAGCTGGTTGAGCATGCGTTCGAAATCGTGGCGCCCGTGGACGGTATCGCGGTCCAGCCTGCCGATGCGTGCCTGGGGAAACATGCCGTGCAGCAGTTCTTCCAGCTTCTCTGAGCCGGTGCCGACGAAGTAGACGTACTCGCTGCCGCACTCCTCGCAGACCTTAGGCACGGCCTGCAAGTAGCCGCAGTAGTGGCACTGCAGCCGGTGTTCGCGCTTGTGATGGGTGAGGGCGATGGCGCAGTTGGCGCATTGCGCGGTGTGGCCGCAGGCGCGGCAGAGCACAACGGGTGCATAACCGCGGCGGTTGAGCAGCACCATCACCTGCTCGCGGCGGGCGAGGCGCTCGTCGATTTCCGCCGCCAGCCGGCGCGAGATTACCTGCTCGTGCCCGGTTTCGCGGAACTCCTGTTTCATGTCCAGAATTTCTACTCCGGGCAGCGGCCGCTGCTCCACGCGGTCGGGCAGTTCGAGCAGGCCGTACTTGCCTTTTTGCGCGTTGAAGTAGGACTCCAGCGAAGGCGTGGCCGAACCCAGAACGACCGTGGCCCCGCTCATGCGCGCCCGCATGACGGCTACATCGCGGGCGTGATAGCGCGGCGTTTCCTCCTGCTTGTAGGAGCCGTCCTGCTCCTCGTCCACGATGATGAGCGCCAGGTCCGAAACCGGTGCGAAAACGGCGGAGCGCGTGCCCACCACCATGCGCGCATCTCCCCGGCGGATGCGGTGCCACTGCTCGGCGCGCTCGCGGTCGGTGAGTCCAGAGTGCAGGATGGCCACCTGGTCGCCGAAAATCTGGTGCAGGTCAGCCGCCACCGCCGGCGTGAGACCGATTTCCGGCACGAGCAGGATGGCGGAGCGACCCGCCTGCAGAACCGCGTGCATGGCGGTGAGGTAAACGGCGGTTTTACCGGAGCCGGTTACGCCGTGCAGGAGAAAGCCGGCATATTTAGCGGAACTGACCGCGGCGCGGATTCGGTCCAGAGCACTTTGTTGCGCAGGAGTGAATTGGAATTGAAAGGGTGACGGCCGAGGCTTGATGGTGGAGACGGCGAAATCGGCAGGTTCTTCGATGATTTCGACCAGGCCGCGCTTCACCAGGGTTTGGAGGGTGGTGTGCGGGACAGGCAGTTCGCGCAATTGGTCAACGCGCACGCGTCCGCCCGATTGCGCGAAGGTGTCCAGGATTTTTTGTTGGTTGGCGTTGAGTTTGGTTTTGGGTGCCGCCCCTACGCGGCTCGGCTCTAGTTTGTCGGGCTGAACCCAGGGCTGACGCTCTGGGCTAAAAGCTGTTGCGCCCTGCGGGCTGGGGCGGTGCAGTTGCGCAGATTCCTCTGCGACCCCATGGAATTGCTCCGACAACGACGCAAGAGGCTGAAGGTCGTCGACAGCGGCGTCATTCTGGCGAGGGCAGGACGCCCTCGCGACAGCCGGCGGGACGCCGGCGCTACTCTCATCCTCTGTCATCCTGAGCGAGCTTTCCGCCGAACGCAGTGAGGCAGAAAGCGAGTCGAACGACCTTGTGTTTGCCTTGAGCACAGCCACCTTCACCATCCTGCGGGCTTCGCCGGCGGATGACAGGTCTTCGCGCGTGATCCATTTCTTGCGCACCAGCGCGGCAAGAGTTCTTTTGTCGGCGTGAGTGGCGGATTTCAGCGCCGGCTCGCGAACACTCTCCCTATCCGCCAGGTAGTCGAGCACGCGGAATTCGAGCATCTGCTCCAATGGTTCCTTTCGCGAGCGCGCGGAGGAGCCGGACATACCGGCCTGGTGCAGCGCGAGCTGGCCGGCGTCAGTGATGCGGTAGGCGCGGGTGCGACGAAATTCCGCCGCCAGCGGCAACATGGTGCGGAACACTTCGCCCAGGGGCGCCAGGTAGTATTCGGCAATCCATCGAGCCAGACGCATCAGGCTCTCGTCGAGCACCGGCGCGGTATCCAGCACCTGCAGAACTGGCTTGGTCTTGACGGAAGGCTCGCGGTCGTGCAGCGCCACCACCACGCCGGAGAGCCGTTGTTCGCGGAAGGGAACCAACACTCGCCCGCCAATCACCGGCTGCACACCATTTCCCAACAGGCCATTTCCACCGGGCACGCGATAGGTGAATGTTGTGTCCAGAGGGACGGGCAGCGCGATGTCGCAGAATTGAGGCACGGGGGAAGGCTTCTAGGGTAGCAGCAATTAGCAGTTAGCACTTGGCATTTGGCCAGCCACGATTCGTGCAGATCGTCAAGAGAACGGTTCAAGGGCTAAATGCTAATTGCCAATTGCTAAGTGCTTCCTTTCCCCTTCAACCCCAGATACTTCATCACCATCTGCAAATCCTTCCAGGTCTCTTTTTTCTGCCGCGGGTCGCGCAGCAGGAAGGCCGGATGGTAGGTGACGGCCAGTTTGACGATGGTGCCATTGGGATCGGGGCGGCCGTGGCTGTTCAGGTTGACGCGAAAGTCGTACCAGCGGCCGCGCAGCTCAGCCATGGGCGAGTTGATGGCCAGCAGGTTCTTGGCCGCGGTTGCGCCCAGGGCCACGATTACCTTGGGGCAGATGGCGGCGATCTGCCGCATCAGGAAAGGCATGCAGGTTTCGCACTCGTCGCGCTCCGGGGTGCGGTTTCCGGGCGGGCGGCACTTAACCACGTTGGCAATGTAGACGTCTTCGCGGCGCAGGCCCATGGCGGCAATCATGTTGTTGAGCAACTGGCCGGCGCGGCCTACGAACGGCAGGCCCTGCTCGTCTTCGTCTGCTCCCGGACCTTCGCCCACGAACATCAGTTCGGCATGGATATTCCCGGTGCCGAACACGATGTTCTTGCGCCCCTTGCACAGGCGGCAGCGGGTGCAGTCGCCAATGTCTTCGCTGATGGCGCGCAGTTGGTCTGCCACATCGCGAACCTCGGCTTCATTCATCACGGCAATGCCGACGTGCTCCGCATTTGAAATCTCGGTGCTCACTGCCGGCGCCGTTCTTGCTTCACGTTTTCTGATCATCTCTTCGCTGATTTCCTCGGTCACGGCTAAGGAAGGGCCGCCCTCGCGACGGTAGAAGTCGTAAATTCCCATTTCGCGGTAGTACTGCAGGCGGGCGGCTAACTGTTCGCGCAGCTTGGGGTCGAGAATGCGCGCCATCGCTACTTGCCAGGTGCGTGCGCGGGCTGGTGGCGGTGCTGGCGCAGGTGGACTACCTGGTCGAGGACGCGCTGCGCCACTTCCCATTTGCTGGTTTCGGCCACCTCGACGACCTCATCGTGCATGATGATGGTCACCGCGTTGCGCTCGGAATCGAAGCCGATACCGGGCCGGGAGACGTCGTTCACTACGATGGCGTCCAAGGACTTGGCGGCCAGCTTCTTGCGCGCATTTTCCAGCGCGTTCTCGGTTTCGGCGGCAAAGCCGATCAGGACCTGCTCACGGCGGCGCCGGCCCACTTCGCCCAGGATGTCGGTCGTGGGCTCCAGTTCCAGCGCCATGGGACCGGAGCGCTTGATCTTCTGCCGTGCCGCGCTCTTGGGCCGGTAGTCGGAAACGGCAGCGGTAGCGATTACCACGGTGGCCTGGTCGAGCCGCTGCAGCACTGCTTCACGCATCTGCTCCGCAGTCTCCACAGATACTACCTCCGCACCGCCGGGTGGCTGAATGCTGACGGGACCGCTTAGCAGCACCACCTTTGCGCCGCGCCGTAACGCTGCCTCAGCAATGGCATATCCCATGCGTCCGCTGGAACGGTTTGTGATGTAGCGCACGGGATCAATCTGCTCGCGGGTTGGTCCGGCGGTGACCAGCACAGTTTCACTAGCCAGATCCTGCGAAGCGCCCAGCACCTCAAGCACAGCAGCGATGATCGCCTCATTGCTGGCCAGACGCCCGGGGCCGGTCATGCCGCAAGCCAGGTAGCCGCTGTCGGGCTCCACGATGCGAACTCCACGCCGGCGCAACGTCTCAACATTGGCCTGCGTGGCCAAGTTCTGCCACATATTGACATTCATGGCGGGAGCGACCACCACCGGCGCGGTGGTGGCCAGAAACAGCGTACTGAGGAAGTCGTCGGCTACACCGTGGGCGAACTTGCCGATAACGTCGGCGGTAGCAGGCGCGACCAGCAGCGCATCAATGCTCTGCGCCACCGCGATGTGCTCGATGGCAGATTCGACGTTGGCCGGCTGTTCGGAGGAGCCAAACAGGTCTGTAATGACCTTTTCGCCGCTCAATGCGGCGAAAGTCAGCGGGCGCACAAATTCCTGCGCGGCACGGGTCATGACCACCTGCAGACGGATGCCGCGGTCCTGCAGCATGCGGACCACTTCCGCCGCCTTGTAAGCTGCTATGCCGCCGCTGACTCCGAGCGCAATTTTCATAAATTCATTCGCCGCGGATTAACGCAGATGAACGCGGATCAAATCAAATTTGGGTTCTAAATCCTTGCCGGCACAATTTCAAAGATGATTTCAACCGCAGGGACGATTCAAGGGACGCCCCGCCCCGGCCCTCGCCTCTTCCCCGAGCTTTATCCGCGTTTTCCGCGTTCATCCGCGGAGAAGAAGTTCTGACAGCGCGGAAACTATTCCTTGACGATGGCTTTGTCCAGCAACTCGCTGGCGACCTCGCTGGCGGACCTTTCCGGCTCCGGAACTACCCATTTCACCTTGCCGGAATCAATCTCGTCCATGGCAATGCGGCAGGGCTTGCGCGAGGGGGTTTCCACCATGGGCTTGGCGCCGGACTGCAGTTGCCGGGCGCGCCGGGCGGCCACCAGGATGTAGCGATAGTTGCTGTCGAACCCTTCTATGAGCTTCATGACACCTCCAAAGTGCCACTAACCGGGAGTCGGGGAGAGGGCAAAGGAAGCCAGGATGGGCTGCAGCCGCTCACGAATGTTAGGCAGGAGGCAGTGCTCAGCCGTGGCCAAGATGCGCTTGTCGCCGTTGGACAGTTTCGCCCCGGAACGGCGCAGGCGCTCGGACAACACAATCGCCTTGAGCTCGTCAATGGATTCTTCCAGGCGGTCGTTGATGAGAATATAGTCGTAACTCTGGTAATTCTCAATCTCTTTCGCAGCCGTTAGTAACCGCCGCTGG
>DATEGI010000078.1:0-2657 GCA_035280205.1 Terriglobales bacterium | reverse complement strand
GTTTCGCTCACCACGACGCCCACAATGTGCGCAAAGTTTCTACGGCCGATGGGCGAGGAACACCACGGGCGCGCATATCGCTTTGGCGAACGACTGTTTGACGGGCTTCTCGCGCTCTATCGCGGCGCGCTGCGCTGGGTACTCCGGCATCAACCCCTGACTCTGCTGGTTACGCTGGCGACCGCGTGCCTCAGCATCTACTTGTACATAATTGTGCCCAAGGGTTTTTTCCCGCAGCAGGATACCGGACGACTGGCGGCATCACTGCATGCGGCGCAGGATATTTCGTTTTCTGCGATGGCCGGCAAGATGGATCAATTTATCAAGATCATTCGCCAGGATCCGGCGGTGGCAAGCGTCACCGCTTTTGCCGGCGGCCATGGCGGTCCGAATAGCGGGGGAGGGTTCATAACTCTGAAACCCCTGGCTGAGCGCCAGGTAGGCGCCGACCAGGTGATCGGCCGCTTGCGCCGCAAATTGGCGGTCATCCCGGGCGCCACTTTGTACCTGCAATCGGCCCAGGATCTGACCATCGGAGGGCGGGCCAGCGCCGCGCAATTCCAGTACACCCTGCAGGACCAGAACCTGCAGCAACTCAACAACTGGGCGCCGCGCCTGCTGGCCAAGCTGCGCACCATGCCGCAATTGCGCGACGTCAACAGCGATCAGCAGGACCACGGACTGGAAGCCCGAGTAGTGATTGATCGCGACACCGCCGCGCGGCTTGGGGTTGCCGCCCAGGAGATTGATAACGCACTCTATGACGCCTTCGGCCAGCGCCAGGTGTCCACCATGTACCAGCAACTCAACCAATACCACGTGGTCATGGAGGTGGGACCTCGATTCCAGCGGAACCCGGAAGCGTTGCAGAGAATCTACGTCCGTTCCTCTTCGGGAACGGAGGTACCGCTCTCGGCCTTCGCCCGCTTCGAACCCTCGAACACCCCGCTGGCAGTCAACCACCAGGGCCAATTCCCCTCGGTGACGCTGTCTTTCAACCTCGCCCCGGGAATCTCGCTCAGCCAGGCCACTGATGCCATCCAGGGCGCAGAGCGCAGCATCGGCTTCCCAGCCGCCATTAATGCCAGTTTTCAGGGGACAGCGGCAGCTTTCATGACTTCGCTTTCCACCGAACCTATCCTGATCCTGCTGGCGCTGGTTACGGTTTACATTGTGCTCGGGGTACTTTATGAGAGCTTCATCCATCCCATTACCATTCTCTCTACGCTGCCCTCCGCCGGGGTGGGCGCGCTGCTGGCGCTGCTGCTCACTAACAATGCGCTGGATGTGATCGGACTGATTGGCATCATCCTGCTGATCGGGATCGTGAAGAAGAACGCGATTATGATGATTGACTTCGCGCTGGAGGCAGAACGCGGCGAAGGCAAGTCGCCGGTGGACGCGATTTATGAAGCTTGCATGCTGCGCTTCCGCCCTATCATGATGACCACCATGGCCGCCATGCTGGGGGCGCTTCCTCTAGCGCTGGATCGGGGAACGGGCTCCGAACTCCATCGTCCGCTGGGCATCACCATTGTGGGCGGATTAATGGTCAGCCAGGCGCTGACGCTGTTCACCACCCCGGTGGTTTACCTCTACATGGATCGGGCGCAACTGTGGGCCAGGCGCATACGGGGCCGAGCGGCACAACCGTTGGCTCCGGGGCTCGGCGAGGCATAAGGGTGAACGCCTACTGCTCCTCGAATTCCGTGAACGCGCCTGTCTCTCCGTAGTAGACGCGCAGATTGCACTGCTTAGGCCCCATCTGGCCGAAATATAACGTCAACTTGTCGTTAGGCTGGCTGAGCTGGCCAAGGTCCATGGGTCCGCGCGCCAAGTCCTGCTGCGCTTCGTAAGCGTTCTCCGGCTTTTCATTCTTGCTGACGATCAGGGTCCAGTTCTTTTTGCCTGGAATCAGGTACATGGTGTACGCGCCGGTTGGGATTGCTTTGCCGTTGAACTTGAGATCGGCGCCCGAGAATAGCACCATGGCCGAGCCGCCCGGCATCCAAACCTTGTTTTCCTTGAGCCGGTCCCCTTTTTTGAAGGGGATGCTGTTGTAACGAACGGTGACTTGCTTGCCGTCCGCAAGATTGCAGGAAACCGTGTCTGAGTCCGTTGCCGGAGCCTGAGCGGCTAAGCCGCCAACCAAGAGTAATTCGCCAACCAACAAAATGCAGATTGCCAGCCTGCGCATGAGCGGTCCTCCCCTGTCCTGTTCACCGCTGCTTCCTGGCTACTGTGTAATGTTGTTCCGAAAAAGGAGAGCAGCGGCACCGCCGCCTTGCCGCACTGTCGTGAAATGCGGAAAAGATGTGCTTCGTCGAATCGCCATTCGCAGGCGGCGCTGTCCCTTCGGCTGCTAATGATAGCTCAGCACAGCCCCGCTCCGCAGCAATATCTGTGCAATCGGATAGCCGCTTGCCCGGATTCCCTTTTTGGCCACATCACAGGGCGGAGTGTCACACGTCACCGCGCTCCCCGCAAGTCTGGGAGTATCTGATAGTTAGTGCTTGTCGGGCACGCTGTGCACTGATACTTCAATCGTTCGCGGAAACGGCACGTGGACGATACCCTGAGGCGGGCGTGCCCGATTTTCCTTCCCAGCGGCAGTTTTCCCGCCCTATAGCCGTGGATTGAGCAGAACAGGTGGGGGC
>DATEGI010000077.1:0-15188 GCA_035280205.1 Terriglobales bacterium | reverse complement strand
CGCACCCTGCAGGGGGACCCGAGCAACCGCTACGCATTGATTTCGCTCGGCTACCTGATGCGCGATCTGGGCGATCCCAAGGGAGCCCAAAGTTACCTGCTGCGCGCGGTTAAGTATTATCCCAATTCCTATGAGCCGTATCTGGGCCTGGGGGATCTGTTTACGGCGCTCAGCCAGTATCCGCGGGCCCTGCAGGAATATCAAAAAGCCTACACGCTGAATGCAACCAACCCGCTGATTGTGGCGGGCGGAGCGAATGCGTCACTCGAATCGCACCAGCTGCCGCTGGCGAAGACCTGGCTGGAGCGCGCCAAGGGCAGCATGAACAGCAATCCTGAGGTCATGCGCGAACACGAGCGCTACCTGACCTGGACGGGTAGTTATGCGGAATCGGCCAAGCTGGGCTGGCAGGTTATCCAAAAGCTGCCGCGGGACCGTGAAGCTCCGGTGTATCTCGCCTACGACCTGCTCTACATGGGTCACCACGACGACGCATTACGCTTGGCCGAGGCGTACCAGCCCATTCTGCCCAAGGAGAAAGACTTGTGGCTGATCGCCGGGTACGTGCACACGCATTCGGAGATGCTAACCGAGGCGGTAGATGACTTCAGCCATGCTCTGGAACTAGACCCGAACATGGCCACGGGGCTGGTGAATCGCGGCTTCGTATTGAATGACGTGCAGAACGCGCACCAGGCCATAGCCGACTTTCAGAAGGCTATCCGCCTGAAACCGGATTATGGCGAGGCTCATCTGGGATTGGCGTACGCCTACCTGCAGCTTCATCATCCCGAACTTGCGGTAAAAGAGACAAAGCTGGCGGAGCGCTACATAGGTGATTCCAAGGCCACGCATCTGGCCCTCGCAGGCGCCTACCGACAGCAATTGTTATTGCCCGACTCGGTGAAAGAGTACCAGGCGGCCCTGAAGTATGCGCCGGATGATCTGCAAATCCACCTTTCGTTGGCGGAAACGCTTTATCACATGCGCCATTATCGACAGGCCATTGATGCGCTGAACCAGGCGCTGGGGCTCTCGCCGCAGGATCCGTTTATCTACGCACAAATGGCGCATAACTATGCGCGCCTGCACGATCGTCAGCAGACCTTCCGCTACATCGAGGCGGCGGAGCGGACAGGCAGCGACCAGACGGGTGTGTTGCTCGACACAGGGGACGCGCTTCTCACCCTGGGCGACCGGGATGCCGCCATGCAGCGCTTCGCGCGGGCATTGACCGCGCCGGACGCCGAACGCGTGGAGGCGCGAATGGCGATCGCACGGGTGTTTGCTACCGACGGCCAGTTCGACGACGCCCGGCAGCAGGTCAGCCTGGGCTTTGCCGAAGCCCGCATCGGGGAAGCCGAACCCATCACCTCCGATGACCTGGTCCAAGCGGCAAACATTTTCCTGCAGACCCATGACTACGACTTGGCCCGGCAATACCTGCAGCGCGCCAAGATGGCGGGCGCCGATGCCACGGTCATTGCCGTTGGCATGGCCAATGCCGACCTGGCCCAGGGCCACAGCCAGAATGCGCAGGCGGAATTGGCCAGCCTGGGCAATTCGTCGGACTATGAACACAACTTCGACTACATGATGGCGCAGGCCAACGTCTATCGGCAGCAACAAAACCTGCCGGACGCTCTCATGGCTTTCGCCCAGGCGGACAACCTGGCGCTGGACGACGAAAATGCCGAGCGCTCTGAACTTGACGTTGCTGGGCAGGAGGGCAGGCCGATTACCGATAATGTCAACGTGCTGCCGCATGCTTCCTTGCAGCCCATTTTTGAAGACATAAACATTTACCAGCTGGATGCAAAGTTGCTGGCAGTGCATAATCCGGCGCTGCTGCCTGCTCCGCGTCACTCGGTTGAGACCAAGTTGGACGCCGGCTACAAGCTGCACATTGGTGGGCTGCCGACCATCACCGGCTTCACCGAAGAGCGCAACGACTACGGCACGCTGTCGTTTCCCAGTGAATTGCTCATCCAGCATCGCAATACTTTTGATACTACGTTCAACACGGGAATTAATCCCGTACTGCGCCTGGGGTCAAACACCATCGTGTTTAACCCGGGAATTCAGTTCACAGTGCGCCGCGACACCGAAGCTCCGTTCGCGATGAACCAGAACCTGTTCCGCCAATTTGTGTACATGTCAACGTCGTCGTTTTTCGATTGGATTTCGGTGCTGGCCAGCGCCATGCATGAAGCGGGACCATTCACCGAGGTTCCACTGCACTCGCGGGAATTGAGAGGCACAGTTGGGTTCACCGTGGGCCGGCCCTGGGGCCGGACCTCACTTTTCACCGAGTATTCGGGCGACGACCTGCTGTTCCGCCCGCGCATTGTCGAGTACTACGAGACCGGCGCCCGGTTTGGCATTCAGCATAAGTTTGGCGAAAAGCTGACCTTCGGCATCCTAGGCGATTACTTGCGGGCCTGGAGAGTCCAGGGCAGCCAGTTTGCTCTGGCGCAGGCTATGCGCCCGGGCTTCCGCTTTGAATACCGGCCGAACAACCACTGGTCGGCGCAGGGTGAGTTCGCCTACTCACGCGGGCCTGGGATGCATTTTTACGACAACGTAGAGAGCCGATTTCTCGTCTCATACGTCAAGCCCGTGCGGCAAATGCTCAACTCCGGCAACGGAGATGTGCCGGTAGCATATCCATTCCGGATCTCTTTCGGGTTTCAGCAGCAGGAGTTCTACCACTTTTCGCACGGAGCCACCATCGTACCAGTGGTGCAATTGTCGTTGTTCTAGGTGCGACGAAGAGAGCTGGTGGGAACCATGCCCCGACTTACCTCCATAGCCGAGCAACTGCAGAGCGCCATTCAGCGGCGCTCGCGAGGCACTCAGGGCCGTATTGTGAGCGGCAGCCTGACTCTGCTGATCGGTTCGGCCCTGGTAAGCCTGCTTAACCTCGTCTACAACGTGGGCGTCGCCCGGTTGCTGGGCCCTGTTGCCTTCGGTGAAGCGGCAGCCGTTTACACGCTGCTGATGCTGATTTCCTGCATCACCCTTTCCTTCCAGTTGGTCTGCGCGAAATTCGTGGCGCGGAATGAGAGCAGCGGGGCCAAGGTGGCTGTGTACCTGGGGCTGCGGAGGCGCGCCTGGGTATTCGGCATCGCCATAGCTTCCCTGCTGATCCTGGCCAGCGAACCGATTTCCGCTTACCTCAACCTGCACTCGCCCACGCTGGTCATTCTTCTGGCTATTGGCATCGCTTTCTACATTCCTCTGGGAGTGCGGCGTGGAGGCATGCAGGGCATTTATGCCTTCCGTCGCCTGGCCGGGAACTACATCATCGAAGGTGTGGTCAAGCTAGGTGGCGCGTTTCTGCTGATCCATTTCGGCTTGGGCGTGAATGGCGCCATTGCGGCGGTTACTGCGTCAGAGCTAGCAGCCTACGTTTTCGGCCACCCCGGGCACGAGTTGGAAGCAACACCCGAGCCCGGATTGCCCGCATCTTTTGGGGAAGGCATACAGGCCATTGTGTTCTTCGTAGGCCAGGTGGTGATCAACAATGTGGACATCATCCTGGTGAAGCACTTTTTCGCAGCGGAGGCCGCCGGTCTTTACGCTGCCGCGGCTCTGGTCGGCAGAGTGGTTTACATGTCGTCCTGGTCGGTGGTCAGCGCCATGTTTCCGATTTCCGCCGGCCTGCGCACCGGAGAAGAAACCGAACGCGATGTGCTGTTCACGCCCCTGCTCATAGTGCTGCTGATTACCGGGGGCTTCACACTGGCCATATGGCTGTTTCCCAACCTGGTATGGCGGGCAGTATTCGGAGCGGCATTTGTGCATCAGAACCTGACCTTTTATTCCTCGCTGCTGGTGCTTTATGCCGCCGCCACCGGCGTGTATTCGCTGAGCGTGGTGATAATTACCTATGAGATGTCGCGGAAAATTGCCAACAGCGCCTGGGTGCAACTTGCCTTTGCCGGGGCTGTAGTGCTGGGAATCCTGGGGTTCCATTCCACTCTCCGCGAGGTAGTGGTTGTGCAACTGGTGGCCCTCGCGGCGCTGCTGGTAGCGGTTTGCCTGCCCTTCCTGCGAGCACGCTTACGCCTTGGTGGCCCGCTTGCGGTGGTGCCTGCGCTGGTGACTATGCACAAGCTGCGGCTGCTGCCAGAAGATGAGGTGATTGCCGAGTTCCTGAGAAATGAGTTCCATCATCGAGAATTTGACGAAGATCGGACGAAGTTCCATCACCTGGTTGAACACCCTGACCTTGGGAGTGCGGCGGAGAACACCCTTCGCCGTGCCCTTCTGTTCCGGCGGCGTGGCGCATTATGGCGTGAATTACCCGGCGACGCCCAGTGGTGGGAGATGGAGTTACAACCCGCCGACATAGAACGCCTTCGCTTCTTCCCTCGCGCACAATGGCGCAAGCTCTCCCGCGGCCGCTTCTACGTGAATGAAATCGTAGAACGCATCCGCATCGCTGGTCCTGAGCTTGACGCGGAGTTCCGCCGTAAATTGAAGGCTGTGAGCGGCGAGGTGCGGCAGGAAAATGCCGGCCTGACATCCATTCTGCTCATCGGGGAAGATGAGAGCAGTCCCCTCACGATCATTGAAGGCAACCATCGCGTGGCTGCGGCGCTGCTGGTTTCTCCCGGCGAGCTACCCGAACATTTTCGCGTTCTCTGCGGCTTGTCGCCGCGGATGACGGAGTGCTGTTGGTATCACACCAGTATAGGAAACTTACTGCGCTACGCAAGAAACAAGGTGAGCGATCTGGCGCGAAGCAACGATCGCGATGTGGACCGCCTGCTTAAGCTGCAGCCGCGAACGCCGGCGGTTTCATCGTGACAAGGCTCACAAGAGGGAAAGCGATGGGGGCCCTACCCGGCAATCGAGAGCCGGGGACAACAGGGACAAGCAGCAGCGCATCTTTAACCTTAGCTTGCTCGAACCCGGCTCAACTACCGCTAAGGCGTGGCTTGGGGCCGCATTCGAGTCGAACTGCTGATGGAAATCCTACAGAGTGCCACTCGTCATAAACGGGGTAACAGGTGGGTTGTGTGGCAAAGCTTTTCATTTTGGGTCTGAGATTGAGGCTCTGGGACAGAGGTGTGGGGGTGCAGGTGAGGTGGGCGCAATGGATTTAGCAGCAATCATTATTGTAGGCGCCCGCCCAGAGGAAGGCGAAACTGCCCGAAATGGTGGCAGTTCAGGAGTTGCCGCAGAGGGGTTCGCGGGTATTCCAATTGCACTGCTGGATCTCCTTGGCAAATCGGTTGCGCACCATGTGGCCGACCGGCTGCACCGCGCCGGTGTGGAAGCGGTAACGGCATTGAGCGGCGAAGGCGCCTGTGAGGAAGCCAACTATCGCCAGCTTTCGTGCCTACCGGTTAGCGAGCTGTGGCGTACTGCCGAAGAGGCGTTTTGTGCGTACGCCAGTGAGGGAGTGGAGAATGTCCTGCTGCTGCGCCTGGGCCCTTATGGGGAAGTAGACCTCGATCTTCTGTTGCGCTTCCATTCAGAGCGGCGCCAGAATGCAACCGTCATATACGATCAAACGAGAAGCCCACTTGATGCCGCAATAGTGCAGGCGGCGAGGCGTACCGACGCCTCGTTCCTGATGCGAAACGGGCTTCGGTCGACGAGACTTCCTTCCGAACCTTACATCGTGCCGGGGTATGTCAACCGACTGGAGAACGCGCGCGACCTCCGCCGCCTGGCACAGGATGGCCTGCTGATGCGCTGCGACATCCGGCCCCAGGGAAGGCAGATAAAGCCCGGTGTCTGGGTTGGTGAGCATGCCCGCATCCATCGCTCGGCACGCATACTGGCACCGTCTTTTGTTGGAACTCACGCCAAGTTGCGCGCCGCCTCGGTTGTTACGCGCTGCAGCGTTGTGGAGCATCATGCGGAGGTGGACTGCGGCACCGTGCTGGAGGATACGACGGTTTTACCATACACCTATGTCGGACCAGGCTTGGACGCGTCGCACGCGGTAGCCGGATTTGGAAGACTTGTGCACCTGCGCCGGGATGCGGAAGTGGAAATTGCCGACGCACGGCTGCTGGGAACGGTGAGTGTTTCGGCCGCCTGGCGGACGCTTAAGAGCGCAGCTTCCCTTGCCGCTTACCTGCCTGTTCAGGCATTACGCGGCCTGCTGCAGGGAGGCCATCGCTCTGAATCCGCCACAGTGCCTCAAACTGATGCCGAGATCCCACCCCCGCGGCCACAACCTGCCACCCTGGAGCCCTCATCTGAGCCAATTTCGGCATCCAATCAAGGGCCGCAATTTGGTGGCGATTTTGCCGTAGTGAGGAGATATGGGAACGAGTAGACCAGTCATTGTGAAGCGCATGCCGGATCGCATAAACCTGCAGCAGGCCCGGGAATTCCAACGCGAGGTGCGACCCTTGCTGCGCTCCGACCGCCCCCAGTTGGTATTCGATTTCTCCGCCGTGCGGCGCATGGATGCTGCCGGCGTAGATATGCTGCTGGAATGCATGTCCGATGTGATGAAGCACGACGGAGATCTTAAACTGGCGGCTCTCTCGGCGCAGGCGGCCATTGTGCTGGAGCTTACGCGTGCTGACCGTTTATTCGAGATTTACGAGACGGTATCCGATGCCGTGCGCAGTTTCAGCGGTTTCCTGCCCAATGCCATGAGGAAATATGCGGAATGGAGCGTAACGGCAGCAGCTTCTGCCGCCGACTCCGGAGACGAAGCGCCCTCGAACCTTGCCGCCTGACACAGGCTGGAGAGCAGATTATGAAATGGGAACACAAGCATAGCGCGCGTATTCTGAGTCTCACGTTGGCACTATGCCTGTGCGGTGTGCCAGAAATAATGGGAGCACAGACGCAAAACCCGGCCGCACCGCCTCCGTCGCAAACCACGACGCAGAATCAACAACCGCTGCCGGACGCTCCCAGCGCATCGCCGCAATCGAACGGCAACACTCCGCAGAACCAGAACCCGGGGCAGAAGCCGCCTGCGCAACCGGCCCAAGCGCCGGCCGGAACCGGCGCGGCGGAAGCGGGCCCCACCGCGGGCGGAGCCGGTTCCAAGCCGGCGGGGATGGCCATCGCCCCCGCCAAGCAGCACCAGGTGCGCTCTTTTCTGATCAAACTGGGAGCCATCGCTGGAGGAGCCGTTGCCATCGGCACCGTATACGCGCTTTCTCGCAGCAGCCCCAGCCGCCCTCCGGGCGCAAAATAATTCATGAAAACCACCTCTCTGCAGAGCACCGCACCGCTGCTGGTAAGTTTTTCCGGCATTGATGGCGCCGGCAAGAGCACGCAAATCGAGCATTTGAGCGGCGTCTTGACGGCCAGCGGATGCCCGGTTACGCAGCTAGCCTTTTGGGATGATGTAGTGGTTTTCTCGCGATTTCGGGAAGGTGTGACCCACAAGGTTTTCAGAAGTGAAAAAGGCGTCGGCGCGCCCGGTAAACCGGTGCAGCGGCGCGATAAGAATGTCCGTGCCTGGTATTTGAGCGTGCTCCGGAGCACGCTTTACCTGCTGGACGCTCTGCACCTGCGGCGTGTGGTGGCGCGAGCCCGTCGCTCTGGCGCAGCCGTGATTATTTTTGATCGTTACTTGTACGACGAACTGGCAAATCTACCGCTGCAAAAGCGCCTGGCGAGCTGGTTTTTGCGCTTTGCCGGCGCCCTGGCTCCCCGGCCCGACCTGAGCTACATAATTGATGCAATTCCCGAGGAGGCCTGCGCGCGTAAGCCGGAGTATCCTCTCGAATTCTCCCGCCGTTGCCGCCAAACCTATCTTGAATTGGCGAAAATCATCGGTATGGTGATAGTCCCTCCGCTTCCAATAGAGCAAGCCGGTGAAGAAGTCCTTAAGCGCTTTCACGAGGTGGCCGCAGAACGTACCCAAGGATGGCAGAAGGCGAGACACGGCACGGCGGGCGTAAATTTTTCCGACTGATTGGGCGCAGCCTCCAAATACACAAATCGGAATCCAGCTACTCTGGTTTCCAGGCAAAGGTGGATTGCAGGGTCGACAATTTTCCGCAGCAACTCCAGCCAACATCCTCTCCCCTTCCTTCCATCCTAAGTATCGGAAAGCGAGCGAGTCACGGGTACTGCATTATGGAGCTGTCGGACAAACTGGGCCTGGTTATTCCCACCCTGAATGAAGCTGGCAATATTGCCGCCGCCTTACAGCGAGTGCGGGCCAGCCTTGATCCTCTCGGCATTGCTTACAACATCACCATAGTGGACGACGACAGCCGCGACGGCACCGCGCAAGTGGTGCAGGAAATTGCGGCGCAAGATCTGCGAGTCAAGTTGCTGGTGCGCCGAGGAGAGCGCGGCTTGGCGGGCGCTGTTATTTACGGCTGGCAGAATACCGATGCGGAGCTGCTGGGGGTCATGGATGCCGACTTGCAGCACCCACCTGAGCTGCTGCCTGAGCTGGTTAAGGCCATTCAGCAAGGCTACGACATAGCCGTGGCTAGCCGGTATGTCGCCGACGACGCGGTAAAGGGCTGGAATCCCGCGCGCCGCCTGGTTTCTCTGCTCGGCACCTGGGTGACTATTCCTCTGCAAAAACGGAACATCCGCATCAAGGATCCACTGTCAGGATTTTTTGTGGTTCGGCGCAGCTGCATCGCCGGCATTCCCCTGCACTCGCAAGGATTCAAGATTCTGCTGGAAATCCTGGTGCGAGGACGGATCCGCTCGGCGGCGGAAATTCCCTTTCTCTTCGGCCTGCGCTACGCGGGTAAGAGTAAAGCCAGCTTGAAAGTAGCGCTCGACTATTTTTCTCTGCTGGGGCGCTTGTCCCTAGATTCCCTTCTTAAGTTGGGCTCCTGATGAAGATCTGCCTGGTCACAACTTTCCCGCCCAGCCATCGGGGGCTGGCGGAATATGGGTTCCACATCGCGCGCGAGCTGCAGCAGAACCCGCTGCTCAGTCTCACCATTCTGGCCGACGAACTGGAAACACGCCAGCCGGAACTTGAGGACTACAGCGTAATTCGCTGCTGGCGTTTTAACACGCTTTCCAGTGCCCGGCGAGTGCTGGCCCACATCCGCGAACTCAAGCCTGACGTGGTGTGGTTCAATCTGGGATTTTCCAGCTACGGGGACCGGCCTGCAGCCGCCTTCGCGGGCATTTGCATACCGGCGCTCATCCGGCTGAACGGCTATTACACGCACGTCACCCTGCACCAAGTGATTGATTACATTTCCATGAAAGATGCGGGAGTGCGCTTCCCCCGCCTCTATCGGGGTGCCGGCTACCTGGCGACGCGGCTGGTGCTGATGTCGAACTCTATTTCCGTACTGCTGCCTGGGTACCGTCGCACCTTGCGCGAGAAGTACCGCGGCGCCAACGTTCATGTGCGCATGCACGGCATTCTTTCCAGCCGCCCGGAGTACCCGAACTTTGGTCGCCGGGGCACTCCCCTGCACCGGGTTTTGGCCTTTGGTAAGTGGGGAACCTACAAACGCCTCGAGCAGATTCTTGAAGTCTTTTCTCTTGTGGCAGCGCGGGTGCCCAATGCGCAGTTGGTGATTGCCGGCGGGGACCATCCCAAGACACCGGGTTATGTGGCATCCGTAGCTCAGAAGTACCAGCACAACCCACAAATAGTTTTTACTGGTTATGTAGCGGAAGATAAAATTCCCGAGCTTTTCCAGACCGCCACGGTTGCAGTTATGCCTTACTCGTCGGCCGCCGGCTCCAGCGGAGTCGCACATCTGGCCGCAGCTTTCGGCTTGCCCATCATTTGCGCCGATATTGCGGATTTTCGTGAGATGGCTGAAAACGAAGATCTGGCCATTTCCTTCTATGAAACCGGCAACATGCAAAGCCTGGCGGGGGAAATCATTGATCTGTTGGAGTCACCGGAGCGCCAGCAACAGATGGCGGAACAAAATTTTTCCGCCGCCATGCGCATGACCATGCCCCAGATTGTGCGCCAGTATCTGCGCGCCTTCGATGTTCACCAACGCACTCGGGCGTTGGAGCCGCTCCGCCGCTTCCGCCGCATTCCCTCCTGGGTTTCCACCCGTTCGGCTCTGGCCCGCGCGGTTTCAGCGCGCATCGCCCCCTGGATGTAGGAAAAGTCTCTTTGAATTATGGCCGTGGGGCCTCCTTTGCTGCCGTGGTTTCGCACGACCACCCCTCCTAAGGCCCACTCCTAAGTTCCCTAGGGCAAAAGCCGCTGATAAATGGTGGGTTTGGCCGACTGGCAGAGCTGCTGCGGATGTTTACCATCAAGTTAATTCAAGCTAAGTACATATCCGGCCGGGCAAAGCCGGACCATTCCTGACGTTCGTAGGGCTTTCGTTTCCCCCGAAAACACAAGCAGCCCGAGAGGGGGAGACGTGTCGAATTTTCACAAGGGCAGCGTGCTGCTGGCGACAGCACTGGCGATGGGATTAGCAGCTTGCGGCGGCGGTTCGATGTCGCCACAGGGGGCGTCGGCCGTGCAGGGCAGCCCCAGCAGCCCGCAAAGCGCCATGGCGAATAACACTAGTGCCGCGGATTCATTTGTGGCGCAGCAAAATGGCAACGCGAGCGCAAGCAATGTGAGCAAAGTCTCCATCCGAAGCGCGCTCAACATTCCCGCCAGCACCCCGATATGGGCCCATTTGATGGTGTGGTTTGGCCAACCCAACCACATGAACGTGGGCTACGACTCAGCTGACCCGAATCAGGTCCACAAGCAACTCGACGACATGCAGAGCCGGGGCATCCAGGGCGCCATTATTGACTGGTACGGCACTGACGCCAGCCACACCCACGAAGACTCTGCTGCGGTCGCGGTCATGCAGGACGCGCAGGACCGCGGGGGTTTTCAGTTCGCCATCATGGAAGATGGCGGAGGCGGGCCCCAGTTATGCGCCCAGCATCCGGGTTGTGACGTGACCGACCAGGTGATCAATGACGTGAACTATGCCATCAGCCACTACGCACAGTCCTCCGCCTACATCCGGATTAACGGCCATCCCGCCATATTCTTTTTTGGCCTGGAGCAGTTTTCGGTTGACTGGAACAAAGTGCGCGCCAAGGTGAAGGGTAGCCCCACGTTCATTTTCCGCAACGCCGTAGGCTTCCAGGCGCCGCAGACCAACGGTGGCTTCAGCTGGGTCAACATCAACATTGCCGACGCCAATGACTGGGGCCAGGCCTATCTCGACTCCTTCTACGCCGCCGGCCTGGAGCACGGCAAAGATGCTGTCGTCGGGAGCAGCTATAAGGGATTCAACGACAGCCAGTCGGGCTGGGGCGCGCACCGGGTAATGAACGAGAACTGCGGCCAGACCTGGCTGGCCACACTCGATGAAATAGGCAAATACTACGGCGGCAACCCGCGTCTGAACGGGGTGCAGTTGGTCACCTGGAACGACTACGAAGAGGGTACCGAAATCGAAACCGGCGTTGACAACTGCGTGAGCGTGTCCGCCAAGGCGGCAGGCAGTTCGGTGGTATGGCAGGTTAGCGGCGATGAAACGACTATTGACCGCTATGCCGTTTGGAGCAGTAGCAACGGTCAGAACTTCAACCACATTACCGACGTGGCGGTGGGAACACATTCCGCCGACCTCTCTTCAGCCAACATTGGCTCCGGCAGCGGAGCCAATGTTTACGTTCAGGCGGTGGGCAAGCCCAGCATAATCAACCACCTTTCGGCACCCGTCACGTTCTGATTCCCATCGTAGGAAAAGCGGCTGGAGGGCTTCCAGCCGCTTTCTTTGTGCAATCTCAACCTGCTACCTAATGTTTAGCAGCACCGTAGTCGAGTTCTGCGCCGAGGAGGAATTGCCATTAATAACCACAGCATAGCTGCCTTGGGGCGCAGCCTGGCTGGCACTGCTCGGAGAAGCGGGCGAAGTTCCGCCCCCGCAGGAGCAGGCAACCAGCACCAAGGCTGCGGCCAGGAGGGCCAGGGCGCGCCTGCGCAGTTCGCTGCCTTCAAGCAGAAACATCGCGGGAAAGCCGAACAGAGGCATCCAGAAGGCGTAAATCGCCCCGGAGCGCCGCGCCGAGGCAGTGAGCTGTCCTGCAGTGATGGTCAAGGTTGCGGCCGCGGTGCCCGTGCCCGGACTCACCGAACCGGGGGCAAAGGCGCAGCTGGCACCAACAGGCAGTTTGGAGCAGGCCAGAGCAACGGCATCCACGCTTCCGCCGGTGGCGGTCACCGTCACTTGAACGCTCGCGCTCTTCCCGGGCGATAAGGTCAGGGTAGAAGGCGAGGCGCCCAGCGCTATGCCGGCGGATGATGCGGCGCTGGAGGTGCTCACCGTGTATTTGGCCGCGCCCGACATGTGGTTGCGGAACACCGGCTTGCCTACAGCCTGCACGTAGAGCGTGTAGGTGGCCGCCTCCAGCGAATAAGAACCCAAATTGATGGAGTGGTTGCCTATGCCAACCTGGCTCAGTTCCATGAGATGTTGGCCATCGGTCGAAATGAAAACAACATAGTGGTCAAGCGTGTTCTCATTGCCGCTCACCGACCATTTCAAGGTTCTGCCGGAGAGTGAAGCCGAAAGGCTGACACAGTTATCAATGCCGGTTTCAATCTCCGTTCCCTCTTCGTAGTCGTTCCAGGTGACAAGTTGCAGAGCATCCAGCTGACGGGATGAGTTGTACATGCTGTTGATCTTGCTGAAGGTCTGCAGCCAGGTTTGCCCGCATTGCTGGCTCATCACCCTTCCCGAGCCCCAGGAAGCAAGGCTGTCGTTGAAGCCTTTGTAGGCAGCGCCATAAGCATCTTCGGAGGCGTGGGCCAGGCCGGCGTCGTAGAAATTAGACAGGTACGACATGCCGTAATCGTTACTCAAGATGACCCAGGAATAACTGCCGCTGCTCTGCGTGTGGCTGAAGCCGCCGGCATGCTGGAAGATGAAGGCCGGGTTTCCGGCCGCGGCGCTGCGCACCGCATTCCAGTCAATGGAGTAGTGCAGGTCGAGGTCGAAATTGGTGACCATCGGCCGCCGGTTCCAGCGCATATAAGACGGCGAACCGTAGTAGGTGCTTGCAATGTAATTCAGCTCGTTGACAAGCGCCTGCTGGGCGCTGCAACTGCCGCAACCTGCCCGTGGAATCGCACCTTTGTCCACCATGACGGCAAAACTGAACCCGGCATGCTTTTCCGCCTCCGCCATGATCAGCTTTGTGGCCGTATCCTCATTCGAGCCCGGACCGTACCAGTCAATGATCACGCCATCAATGCCCCGGCTGATCATGTCTTCCACTTGGCGGTGCACCTGTCTGGGGTCGGTGGAGGAGTAGCCGACGTTCATGTGGTTGGACCCTCCGAACCAGGGCACCAGATGGGCATAAATACCGGTATTCGCGCCGGGATAGAGGAGGGAGTGGATGTCTACCTTGCTGACATTTCCGGCGCCGAGATTGCCATTGGACTGGCTCGAAAAGCTGTTGGCAGCACTGGTGTTATTGCTCGTTTCAGCAGCCAGCGTAGTGGTTGGGCGGATTGCCGTGGTGGCGAAGGAAAAATATGAGAGCTGGCAAAAGAAAGAAAACAGCAGACAAGTGAGCGTTCGGCGCACAGGTTTCCTCCAAAAAAAACCGTTTCGGGGAAAACGGCTTGTGCTCCGGCAGGCTTGCCCGGGCTTAGGGTCCCTTGTAAGTAGCTGCTGGATTGTAGGGCTGAGAGGGTGAAAAACGTATTACACGAAAGACCGTAGTACTTCTGAGATTATTCCCCTAGAGGAACGAGAAGCAGATCACCGAGCCTTAGAAGGGGCTGCGATTGACGATCAGGATCTGATTCCACCGCCGAGCGTGCAAAGAAACCTAAATGAAAAAGGTTCCTTTGGTGCTCTCAGCGGCTCGCGGTGAGGCAATTCTTCGAGGGGAATGGGCCAGCGGGCGGGCCAACAGCGGCTCGCAATCCAACATCTCAGGTTCACGGACATGATGACGAACCGGACTGCCTTGGGCCTGCGAAAGCTCCTTGTCTGCTCTCTAATGCTCCTTACTGTTGCCATGCTCAATGGGTGCCAGGGTCTAGTAGGGATCAGCCAGCCGCCGCCAGCCGACAATCCTGCCTTGGACGCCGCTATCAATCACATCGTGATCATGGTGCAGGAGAACCGCTCCTTCGACCACTACTTCGGGCACCTCAATGCCTATCGCGTCGCGAACGGCTTTTCCGGTGACGTTGATGGCACGCCCGCCAATGCCTCCAATCCATCGGCGGCTGGCCCGGTGGCCGCTTTCCACTTGCTCACGACCTGTGTAGAAAATCCCAGTCCTTCCTGGAACGAGAGTCATGTGGACTTCAACCGGCAGAACCCCACCTCGAACGATGCTCCCCTCGACGGCTTTGTGCAAACCGCTGCCAAGGATGCCCAGGCGCTGCATTATCACGATGTCGAGGGGCGTCGGGTGATGGGCTATTACGACCAGACGGATCTGCCCTACTACTACTTCATGGCCACGTACTTTGCCACTTCCGACCGCTTCTTCTCGCCGGTGATGACCCGCACCCAGCCGAACCGCATGTACATTCTGTCGGCCACTTCGGCGGGACATGTGTATCCACTGGGAACGGGAACGGTCTTGAGCAACCCGACGATTTTTGACGAATTGCAGACGGCGGGCGTGTCGTGGAAGATTTACGTTACCGACAAAGTGAACGGCTCGCTGCTGCAGGGCAGCTATATCAGCATGTTCGCTGCCGGGAAGAAGTATTCCCAAAATGTAGTGCCGGCGGCGCAGTATTTCACCGACATCGAGAACGGCACACTGCCCCAGGTGGCGCTGATCGAAAGCGGCTACTTTAGCGGACTGGACGAGCACCCGGGGGAGAATCCTAACGCCCCTGGCCCTTCCATCCAAGCCGGGGCGGCATACGTCTCCACTTTCATCAATGCGCTCCTGGGAAGTTCCTCCTGGGCGCACTCAGCCTTTATTTGGACCACCGATGAAGGCGGCGGCTTTTACGATCATGTCCCGCCGCAAGCAGCTATCAACCCCGACGGCATACCGCCCCAGGACCTGCAACCCGGGGACATCTGCACCACCAGCGGCGGCGGGCGAACCTGCGATTTCACCTCCACCGGCTACCGCGTGCCCATGTTTGTGGTTTCCCCTTATGCCCGCAAGGGCTTTGTGTCCCACTCGGTGATGGATTCCACCGCCATGCTGAAGTTCATCGAAACCCGCTTCCACCTGCGCAGCCTCACCCTGCGCGATGCCAACCAGCCCGACATGACCGAGTTCTTCGA
>DATEGI010000076.1:0-4416 GCA_035280205.1 Terriglobales bacterium | reverse complement strand
CAATTCCTACGGCAGCGCCCGCGACTCCA
The DNA here is from genome assembly GCA_035280205.1 of Terriglobales bacterium. GTDB lineage: Bacteria > Acidobacteriota > Terriglobia > Terriglobales > Acidobacteriaceae > JAICWP01. Next base: position 4,387 of record DATEGI010000076.1, on the reverse strand, counting down.
CGGGTCAAGCGAACGACAGTCGCTCGGTAGGTTAAATGGTGGGGATAGCTGGGCGCAGGTGGCGTCACCTTCAGCTCGATCTCAGCTCCAAGAGGTGGCTGGAAATCCGAGTAGAGAAACATTCCAGTTGGGCTAACATCGCGGATTATCGCGAGGTGCTTGCTGTAGCCGATGGCGATGGATACCGGGAGGATGAGGAGAGTGCGTGACTCCATGCGGCGGTTGCAGCCTGGCTGCTTCATCAATGTGTCGCCATCAACCCTAAACCCGACCCATCGTCTGCTGGCCCTAGCCAAATGATGGCCTCCGTACTTCGTAAACGAAGGGCAATCAGCCGGCCAGAGTGGGGGTTAGAAGATTCAGCTGTTTGCAGAGGTTCTGGTAAGTAAGTTTTACAGTCGGGACGAACCGCTTACACCGTTACTAGTAACCGGTTACCTCAGGTTACCCAAGCCGAAAGGCCTTATTGCGGCACTAGCGCGGGGTACTTATCGGTGTACTGAATCGCGAACGTTTTCATTCTCTTCGAGGCAACATCTGAAGTACCGCACAACTTACCCTTGACAGCGTTCGGAGTTGGCAGCAAAATCACGACCGCCAGTTTTCCATTAAAGCTCCAGTCCTCAACCCACCTTGCGGCTGGCGCAGTCTTTCAGGCGTCACGACTCGACGTTAGCAGGGAGCGTGCGTCATGCAAACGCATCTTAGCAAGTCACAACGTCACCTCATTCAGTTGTTTGCGTTGGGGTACACCGACGGCGAGATTGCCTGCAGGATGGCACTGTCTGCAGACCAATTACAGCGCGCTTTTACGGACATTTGCAGCAGGCTCAAAGTCGCAGGCCGGATCGAATTGCTGTTGATGGCCTGGTCCACCACACATCTCAGGTACGGACGGCTCTCGAACTCGTTCCGCAGCGGTTGAAGTTTGTTCGTGCAATGTCCGATAGCTCGTGACAGCCTGTTGAGTCCGCGATCCAGGATGAGGATGCCTGCCTGTGGCATTTTCTGCTGAGAACACCCGGCCTAGATACGAATATCTGCGAGTGCTCGATCGCTCCTAGGGCACATCTCTGAACCTCCCTCATGTAATTCGCTGATGCTACGCCATTGCCCTGCCTGCTAGCTTCTTTGAACAGCCCTCACGTCTGGATTTGCGCCGCAAGTCTCCTTGAGGAGGCAAGATGAAGTTGCTGTTTGTGCCAATCAGCGCATTGCTACCTCTGGTGTGTTTAGCTGCGCTGCTCATTTCTGGGTGCGGGTCAATGCCCCGGAGCGTGCCTTCACAAGCAGTGAGCCAGCCGGCTGCACCTCCTGTGCCGACTGCACCCTCCCCGTCTGTTTCGGGCGCGCCCGCCACGGCGAGTCCAACTGTGCCACGGTCCAAACACGTGGTTCTGGTGGTTGAGGAGAACCACAGCTATTCCGAGGTCCACGGCGGGGGCATGCCGTGGCTGTTGCAGCAGGGATGGGAGTATGCCTTTGCCGCCAACTACGACGCCGACGCCGTAGGTTCAGCGCTCGATTACTTCTGGTTGTCTTCCGGCAGCTCAGAACTTCAGTTCGGCTGTGGAGGATGGGGCTGTTCCAAGCCGATAACCAGCGACAACATCTTTCGTGAATTGAACCGCGCCGGAATCAGCTGGAAGCTCTACGCTGAATCTCTGCCGGAAGCGGGTTGGATGAAGGGCGATTCCGGCTTATACGCCGTGCGTCACAATCCGGCCAGGTGGTATTCCGACGTGATTGACAGCGCGGCCGAGCAAGGCAAAATGGTTCCGTTCACGGAATTTGCCAGCGATATGGCGCGCAACCAGCTGCCCAACTATTCGTTGATCATACCCAACCTCGACCATGATGCGCATAACGGCAGCCTGCTCCAAGCCGATCATTGGCTCCAATCCAATGTCGGGCCGTTGCTGCGGCAGCCTTATTTCCTGCCGGGCGGAGACGGATTGCTGATTGTCACCTTCGATGAATGCGATGCCGCAGTGGGCAATTGCCCGGAGCACATCTACACGGCACTCATAGGCCCCAGCGTGAAGCGCAGCTATAAGTCGGAACAATACTATCGTCACGAGAATACGCTGCGCACCATGCTCGAGGCACTCGGGGTTGATGTTTATCCGGGTGCGGCTCAGCGGGCTAATCCCATGCTGGATTTCTTCCAGTAATTTCCGCCCTGGCGGGAGTCGCCAGCCGAAATCCTGAGTGCAGCCGAAGGACCTCAAGTCAGACTGGTGCGAAAGGGGGGACTCGAACCCCCATGGGTTACCCCGCCAGATCCTAAGTCTGGTGCGTCTGCCAATTCCGCCACTTTCGCACGGTGGTGGGCCTGCAAAATTATACCGCTGCGCAAGGCGTGGCTCGGGGTGACCTTGGTGAGACAGGGAAGCGAGGGAATTGGACACACGGCTTGAGAGACTGTGTCATAAACCTCTCTTCCGCCCCGCTGGGGCTCAGATTTATTCCATATTCGACCCACGGCTTACGCCGTGGGCCACATTCTTGCGCCGTTTTGCGGCTAGAGTTCCCTGCTGTCAGTCCACTTTCGCTCATGCCAATGCGTTGCGGCATTGGTATCGGCAGAAACATTTCATTCTCGGTGAAGGTCGCCAAAGCCAGCGATAAGGGTCGCTTGGCTATTGACACGGCGGCCAGAGAGCGCCCAGCATGATCCCGTTTGCGAATCAGCAGGTCACTGCAATTGGAGAGGAAATGGTGTAGTAATGAGCGTGGAATAACCGACCCCGGTAAGTTTGCCTGGCGCACAATGGCGGGTTGTGGTGAACCGCATTCCGCAGCGGAATTGCTCCAACCATTAGAACAAGCGAGCGAGGAGCGCAGCAATGCAGGTAAAAGGCAAGGTGGTTGTGGTCACGGGTGGAGGGAATGGTATTGGGCGAGCCCTGTGCCGGCGCTTCGCTGCGGAAGGCGCGCGGGCGGTGATTGTGGTGGACGTGCAGGCTGCGGCGGCCGAACAGGTGGCAAAGCAAATCGGCGGCAAGGCAATCGCCACCAATGTCGCGCGCGAGCCGGAGGTGATCCGGCTGGTGGACCAGGTAATAAAGGAGTTCGGAGCCATTGACCTGTTCTGTTCCAACGCCGGCGTGGGGGCGAAGGGAGGAGTGGAAGCAGCGGATGGGGAGTGGTCGCGGAGCTGGGAAGTGAATGTGATGGCGCACGTGTATGCGGCGCGCGCGGTACTGCCGCACATGCTGGCGCGTCACGAAGGATATCTGTTGCAAACCGTTTCCGCCGCGGGCCTGCTCACGCAGTTGGGATCGGCCCCCTACGCGGTGACCAAGCACGCCGCTCTGGCGCTGGCGGAATGGATTTCCATCACCCACGGCGACCAGGGCATCAAGGTTTCGGCGCTTTGCCCCCAGGGTGTCCGCACCGGCATGCTGAAGCGGGCCGAATTCGGCGGCGGCGCCTTCCTGCTGGAAACCGCGCTGGAGCCGGAACAGGTGGCGGAGGAGGTGGTAAAGGGCCTGGCGGAGGAGCGTTTTCTGATTCTGCCGCACCCCGAGGTGGCCGAATTTTTCCGCCGCAAAGCGGCCGATTACGAGCGCTGGCTGCGCGGTATGCGCCGCCTGCAGGCCAACACGCAAATGCTGAAGACTTCCGCCTGAAACAAGGGAAGAACGGATTGGGAAATGCCGGGACAGCCCGCCTTCGCTCCAGAAATTGAAATTATGGACTCACCTCAAGCTGGGTGTAGTCTGAGCTTGTAAGCTGGCTTCGCTCCCGGCGAAGCTGAATGCCCGCACCCCCGCGGCTGGCAAGGGAGTTTCAGGATGCCGGACGCTTCCCCTATCGAACAGTTGTGGCCGGAATCGCCAGATCAATTGAAAGCCGCTTTTTACGCTGCGGGCGCAACCGTAGCGCTGCGGATCGGGGCGGTGGAGGCGGCGCTGCGCAGTCCTGCGGGCCCGATGTTGCGCCACGCGGCAGGGAAGTGGATTGTGGAGCGCCTGCCCATAGAGGAATTGGTTCCAGAGAAGTATGCGAGCTGGCGGGTGCTGGTTCAGGATGCCATGCAGTTCACCGTGTGGACATTGTCGGCCGGCCGCCTCGCGCCCAAGCTGGTGGAGCAGTGGGGGCTGCCCGCAGATACTCCTACCGAAAAGCGTCTGTTGCTGCTCATCGCCAAGGTGCCGGGGTTGCAGAAACTGGGGCAAGTGCTGGCGCGCAACCGCCATTTGCTGCCGCCGTTGCGCCGTGCCCTTTCAGAGCTGGAAAACAGCATCAGGGACGTGAACCCGGCGGAGGTGCGCAAAATCATTCTCCAGGAGCTGGGCCCGCGTCTGAGGGAGAACCAGGTGAAGCTGAGGCCGGGAATCTTTTCCGAGGCCAGTGTGAGCGCCGTGACACGTTTTACCTG
>DATEGI010000075.1:0-16321 GCA_035280205.1 Terriglobales bacterium | reverse complement strand
GTCATCGCCGCCTGGTGCGGCGCCGGCGATCGCGTGCCCCTGGAGAAAATCATCGAGCAGCGCGGCTGGCGCTCCATGAAGGCCACCCGAGAGCGCCACGTCTTCTGCATTCCCGATCCCTGGCTCAACACGCCGGCGCCCATTCTGTTGCAGGGCCTGCATGCCATCGCCGCCATCCTCCATCCCCAACTTTTTCCACAACCCGCCGTCGTGCGCCGCATCCGACACACTGCATAGTCGTGTGGTTTAATGAAAACCATGCTGACCGCCACTCCCAAAACCCAGCAGGTCAAGAAGGAGATTGATCACCTCGCCTCCGCCGCGCTCAGTTCGGAAGAGCTCATGCAGGGCATCGTCACGAAGCTCAACGAGCGCATGCTCAAGTACAACTGGGCCGGCTTTTACATGCTGGAGAACAAGCCGGGGCAGATGGCTGAACTCGTGCTCGGGCCTTACGTTGGCGCTATGACTCCGCACACCCGCATCCCGCTGAATAAGGGCATCTGCGGGGCGGCCGCCTCCACCGGCAAGACTCAGGTCGTACACAACGTCAACTCCGATCCCCGCTACCTGGCCTGCTCCATTGAAACAAAATCGGAAATCGTGGTCCCGGTTTTCGTCCACGGCAGAGTGGTCGGCGAGCTCGACATTGACAGCCACTTCCCTGCCGCCTTCAAGCCGGAAGACCAGGAACTGGTCGAATACTGCGCTCGCGTTCTGGGCAAGCACCTGGAAAAATCTCGCCGATGAAAGTGGAGAAAGGAAAAGTGCGGGCGCCCGAAATCGGGCGCGTCTGGCTGAATTCTCCTCCTCTCAGCCTGCGCCAGTTGCGCGGCCGCGTGGTGCTGATGGATTTCTGGGATTACACCTGCGTCAATTGCCTGCGCACCCTACCTTACGTGCAAGCCTGGCATGACCGCTATCACGACAAAGGCTTGAGCGTTATCGGAGTGCACACGCCCGAATTCACTTTCGCGCAGTACGAGTCCAACGTGGAGCGGGCGGTGCGCGACCTGGGCATCACCTACCCGGTCGTCATTGATAGCAATTACGAGTTGTGGAAGGCCTTCGCCAACCGCTACTGGCCCACCAAGTACCTGCTCGATGGCGAGGGTTATCTGCGCTATGCCCACTTCGGCGAAGGCGCCTATGGCGATACCGAGCACGCCATCCAGGAGCTGCTGCGGGAAGTCAATCCCGGCGTGGAGCTGCCTACAATCATGGAGCCCGTGCGCGAAACCGACCGCCCCGGTGCGGTTTGCTTCCAGCCCAGCCCGGAGCTTTACCTCGGTCACCGCCGCGGGCGCATCGGTAACACGAACGGCTTTCGCGAGGACGAAGTCGCCGACTATACCTTCAGCGGCAAGCTGGAGGAAGGCCAGTTTTATGCGCAGGGCCGCTGGGCCTCCACCGCCGAATACTTCGAATCGGCGGCTGAGGGCGACAACCGCATCATCCTGAAGTATTCGGCGGCCGCCGTAAACCTGGTTCTGGCCTCGCCTCGGGCTCCCTCTTATGAGGTCGTCGTTCATCAGGACGGAAAAGCGCTCACCCGTGCCCAGACCACTCCCGACGTGCACTTCCGCCCTGCGGCAGGCGGCGAAGAGAGCTACATCCTGATCGAGCAGCCCCGCATGTACCAACTGGTGGATAACCGCAACTTTGGCACCCACACCCTCGAACTGCTCTGCCCCCAGCCCGGCCTGGCCGCCTTCGCTTTCACCTTCACCACCTGCCTCGACCCCTCCGCCATTCCCTCTGAGGCCGTGGGATGAAACTCGTCGCCGCAGCCCTGATTCTGCAAAACGGCAAGCTGCTCATCTGCCAGCGCACCCGCCACCAGTCCATGCCGCTGAAGTGGGAGTTCCCCGGCGGCAAAATTGAAGAGGGCGAGCAGCCCCGCGATGCCATGCGCCGTGAACTCGACGAAGAACTGGGCATTGACGCCAAAGTGGGCGAGGAGGTCGCTCGCATCCGCCACAGCTACAAGGGCGGTGGACAGGTGGAGCTGCGCTTCTTCGTCGTCCACCAGTTCGCCGGCGAAATTGAGAACCGCATCTTCCGCGACGTGCGCTGGGTGGAACGCGTCCAGTTGCCGCAATACGATTTCCTGGAAGCTGACCTGGAGCTGGTCAACGACCTCGCCGCCGGCAAAATCCTCTAGCCACGCTCACCGTATGTCTGCTTGCTGGTGTCGGCTGGCAGATTGGCATCGCTATATGTGGAACCTTGAACTGACTACGTCATTAAATGCGAAGTCTCGAACTGACCACGGCCCAGCCCGCAGGGCGATACAGCTTTTAGCCCAGGGCGTGAGCCCTGGGTTAGCGCCGTTCTATAAAGTTGCTGTGCGACCCGAGCCCGAGAGCGAGGGGAGCACAACCCGGCGATCGCAATGGACAAATCCCACGAATTTCTCCGGCAGGATTGCTAGTGAAATTGCGTCCATAAATACGCCCCCGTCAGCGCCGTTACCACTGCCGTGGTGCTCCACGCGGCCACGTTGAACCAGCGTGAATTGATGTACTCGCCCATCAGCTCGCGCTTATTGATGAGCAGAATCATAAACACCAGGACAAACGGGAGCACCGCGCCATTAATCACCTGGCTCAAAATGGAAACCTGCACCAGCGGCAGGTTGGGGGTCAGAATCACGCCCGCCCCGGCTACAATCAGAATGGTGTACAGCCAGTAAAATACCGGCGCCTCGCTGAAGCGCTTCCCTACTCCTGACTCGAACCCCAACCCTTCGCACACCACGTAAGCGGTGGACAGCGGCAAAATAGAAGCCGCAAACACCGAAGCGTTCAGCAGCCCGGCGGCAAACAGGATGTAGGCGTATTCGCCCACCAGCGGATGCAGCGCCTGCGCCGCATCGGCCGCATCGCGCACCTGGGTGTGCCCGTGCACGTACAGGGTGGCGGCGCAGGCTACAATGATGAACCACGCCACCACGTCGGTCAGAATGCAGCCCACCACCACATCAATGCGCGAGGCCGCAAACTGCCGCCGGGTCACTCCCTTTTCCACGATGGATGACTGCAGGTAGAACTGCATCCACGGCGCGATCGTCGTTCCCACAATCCCCAGAAACATGTAGAGGTAGGCGCGCTGGTGGAAATAACTCATCCCCGGCGGCACAAATGTAGCGATGCTGGCCTGCTTCCAGGAAGGGCCGGCCATAATGCCGGCAAAGATGTAAGTGACATAAAAGAATGAAGCGACAATGAATACTTTTTCTACGCTCTTGTACTGTCCCTTAACTATCAGCAGCCAGACAAACACCGCGGTGAGGGGAACGGAAATAAACTTGGATACGCCAAACAGCTCCAGGCTCATGGCCACTCCGGCAAATTCCCCCACCACGTTGCCGAAGTTGACCACTATCAGCCCCATCATCATCAGGAAGGTGATCCGCAGGCCGAACTCCTCGCGGATCAGGTCGCTTAGCCCTTTGCCGGTCACCGCGCCCATGCGCGCCGACATTTCCTGCACTACGATCAGCGCCAGCGTGGTGGGGATGATGGTCCACAGCAGCAAATGGCCGAACTGCGCCCCGGCAGCCGAGTAGGTCCAGATGCCGTTGGGGTCGTTGTCTACGTTCGCCGTTATGAAGCCGGGGCCGAATACCGCCAAAAACAGCAGAATCCGGATCCGCCAGCGCCTCCACCATCTCATCGCTGCCGTCGCAAGTTAAGTTTGGGAACACGCGCACTGCCGCCCCAGAATAAATGCAGCCTCGTTTTCCCGCCAGCCACTTGCGTGCTATAGGAACAATTTCTTTAACCACAGAGGACACAAAGGACACGGAGGATGTCGAATAACTCAAACTGGGTACTGGATTCTAAGAACTGACAACTGCCCTACAGCTTTGCCCGGAGCAGGCTGATCACATCGTCCGACGTAATCACGCCCGTGAGCTTGCCTTCGTCATCCACTACGGGAAGGGTGACCAGGTTGTACTTGTCGAAGACTTCGGCTACTTCCTTTTCATTGGCCCCAGCATGGCAGGAAATCAGCGGCTCCATGCTCAGCGGCAGCAAGGGATCCGAGGGCTGCGCCAGCACCAGCTTGGGCAGCGTCACCGCGCCTACCAGCCGGCCCTCCGGATCGAGCAGGTAAATGGTGCTTACGGTTTCAATGCCCCCCTCAAAATTCCGCAGAGCCTCGATGGCATCGCTCACTGCGGCGTTGGCGGGCAGCGACAGGTACTCCGTGGTCATGCGCCCGGCCGCCGTGTTGTCCTTGAATTCCAACAGCTCGGACACTTCCTGGCGCTCGGCCGGCTGCATCTCGTGCAGGATTTCTTCCGTGGTCTCCTTGGGCAGGTCCTTGAGCAGGTCGGCTGCCGCATCGGGGTCCATTTCCTCAACGATGTCGGCGGCCCGGTCTGAGTCTAGCGACTCCACAATAGAAGCCTGCAGCTTGGGCTCGACCTCCTCCAGCGCCTCTGCTGCCACGTCTTCATCCAGGGTCTCGAATACCGCTTCGCGCTCATCCGGAGCCAGTTCTTCCACGATGTCGGCAATGTCGGCGGGGTGCAGCCGCGCCAGGCGCTTGTGCGAGATTTTCAGCTTCACCCGGCGCGCTGGGTCAGTTTCGATCAGGTCCACAAACTCCCAGGGAATCTCGCGCGGCGGAATGTTGCGCAGCAGCGCCCGCAGGACAATGCCCGGCACCAGGCCTTTCAGCAGCCGCCGTACCGCCCCCCGCGCTCCGATGTCCACCCCCGCCACTCGCAGCGCCACGTGCTGGTTCACCCGGTCTTCATGCAGGTCAACGTCGTTCACCCGCACCACCTTGCGCCCGTGCACGTCAATAATCTGCTGGTCCAGCAGGTCGCGCGCCAGCAGCAGCAACCCCTCATGGCCGGGCTCAGGAAGCCACTCCGCTATGGGCTTGGCGGCGCGAATGCCGCCGTCAATGGAGGCCACGTCGCTGAAGGGCAGCAGCTTGGGACCGGCCTTTGTCTTGACCACCAGGGCCGCCACTCGCAGCGGGTCTTCCTGCGGCCGCAAGGCCACCTCGCGCACACGCCCGCTGGCCCCGGTCGGATCGTAGACCGGCGCGCCCAGCAGGTCGGTTAGCGCTACATTTGCCATTCGCCCTGAGAATACAAAAGAGATGAGCGCGAATCCAGAAGGGTTTTTTCGGTCTGACCGGCTCTGCGTTTCTGCCGGTCTGGGGCTGCTTTCAGCCCCGCGGCTGGTGAGGCCCGCCCAGCCGCTCCTAAAAGCTTACGCGAATCCCGATCTGCGCCGCGAAGGGTATGCCCACGGTTGTGCCCGGCCCAAAGAAGTCCCCCAGCGCCCCCGCCTGCACGCGCAACTGGTTCAGGCTGGTGAGGGGCTGTGTCTGCGTGCAGCTGGCATTCAAACAGAAAGCGGTGGCGTTGGCCAGGTTGTTCACCGGTGTGGGCAGGGCGGCAAGATCGGTGACGTAGTTGTTACCCGGGTTGTTGCGGTTGAGAAGATTGAAGAGCTCGACGAAGGGCGTCACCGACCAGCGCTCGCGAACAATCGGCCGGCCCACCCGCAGATCAACCTGCACGTACGGCGTTCCCCGGAATTGGTCCAGGCCGGTTTGCACTCCGTTGATGACCGCGCGATTGTTGCCGCTGTCGCCCAGCCCATTTACATCCTGCGGCGTAGTCATGGTAAATGGACGGGCGCTCTCCGCCTGCGTCAGCGTGGTCAGCGTAAATCCTCCCGGAGCATAGAACGTGCCCGCCAGCACGAAGCGGTGCCGCGCGTCTTCTCCGGATGGCCCATAGTCGCCGGGCGCGAAGGCGTGCAAAGGATTGCAGACTCCGTTCACATAGTCGAACAGCTCTCCTATGACGCAGCCCCAGGTTTTGGCGCTGGATAGCGTGTAGTTGGCGGTGAGGCTGAAGCGGCGGGAAACGTTGCCCTGCAGGTGCACCATCAGCGCGTTGTAGCTGGAGCGGTTGTCGCTGCGAAACAGCGCCACGTCGGGAACATTGGCCCTCTGGCTGGCCACATCCTGCGGGAATAGCGGCGAGAACAACGTGTACCCCGCCTGGTACTGGTAAAGCCGGTAGCCGTGCACGCCCTGCTGGTGGACATAATCGGCGCTCAGCGTCCACTCCTCGCTGAAGGCATGCTCCACGCCGGCGGTGGCATGCAGCGCGTATGGAGTGTGGTAGTTGGGGTCAATTACCGAAGCCGCTCCCCCGGCATTGGCTCCAGGAATGCAGCCAGGATCTCCGGGCCGCACACAGGGCGACGGAGCGGAGTTTACCGCCTGGAACGCTCCCACCCAGCCGTTCTGCGCCAGGTCGTCGTAAAACATTCCAATGCCGGCTCGGATCACCGTGTGAGGATCCTGCCCCAGTGCATAAGCGACGCCCAGCCGGGGCGCGAAGGCCCGCCGATAATCATGGGGCGCGCCGTTCACTAGCGAAATGTTCAAGGCGCGCAGCGTCAACAATCCTGGATTCTCCATTTGGCTGCGCCCGGAAGCGGTAAACAGCCCGAACGTGGTGTCGTAGCGCAGCCCGTAGTTCACCGTCAGATGCGGGCTCACGTGCCACGAGTCTTCGGCATACGCCCCCAGCCGCTGCACATTTTGCGCGAAGCTTCCGTTCGAAGCCGGCGTGAACCGGCAATCAATTCCCGAGCCATCCGGGGCCGGCGTGGCGCATTGTGGGCTGAAATAAAACTGCGACGGATTCTGCGCGTAAAACGCGGGGTTATTGGGATAGCTGATGAGCGTCTCTGCCGTGCCTGAGAGCGCGCCGCTGAGCACCGGTTCGTGAATAAAGTTGATTCCCCACCTGGGCGCATGCCTGCCGGAGGCGTGGCTCAGGTCGTACCGGAACTGATATTTGTCCTGATTGCGCGCCACCGGAAACGCCGTGATGGGGGTAACAAACTGGTTGTCGCCAAACGTCTCAAATCCAGAGATGGTGCGGTAAGTCGAGCTGAAGGGAAAAGCCAGGGCAAAGCCAAGCTCCTGGTTGCGCCTCTCCGTGTGCTGCAGAGTGCTGGCCCCAAAGGTGAAGGAACCCAGCCACGCCGGACTGAATACGTACTGCTGGTTAAGGGCAATGTTCAGGTAATGGGCGTGCGACGTGGCCCCGGTTGAAGGCAGCGTCGCCTGCTGCACCAGGTCATTTTCTGTCGTGTAGCGGTCCAGTGCTGTGCGCAGGAACCATTGTGAGCGTGTCGATTGTGTCCAGTCCACGCGCACCATGGGCAACAGGTCGTGGAAGGGCACCGGCACGCTGCTGGGCACGGCGACCGAGTTCACGCCTGGTATCAACCCTTGAGCGGCCAGCGTAGCGAGGCCGTTGAATTGCCCCCGGCTGGCCGGGCTGTAGGCGATGCTGGCGTTCTCCCGCACATACTCCAGGGAGGAAAAAAACCAAATCTTCTCGTGCTGGATTGGGCCCCCGAATGTCCCAATGTAATTCTGCTTGGAAAACGGCTGCTTCGGATCAGGCGAAGGATTGTCCAGAGGAAAACGCGCGTTCAGCCCCGCACTCCGCTCATAGAATGCGCCTTCCCCGTGCCACTGATTCGTACCCCGTTTGGTAGTGATAACCACCGAACCCCCGGTGGTGCGCGAAGTGTCCGCGTCTTCCTGCGCCGTGCCCACGGCAAATTCCTGGATGGCATCCGGCGAGAAGTTCTGCAGGAAGCCGCCAATGTAGTCGTCGGAATTGTCCACCCCATCCACCGACAATTCCACATTCAGTCCCGAGCTGCCGCCAAAGGAAACCGCGGTGATGCGCGCTTTGGTGGGGTCGGAAGGTTCCACCGGCTCCGTCCCCGGCGCCAGGTAGGCGATGTTGGCGAAGCTGCGGTGCGCCAGGGGGAAGTTCTCCAGGTCTTGCGAGGTGACCACTCCCTCCAGCATCGCGCTTGAAGTGTTGAGCGGTTGCAACGTAATGGACGATCCGGCCCCACGCACCGTTACCGTCTGACGCTGTGCAACCGGCTGCAGCACCACGATGATCTCCCGCGTGGCGCTGACGACGACCGTCACATCGGACTGCGCATCGCCGAAGCCGGGTGAGCTCACGCGCACTTCATACTGCCCCGGATTCAGCTCGCTGACCTGGAATTCACCCCGGATATCGGTCTTGGCCCTTCTCTCCTCGCCGGAACCAACCCGGTGCATGATCACATCCGCCGAGGCGACTCGGGCTCCGCTGGCATCACGCACTACACCTCGCAGTCTTCCCCAGGGACTCTGGGAGTGAACGGGCGGGGCGCTTAGAACAAGCAGGCCCAGCAGGCAAATTGCCACTATTCTCTGCTGGCTGGATACGCGCATAGCAAAGGCTTGCGACTCTGAAAATACCAGATAAGCGGCGGATTGCTCTAGAGACCCGCCCTTTAGCTAACCGGCTCGGGATCTGCTACGGCCGCTTGCCGCCGCGGAGCCTGGTGCATGCGGTAGAGATGATCCAGCGGCCCCGTTCCGCGGCCCAGGGGCTGAGCGTGGGTGATCGCGGCGGCCACGTAAGCTTTGGACAGCAGCACCGCCTCCGGCAAGGCCCGGTCGTGCGCCAGGTGGCAGGCCAGCGCCGAGGCAAAGGCGCATCCAGTGCCATGGGTGGAGCGCGAGCGCTGCCGGTCCGCTTTAAATACCTGGTTTTCAATGCCGCCGTTGGGATGGGTGAAGCTCAGCAGATCGGTGGCCTTCTCCAGGTGCCCGCCTGTGATCACCACATTGGCCGCCCCCAATTGGTGCAGGCGCACCGCGGCCGTTTTCATTTCATCCAGGTTGGTCACGGGTAGTCCAGAAATGGCGGCCGCTTCCTCCAAATTTGGAGTAATCACGGTGGAAAGAGGCAGAAGGCGCTCGCGCAACAGCTTTTCGCCCTTGGGCTCCAGCAGGCGGGCGCCGGAGGTGGAGCACAATATGGGGTCCAGCACGACGTTGGCTTGCTTGCTGGACTCCAGAAAATCGGCCACCGCGGCCACCACTTCCGCGGAGCCCAGCATGCCGATTTTGACTGAGGCGATTTCCACGTCGCGGCTCAATTCTTTCAAGGTTTCGCTAATCAGGCGCGCAGGCAACGCCTCCACCCGGCTGACCCCCTGGGTGGATTGCACGGTCAAAGCGGTGATGCAGGCCACCCCATAGCAGCCATGGGCAGCTATAGTCTTGATGTCGGCTGTAATACCGGCGCCCGAGGAGGGGTCGAAGCCGGCGATGGTCAGCACGACTGGCGGCGTATGCGGCATACTTGCAATTTAGCGGAAAGGAGCGCGAGTACAAAGTCAGAAAGCGCCCCGGAGCCTACCCTCGAGATTTGTAACCCTATGTCGGTTTGTAAGCTGCGTCTTGCTCAATTTTTTTGCCCGAGGCCGCGATGGACGTCAGAAAAACTTGCCGGCAGTCCCATTTTGGGAAAAACACGCAGACAGCGTTCGAGGCAGTACCCCATCGTAGTAATTTCCACATAGCTGCCGCATTTCCAGCAACTTACGTCAGCCAACCTGAAAGCGTTGCGGCTCATCGAACCTCCATCGCCACTAAGTCGCACGTTTTCAGCACGCTGCGCCAACTTCGCCGACCCGAGGGGACGTAATCAAGTCGGCTTTTGGTAACCCTAAGGCAATTTCTAAGGTGAATGTAAGGTGTTCAACCTAAATAACTTGCCCGCAGATTACCAATGCCCGTTTGACACACCCCCTACCCCCTTCTACCATCACCCTCATCCTGGGGAACCATGGTAGGGGAGGGCTGAAGTCGAGATGCGAGGTGACTGAATGCGACGAAGCATAATTCCCATTCTGGTGACCCTGTTTTATGTCACCAGCCTGGGAGCGGCGCCAGGACCGAACAGCTCCGAGTCCAGAAATACCATAGGGAACCACGCCAAGCCTGCTATCCGCCGGCCACAGGCAACTACCGCCAAGCGGAAGGCACCTAGGCCCAAGCCCTACCAGGTAGGTATGGCCTCCTGGTACGGCAAGCAGTTCGAGGGCAAACCTACAGCGACGGGTGAACCGTACGACATGCACGAATTCACCGCTGCCCACATGACTCTGCCCCTGGGCACCTGGGTGAAGGTCACCAACCTGCGCAACGGCAACTGGGTGGTGGTGCGCATCAACGATCGCGGACCGGTCGTCCCCGGGCGCATCATTGACGTCTCCTACGGCGCCGCCCGCATGCTCAACTTCAAAGCGCGGGGCCTGACCCGCGTGCGGTTGGACCTTATCCATCCCGATACGCTAGCCTGGTCTGAACCCATGGCGGGCCTGCGGTAAACACGCTAAACTCCTGGGCATGAATGATGCGCGCGAGCGCCTGATTGTCGCCCTGGATGTTTCCTCGGCTGCTGCCGCACAGAAGATTGTGGCGGCAGTCGGGGAGTCAGCGCTCCTTTACAAAGTTGGCAAGCAGCTCTTCACTGCCGAGGGGCCCGCTATTGTCCGCGATCTGATCGGCTCCGGCAGGCGTGTTTTCCTCGACCTGAAGTTTCATGACATCCCCAACACCGTGGCGGCGGCGGTAGCCGAGGCGTGCAAGTTAAAGGTCAGCATGTTGACGGTTCACGCCAGCGGCGGCTCTCGCATGTTGAAGGCGGCCACGGAAGCAGCGGCTGCTTCGGCGAGCAGGCCTCTAGTACTGGGCGTCACCGTGCTCACCAGCTTTCGCGACGCCGATGTGCAGGAAGTGGGCTTCAGCGGGCGTGTGGTGGATAACGTTCTGCGCCTGGCGCAACTGGCCCGCAGCAGCGGTTGCGGCGGAATCGTGACTTCCGCCAAGGAAGCGCGCGAGGTACGCCGCGAACTTGGCGTCGGATTCGCCATTGTCACGCCGGGAGTGCGGCCCGCCGGCAGCGACGTGGGCGACCAGGCCCGCGTGGCCACACCCGCGGAAGCCATCGCCAACGGGGCAACTCACATCGTCGTGGGCCGCCCAATTACCGCCGCCGCGAACCCCGCGGCAGCCGCCCAGGCCATTGTCGAAGAAATGTCGGGGGTAACTGTGGCGGCGTAAGGGTTGCCGCGCCCCGAAAAGGCGTTGCTTCATGGGCCATGTTGGGGTAGGCTCCTCGCTCGTTTAGGTCTTTCCTTCGCGCTCCTCGAAGTCCTGAACTTCTGAACGGCGGATTCCGAGACCATGGCAGAACCCCCTGTTCTAATTGCTACGTGGTCAAAGCTTCTGTCCGGGTGAGCCCGGCTACGACGCCGCCCGCACTGTTCCCAATGCCATGATTGACCGTCGGCCCGCCATTATTGCGCGTTGCGCCGGAGCGGCCGACGTAAGGGACTGTGTTCGATTCGCCCGTGAACATGATTTGTTGATTTCGGTTCGCGGCGGCGGCCACAGTGTGGCCGGCAAGTCGGTTTGTGAGGGCGGCCTGATGATTGACTTGTCGGGGATGAAGGGTATGCGGGTTAATCCCGGCAAGCGCACGGCGCGAGCAGAAGCCGGCCTGAAACTGGGAGAGTTTGATCGCGAAACGCAGGCATTCGGATTGGCTACCACTCTGGGCACAGTTTCAGCCACGGGCATATCGGGTCTGACACTCGGAGCCGGATTCGGCCACCTGATGGCTAAATATGGTCTGGCTCTCGATAACGTCACCAGTGTGGACGTAGTGACTGCGGACGGGCGTTTGCTCACTGCGAATGCTTCTGAAAATGAGGATCTCTTCTGGGGTGTCCGCGGCAGCAGCGGGAACCTGGGTATCATCACCTCGCTTCAATATCGCTTGCACGAAGTTGGTCCGGTGCTGGGCGGCGGTATCTTCTACCCCGTGAACAAAACCAGCGAGGTCCTCCATTTCTTTCGGGAGTTTTCGGAGGATATCCCAGACGAACTGGTCATCCAGGCGGCCGTGTTGAATTTGCCGGAGGTCGGCCCTGCGGTGGCCATTGCAGCCTGTTACAGCGGATCTCTTATTGAGGGCGAGAAAATCCTAAAGCCGTTGCGTAAGTTTGGATCGCCGATCGCGGACATCATAAAAGAGATCAGCTATGTGGAAATGCAAAGCCTGTTCGATCCCTTTTTCCCGCCGGGACGTTACACGTACGTAAAATCCAACTTCGTTCGCACTCTGAGCGATGATGCCATCGAGGTGCTCGCGGAATACGCGCTGAGCCGCCCGTCACCCCACAGCTTTGCACCTGCACTGGAACACTGGCATGGAGCCGCCAGCCGCATACCGGTGACAGATACCGCGTTCCCACATCGAGAGTATCCCTACAATTTTATGGTTTGGTCTAACTGGGCAAGCCCGTCCGAGTCGGAGAAGAATATCGCATGGACGCGTGAGTGCTGGGAAGCAATGAAGCCTTTTCTCGTTTCCGGCTCATACGTCAATTATGTCTCCGATGAAGGTGATACATTCGCGCGCGCGGCTTACGGGCCCAACTACGATCGGTTGGTGGCACTGAAGAACAAGTACGACCCCACCAACTTCTTTCGCCTGAATCACAATGTTAGGCCGACTCAGGCTGCGGCCGTCGCAAGTTAAACCTGTTCCGCTGCAGCGCGAGTAATAAAATGCTGGCATGCTGAGCGCGGTGACTTCCCTGCTCGTCCTGCTCTTTTGGCCCCCAGCGCCGGCGCAGAAGACTGTCTCCCCGGAGCCCGAGCTTGCCTACTATTCAGTCTCGCCCGCTTTTGAATACCATCGCCGCTTCGACTCCGTCAGCGCGGTGGACTTCCGCAACCTGGAGTTGAACATCTTCGACGCCAAGGGCAAGGTGCGGGTGACGGCCAAGCTGAAAGACGGAATCTACGAAACCAGCGGCATGCCCAAGAATTGGGTGGCCATCAACAGCATCTCTTATTTCGATTTCCAGGCGGGCAAGCCGCGTTATGCGCTGGTGAGTTTTCTGTGGACCTGGACCGGGGCTGACGCTGCCAGCTACGGCGGTGTGCAGCTATTCACCATCCAGAATGGCTGGCTGACAGTGGTGCAGCAGATTTTCTTCATCGCCCGCCATGCGGGCGCGGGCGCTACTTTTGATCCGGCTACCGGCGGGCTGTTCGTCAATTCCAGCCACTACCTGCAAGTGGACGCGCATTGCTGTCCCTCGCGCCAGGACGTGATCCGCTACGCCTTCAGCGGGCATGATTTCCGTCAGGTTGACCTGAAGACCTTTCCCGTGGCCTCACCACCCAGTCTGCGCATCCAGACTCCCGGCGCCAAGCCCAATTAACCACGCTGAGGAAGCAAAGAACGCCGCGGAATTGATGGCTTTGGGAAACCCCGCCAATCCGCGCCTTAGCTTGTTCACCGTCCCTCAAGGTTCCAAGCCCGGCGCGCCTCGAGGTTGTAAACACAAATTTTCACTAAGCTCGGGAAGAGGTTGAAGATGCAGCGACCAATATCCAGCCGGAGAATGTTTCTTATCCTGCTGTGTGGGGGGGCGGCAGCCTGCTCGTGCTGACACACCAGCCGGGATCCGGCGCGATCTCCCATGTTCTAGTTTTAGAAAGTATTCACCAAATCCTGTTTCACCACGCAGGGAGGACAGGGCGACCCTATATACGGTCCGAGATGACCGCACGACCTGCGTGGTATCGGACCTCAGTTTGACACGCAAGCCAACGGCAGCAGGTCTTTATGATTAAACCGAGACCGAAAAATCATTCACAACCTGCACAACCTACACAACCTACTTATTATTCAATGCACTGCGGCATGACGGTTTCACAGCAATCACTTTTGAGCTGGCTAGGACCCCATGGCTCACTTTTCCCTTCTTATCTGCCAGCCCTCACCCATATTCTCATAGCTGCCACTTGTCCTTCCGGGCAATTGCGCCTGCGAGTACTTGTAGCTTCCGGATCTTGACCGAAGCCGCAGACAGCCGCCACGGGCAATGAGTTCTAAGCTCGCCCCGCGCACCTCACGATCAAGAGCGGCCATCCGCATGCACAATCCCTTCTTCCGGTATCACTTGCAGTCTCTGACAATGCTGGCATCCCTCGTCGGTCTCATCTGGCGAGAGCAATTGTTGGGCGTCGGCACACTCGTGGACCAAAGCCTGAGTCGGTTGATCGAGTTCGAGACCACGACCGGCACTGCCCAAACGTCGCGTAAACAAGCCTAGGCTCTTCAGTTTGTGCCCCACCTCCTCGGCACTAACTTGGAGGCGCTCTCCTCTATCCTTGTAGATCTGGTTCACCGTCTGGGTGATCTGGCGAACAAAGATTCTGCCCTTTTCCTCATGGCAATGGAGGAGAAGCGCATTGAGCACTATAGATTCAAGATCGCTTCTCCGCCGCAGCCGTTGTTCATGGTGAGGTGCGAGCAGCGGGACAAGCTCGGCCCGAAGCTTGGGGTCATCCAGGATGCAGGCGCCGAGGACCTGAGCCACGGCGCGAATATCGGGCGCGAAAGCCACATCAAAATCTGAATTCACGACTCTAGCGCTGCAGGCCATTCTATAATTGAAAAGACGATCCTGCAGGGCTAGCACCTGTTGCCATGACGGCAATCGGCTACTGCGGTGAACTGATTCAGAGTTTGGTGTCACTTCCAAATGAATCGTGTGAGGCCCTAGCATTTCAAGCTCGCCGTGCTCACCTACGTAAACTGCTTTTGCACAGTACAAATCTCGCACGCCTCCTGATCCCACCGTTAAATAGCTGCGGCGAGTGGAAGCCCGCAACAGGGAGGCCATGCGCTTATTGAGCTCGGGTTCGCGAAGCAGCAGGGTGGGAGTAAATTCCATAGGGAGTGAACCAAATGCCCCCGGCCCAATGGCCGCCAGCAACAAGGGAAAACGGCACACATACGAGAGCAGTAGCAGCAACAAGTCGGCTTCCCAAGGGGGCCCGGTAATCACCAGGCAGGGAGCAAGCGCAAAACAATCTGTGAACCAGGTTGCCAACACCCAGTAAGTTAATAATCGGGCAGCTGGCTCGGAACAGGACGCGTGCTCTTTAAAAAGTAAGTTAACCGCTTGGAACAGTTCTCCACTCGACCCATACGTTTGTGGCTCCTGATGGGGCAGCGGAATCGAGCTAAACGGTGTGCCCATCAGGTCGGGAATGCGGTAGATGCGATGGTTATGGGTGACGCTGGCGCCG
Organism: Terriglobales bacterium; assembly: GCA_035280205.1. Classification (GTDB taxonomy): domain Bacteria; phylum Acidobacteriota; class Terriglobia; order Terriglobales; family Acidobacteriaceae; genus JAICWP01. Next base: position 1,282 of record DATEGI010000075.1, on the reverse strand, counting down.
GAGTGGCCCCGGCCGTTCTGCATCTTTATAATAGCAAGCTCCCCATTTTTCCTGCGCACTAGATCAATGGTGGTTGGCGGTTCGCTTGGCAAATCGCGTTTGTCGAGGACATTCGTACCAGTAACAGGACTCTCGTTCGGCGGAAGGTTGCCGGCGGCGTTCTTGACTCCTTCTCCTGGCGTCTTCGGCGGTTCCATTGGCTTAACCTCTTACCTGTTTTGGCAGTCTCTCTGTATCCATCGCATCACTGCTCTGGGCATCCGGCACAGATGTAAGCGAGCTCAGGAATGAACTTGGGCCCTCGCTTGTGGCCAAGCAGGAGGGACTGCCACAGTGCTCGGCCACCGGCAATGTAATCGCACGAGAATTACCATGCCAAGTAACCGAAGTAATTAGGACAGAATTCGATACGAGATTGCACAAGATCAATGTGCCGAGGGAAAGTTGAAACCTCGAGCTCGCCATTTGACCCGATCGGGATGACAGAGTGGCCGACGCTCACCTCGGCTTGGGGTTGCCGCGGTGAGGAATGGAATTGGTCGGTAGCTGGAGCCTAGTTGTAGCAATTGTTGCGGTAGACGCTAAATGTGCGGAGTTTTTCGTAACGGGTTTTGAAGCGAGGACGACCGTTGCTGTCTTTGTTCCGACTTTGGCGAGGCTCATGCCGCCTCTAGCACTCATCGTGTAGGGGAGTGGCTGAGTCGTACCGGACGCTTGCTCCCCTCACCATCCTAGGATGACGGATCGGAATAGCCCTAAAGCACCCAGGTGAGCGAACGCAGCCGTGGTGCCGCTTCGGTGCCGCCGGGCAGTCCGGACAATCGCTAGTAGCACGTCTGGTTTGATGCCGAGCAGCATAGAAAAATGGAATTGATTTTGATGGTCTTGCCCTCCAGGGCGGCGACTGGCAACGGAGGTACCGGTGCACACTTGTGACCGTGGTCACAGCCAACAAGTGCTGCACGTGCTTAAAGTCTCTGTCTCAGGCGCGGGCTGAGCCTCATACTCACTCGCTTTCTGTTGCTCCGTCACTCACGAGGAATGGCCAACAGAGAAGCCGAGAATCTCCTGCCCTCATCAGGCTGCGCCCGGCGTTCGTGATAACTCCTAAAAAACACGTTAGCCCCAGGGAGGAAGTTTATGACCAGCCAACGAACGATGCTAGTCATTAGCTGCACTTCGGACGAAGCTGAGGCCATCCGCGAGGCGGCCAAGCGGGAGCGCCGCACGATCAGCGCATTCATCGTGAATGCTGTGATGACTCGTCCCGCTTACCAAGGCA
>DATEGI010000074.1:0-22957 GCA_035280205.1 Terriglobales bacterium | reverse complement strand
TGAATTAATCAGTGAAGATTCGTGGTAAATCCGTGGCTGTTTTTACGCGACAAAATACTTCGCGGCCGGATGGTGTGCCACAATTGCCGAGGTGGACTGTTCCGGCTCCAACAGGAAGCCGGTGGTCAGGCGCACGCCGATTGCCTCTTCCGGTTTGAGCAGCCGGAACAGCTTGGTCTGGTCTTCCAGGTTGGGACACGCGGGATAGCCGAAGGAATAGCGCGACCCGCGATACTTCTGGTGGAACAGATCGCGAATTTCCGGCGAGTCCTCGCCCGCGATGCCCAGTTCCTGCCGTATGTGCCTGTGGTGAAACTCGGCCAGCGCTTCCGCCGTTTCCACGCTCAGGCCGTGCAGATACAAATACTTGGTGTACTCGCCTGATTCGAACAGCTTTTTGGTGTACTCGGAAGCCTTCGGCCCGATCGTGACCAGGGCGACTCCCAGCACATCCATCTGCCCCGAGCCGCGCCGGGCGAAGAAGTCAGCCAGGCACAGCCGGCGGCCTTCCTTCTGCCGCGGGAAGGTGAAGCGTAGCAGCTCCTTGCGGGCTTCTACCTCATGCGTGCTGACCCCTGAGCCCTGACTCCTGACTCCTGGGTCTGTCGGCGCATACACAATCAGATCATTCCCCTCTCCCTGCGCCGGAAAATACCCGTACACCGCCTTGGGCTCGAACAGCCCGCTGGCGATCACTTCTTCTTCCAGATCCCTCAGGATGGGCTTGAACTTCTCCTCCACTAGCCGCACATAATCCTGCTGGGACGCGGTCTTGAGCTGCCACTGATTCTTAAACAACGCCGTCTCGTTGATGTAGCGGAACACTTCCCGTAAATCGTAATCACGCTTCACCTGCGCGCCCCAGAACGGCGGCACAGGAATGTCAGGCGCATCAGTCACTACCGGGCTGCGTTCCACCACCTGGGGCGCCGGATCGGCGGCGGAAGCATCGGCCGCGGCGGCCTTGGCAAACTCCTTCACCGTGCGCCCTTCGGCCAGCCGTTTCTCGCGCTCGCCGTTCTGGCCGATCAGGTCCTCCATGATGTGCAGCCCGCCGAAGGCGTCGTCAGCATAGAAGACGGCGTTGGAGTACTCGCGCCGCAGGTCGTCTTCCACGTACTTGCGGGTCAGCGCCGCCCCGCCGCAAATCACCGGGAACTCCAGCTTCTGCCGCTCCAGGTCCTGGATGACGTACTTCATCTCCAGCGTGGACTTCACCAGCAGGCCGCTCAGCCCGATGGCATCCGCCTTGTGCTCCTGTGCCGCCTGGATGATGGTGTCCGCCGGCTGCTTGATGCCCAGGTTCACCACCCGGTAGCCGTTGTTGCTCAGGATGATGTCCACCAGGTTCTTGCCGATGTCGTGGACGTCGCCCTTCACCGTGGCCAGCACCAGCGTGCCCTTCTGCGTGCCGGCCTTCTTCTCCATCTTGGGCTCGAGATAGGCTACCGCCTGCTTCATGACCGACGCCGAATCCAGCACCGATGGCAGCTGCATCTTGCGCGCGCCAAACAGTTCGCCCACCGTGCGCATTCCGTCCAGCAGCACGTTGTTGATCAGGTCCAGCGGCGTGTACTGCGCCAGCGCTTCTTCCAGTAATTGTTCAAGCGATCGCCGCGCCGCACCCTCGCCAATCGCCTTTTCGCCCCGGATGATGGCGTACTTCAGCTTGTCCTCGATGGAGAGCGTCTCCACCTCAGCCGTGGCCTTTTCTTCCTTCTGCCCGCCGCGCTTGGCGAAGTAGGCCATGTAGTTGGCCAGCGGATCGCCTGCCGACTGGTCGCGGAAAATCAGCTTGCGCGCCAGTTCAAGCTCTTCTTCAGGAATCTTGTACAAAGGATAGATCTTCGAATAGTTAACGATGGCCATGTCGAGGCCATGGTTCACCGCCTCGTGCATGAACACGCTGTTCAGCACCCGCCGCGCGTAGGTCTCCAGACCAAAGGAAATGTTGCTCACGCCCAGCAGCGTCTTCACCTCGGGCAGTTCCTGCTTGATGCGCTTGATGCCCTGCAGCGTCTCAATGCCGGCGGTGCGGTACTCTTCCTGCCCCGTCGAAATGGGCAGGGTGAGCGCGTCAAAAATCAGGTCGGCCGGGCGCACGCCATACTTTTTCGTGGCCAGTTCGTAAATTCGCTTGGCGATGGCCAGCTTCTTTTCCGCCGTCAGGGCCATGCCGTCTTCGTCAATGGTCAGCGCGATCACCGCCGCGCCGTAGCGCTTGGCCATGGGCAGGACTTTGGAAGTGCGCTTCTCGCCATCCTCCAGGTTGATGGAGTTGATGATGGGCTTACCGGGGATGCGCTTCAGCGCCTCTTCCACCACGTCGGCTTCGGTGGAATCAATCAGCACCGGCGCCGGAACACGCGTGGCAATCTTCTCCAGCACCGAGCTCATGTAGCCCTTCTCGTCTTCGCCCACGATGGCGCAGCACAAATCGAGCATGTGCGAGCCTTCGCTCACCAGGCGCTTGGCCACAGCCAGAATGTCGTCGTATTTCTTGTTGCGCACCAGCTCGCGGAAGGTGGCCTTCTGCGTCGTGGTGTTCATCTCCTCGGCCACAATCAGAGGCTTGGGGTCGAGGTCCAGCGGCACCATGGTGTAGGCGCTGGCCGCCGCCGCCGTGGGCTTGAGTTCGCGCTTGGCAGGCTCGACGCCGCTCACCGCCGCGACTACCGCTTTCAAATGCTCCGGCGTAGTGCCACAGCAGCCGCCCACGATGCGCACGCCGTAGTCGGCCACAAAGTGCTTGTGATATTCCGCCAGCTCTTGCGGCTTGAGCTGATACACCGCGTGCCCGCCCACGTTCTGCGGCAGGCCCGCGTTGGGCAGCACCGAAACCTGCTTGGGCGAGTTGACGCTCAGGTAGCGCACCGCGTCGTTCATCTCCCGCGGCCCGGTGGCGCAGTTCAGCCCGATGGCGTCCACGTCGAAGGGCTCCAGCGTGGTCAGCGCCGCCCCAATCTCCGTGCCCAGCAGCATGGTGCCGGTGGCTTCCAGCGTTACTTGAACTGTGACCGGCAAGCGCTTCCCCGCCTGGCGTAACGCCTCGAACACGCCCACCAGCGCGGCTTTGGCCTGCAGCAGGTCCTGGCAGGTCTCGACCAGCAGGATGTCCACGCCCCCGGCGATCAGCGCGCTGGCCTGCTCGGTGTAGGAGGCGGCCATATCGTCGAACTTGATGTGGCCGAGCGACGGCAGCTTGGTGGTTGGCCCAATCGAGCCCGCAACGAAGCGCGGCTTGCTGGGCGTGGAGAAGCTCTGCGCCACCTCCTGCGCCAGCCTGGCGGCTGCCGTATTCAGCTCCTCGACCTTGTCCTCAAGCTGGTATTCCGCCAGCACGATGCGGGTCGCCCCGAAAGTATCGGTTTCAACCACGTCGCAGCCCACCTGGAAGAAGCTGGCGTGGATGTCCCTGATGATGTCCGGCCGGCTCAGCACCAGCAGCTCATTGCACCCTTCCTTGCCCCAGAAGTCGTCAGGGCTGGGCTGGCGCACCTGGATGTTGGTGCCCATGGCGCCGTCGTACACCACCACCCCTTCGCGCACGCGTTGGAGAAAATCTGCCATCTCTCGAAGTATTTAGATTATCGGTTTCCCGCGGGCCTTGTCACCCCGCGCCTGTTTCGATTCACCACAGAGGCACGGAGACACAGAGAAAACCTCCTTTTTGTCTTCATTTTCAGGGGAGGAAATTTTGGCTGGACCGCCGAGCCCTTGCCGCTGACTCCTGACTACTGACTACTGACTCCTGACTACTAGCTTCTTACCGCCGGCGTTCCCTTTTCCGCCTCTGCCTGATTGAAAACCGCGTTGGATCCAAGGTGTGCTGGCAGGGGCGCCAGCATCTGCTCCTTGCGGTACACCAGGCTGGTGGCATTCAGGCTGGCAATCTCGAAACCGTGGCCGTGGGTAATGGCATCGGTGGGGCAAGCCTCCACGCAGTAGCCGCAGAAGATGCAGCGGTTGTAATCAATGTTATAGACCTGGGCATAGCGCTCGGCGCCGCTGATGCGCTGCTCCGTGGTGTTCTCCGCCGCCTCGATATAAATGCAGTTCGAAGGGCACGCCGCTGCGCACAGGAAGCAGGCCACGCATTTCTCCAGGCCATTCTCGTCGCGCTGCAACACGTGCACCCCGCGAAAGCGCTCCTGGAACCTGGCGCCCTTCAATGGCCCCGGCCCGTCGGGATAGTTCTCAACCACGGTGGGCGAGAACATCTCCTTCAGCGTGATGCTCATACCCTTGGCGATTGCCGCTATGTCCTTTATGACCGCCATAAACAACTAGTATAAACGGTAGCTGGTGGTTGGTAGTTAGTGGTTGGTAGTTGGTGGTTGGGGCAACGGGAGTCGGGAGTCAGGAGTCGGTAGTCGGGGAGTTGGTAGTCGGGAGTTGGCGAAAACCAGCCGGCTACGGCCCAACGATCGGCAGCAGCCTGCCCCGGAGGGGCAGTTGAAAGTAGCCCGCCAGTTCCTGGCGGGTCGCCTCCGGCTCCCCTCCTGTCATCCTGAGCGCCGCCCGACCGAGCCCCGCGAGGGAGCGCAAGCGAAGGACCTATGCATTTCGTGGGCTGAGGACAGAGACACCTAACGGTGTGGGGGACTCCAAACGGCAAGTTCTCCGCCGGGAGCACACACGATTTTCAGCCCGTTTGAAGCAGCTATTGTCCACGCTTCGTATTTTTGATGCGGCGATACAAAGAAAGAGAGCTTGCTTTCAAACTCAACCCGAAGAGCGCCGTTGTCTACAGCTGCGCCGGATGCAACCTGATTGAAAATTTGAAGAGCCGCGCAAACTGTTTCTATGTCGTCGGGCCTGACATGATATCTGCGACCATCACGCGATGTGAAGGTAAACGGTTGCTCAATTCGAATTTCTACGTACAGGTCAGGAGACCACAATGAAACAGTGAAACCGAAGTCTACCTTAAGCTGGGTGACGCGCCTGCCAGCCAAGACGTGCAGGAGCTTATTCGTGACTTCGCTCATGAACGTGTATCCTGCCTACTCTATCCCCAACTCCTTCCACTTCTTGTCCACGATCATCTTGGTCGTAGCATCCATCACGATCTCGTCCGGCCAGGGGCGGGCAAAGCCTTCACTGGCCCATTTGCGGGTGGCGTCAATGCCCATCTTGGAGCCGTAGTCGGGCAGGCGCGAGGCATGGTCGAGCGAATCCACCGGACCCAGCGTGAACTGCAGGTCGCGTTCCGGGTCAATGTGGTTCAGCGCTTTCAGCGCCACCTCGCGCAGGTCCTGCACATTCACGTCTTCATCCACCACCACGATCACCTTGGTGAACATCGCCTGCCCCAGCGACCAGATAGCGTTCATCACCTTGCGCGCCTGCCCCGGATAAGATTTGCGGATGGAAACGATCATCAGGTTATGGAATATGCCCTCCACCGGCAGGTTGATGTCCACCAACTCGGGGATGTTGAGCCGCATCATGGGCAGGAAGATGCGCTCCACCGCCTTGCCCATCCACGCGTCCTCCATAGGCGGCTTACCCACAATGGTGGTGGCGTAGATCGGATCCTTACGGTGGGTCATGCAGGTCACGTGGAAGACCGGATACTCGTCTTCCAGCGAATAGAACCCGGTGTGGTCGCCGAAGGGGCCTTCGGTGCGCAGCTCATCGAGGTTCACGTAGCCCTCGAGCACGTACTCGGCGGTGGCCGGCACCTCCAGGTCCACCGTCTCACATTTCACCAGCTCCACCGGCTTCTGCCGCAGGAACCCGGCGATGATGAACTCCTCCACCTCCGGCGGCGCCGGCACAATAGCGGAAAAGGTGAGCGCCGGCTCGGTGCCAATGGCCACCGCCACTTCCATCTTGCCTGTTGGCTGCGAGCCCGAGGCTAACCTGGTTCCGCCCGTCGAGCGTGCCATGATGTCAACCGCCGCCCACCGGCCGTCGGGCGTCGCCTGACCTCCTCCCGCCGCCCGGCGCAGCATCTCCCGGTAGTGCTCCGCTCCCACTTTTTGCCGTTGCCAGTGCATGCCCGCGGTGCGCTCGTCATAGATCTGCATGCGGTACATGCCGACGTTTCGCTTGCCCGTCGCCGGATCGCGCGTGATCACACAGGGCAGGGTGATGAATCGGCCCGCGTCCTTGGGCCAGCACTTCAGCACCGGCATGTCCAGCAGTGAGAAGCCGTCCTTCTTGATCACTTCTTTGCACGGCCCGCTGGACACGGTTTTGGGAAAGAATTTGCCCATTTCCGCCAGCATGGGCAGCATCTTCACTTTGTCCAGAAAACCCTGCGGGCTCTTCACGTCCATGAAGCCGCGAATTCGTTCCGCCACCTCATCCAGCGAGTCCACACCCAGCGCCATGCACATGCGCCGTGCCGAGCCAAACTGGTTGATGAGCAGCGGCGTGCGGTAGCCTTTCACGTTTTCAAACAGCAGAGCCCGGTTCTTCGTGGCGTCGGTGTTCTGGGCCACGGCCTTGCTGACCCGGTCCGTAATCTCCGTGATCTCCAGGATGGGGTCCACCTCGGCGCGAATGTGCTTCAGTTCGCCGGCGTTATCCAGGGCGGAAATCCAGTCGCGTAATGACTCGTAGGCCAATTGGTCTCCTTGGCTTGCGGCTCTTAGCTCTTAGCTTTTAGCTCTTAGCTAAAATCCCTACCGGCAACGCCAAAGCCAAGAGCCAAAGGCCAAAAGCCAAGAGCCGACGCGCGATTATACCGACCGTCCGCTTCCTTACCCAACTCCTAGTCCCAATTCCACATCCAAGCTGAACGTGACACTCGCAAACGCTCGGGAACAAGCTCATCTCCGGGCGCTTTCGCAGCTTACCCTGAACAAGCAAGAACCGGGTTCCAAGGCGCTGCAGGAAGCGTTCAACTATGTCTCTGGCCTGGACGCCGAGAGCCGCGACGAGCTCGTGCGCCTGGCCGATTCGCACCATGTGCTGGTGCGCGCCTTGGGAGCGGTGCATGCCCTGGCCGCCGGTACGGCCGACACCGGTCTGATCGCCTGGACGGAAACCACGCTGGCCGCCGAGCAGGCGCGCATTGATAACGCGCTCCGCTACCTGGATTCGGTGTGCCGCGACCTGGAAGCGGCGCGCTGCCCGGCGGTGGTCATCAAGTCGCTGGACCATTGGCCCGACCTGGGCAACGACCTGGATCTGTTCAGCCCAGCTTCAGAGCGCAGCATCGTGCGCGTAATGCGCCAGAAGTTCCAGGCCCGCGTCGAGACCCGCAGCTGGGGCGATCGTCTGGCCAATAAGTGGAACTTTGCCCTGCCTGGCCTGCGCGAGGCCATCGAGGTGCACGCCCAGCGCCTGGGGCAGACCGGCGAGCACATTGCTCTGGCCCGCCGTGTTCTCGAGCGCGCGGTGGCCAGGGAAGTAGGCGGCTACGTCTTCCGCGTGCCTGCCCCCGAGGAGCGCATCATCATCGCCACTCTGCAGCGCATGTATCGGCACTTCTACTTCCGCATTTGCGACGTGCTCGATACCGCTGGGCTGGTGGAAAGCGAGGCGGTCAATTTCGCCGAATTGCGCCGCAGCGCCGACCTGGGCGGCATCTGGCCGGGCGTGGCCACTTTCCTGGTTATCGTTTCCGATTACGTGAAGTCCTACCGCGGCGACAGCCTGGAACTGCCACGCGAAGTACTGGCAGCCGCCAAATTTGGCGGCGACAGGATTACGGTGCGCAGCCGCTTCCTGCGCTTCCCGCTCATGCCCGAAGGGGCCGGCCTTTATGGCCTGCAAATGCGGCAGACCGCCGTCAGCGGCAACCTGCCCGCCGCTCTGCGCCTGAGCCTGCTGCCCCCGCTGGCTTCCGTGGCCGCTTTGGCTTATAGGGTTACAGGAAGCGATAAGGGTATCTGGTAGAAAAGCAGACGTCAGGGCTCAGGAGTCAGGACTCAGCGTGGGAGGGTTCCCTGACTACTGACTCCTGACTACTTTTGTGCAACGGCAACCCCCTCCATTACTCTAGTACGCTATGCGTCGCAGAGCGGTCATCACCGGCCTGGGCGTAGTCAGCCCCAACGGACTGGGCAAATCCGCCTTCGCTGAAGCTATCCTGGCGGGGAAGAGCGGCGTGCGCCGTATTTCGCGCTTCGACGCCAGCGACATCTCGGTGCAGGTGGCGGGCGAAGTCGCCGATTTCGATGAACTTGCCTGGGTAGAGAAAAAAGAGCGCAAGCACGTCTCCCGCATCCTGCCTCTGGCTCTGGCTGCAGCCCATGAGGCGGTGCGCGATGCGGGCATTGATCCCGGTATCCTTTCGTTGGAAGATAAGCGCCGCATCGCCGTCATTCTCGGCACCGGCGGCGGCTCGCAGGAGTTCACCGAGGAACAGTATCGTCTTTACTACCGCGGCGAACTGCGCCATATGAGCCTGTTTTGCGTGCCCACCGGCGTGATGGGCACCTTTTCCAGCGACGTGGGCATGCGCTTCGGTTTTCGCGGTCCCAGCCACGTGGTGACCACCGGCTGCACCTCTTCCACCGACGCGCTGGGCTACTCGCTGCGCCAGATCCAATCGGGTGCAGTGCACACCGTGCTCACCGGCGGGGCCGACGCGCCCATCTCGCTCGGCATTGTAAAAGGGTTCATCCTCATGAAGATTCTGACCGATTCCTGGAACCAAGCTCCGGAGCGCGCTTCCCGTCCCTTCTCCGCCGACCGCGATGGCTTTGTGCTGGGCGAAGGCGCATGGATGCTGATGCTGGAGGAGTACGAGCACGCCCGCGCCCGCGGGGTCCACATTTATGCCGAGGTCAGCGGGTACGGCACCACCTGCGAAGCGTTCCATCGCGTGCGCCTGCGCGAGGGCGGCGAAGAGTCGGCGCGCGCCATCGGCCTGGCCATGCGCGAAGCCGGCATCGCGGCCGCCGACGTGCAGTACGTCAACCTGCACGGTACCTCCACCCAACTTAACGACCGCATCGAGACCGAGGCGTTGAAAGCGGCCCTGGGCGAACGCGCGCGGGAAATCCCCATGTCGGCCTTGAAGTCGCAGATCGGGCATCCCCAGGGGGCGTGCGGTGCGGCCGGAGTGACGGCCACGCTCATCGCCATGGAAACTGGCCAGATTCCGCCCACGCTCAACGTTGAAGTTCCCGACCCGCAGTGCGATCTGGACTACGTTCCCCATCCCGGTCGGCGCGCCTCAATCGAGCACGCCATCTGCAACTGCATCGCCTTCGGGTCCAAGAATTCCGCACTGGTCCTGCGCAAGACTGCTTAAAGCCTTTTCACCACAGAGGACACGAAGGACACAGAGGGTAAGGAATTTCACATTGAAGGTTCCCGATCGACGATTTCGTCAGAGCACGCGAGATGCTTCAGGCCTGAAGGCCCTCAGCATGACGCCTTCTTAGGAAGGCAGCTCAACTGGTGGACGCCCAGGATACAACCCGCCGGAAAACAATCATCGATTCCTAATCGTCAATCGGCAGTCTTCAATCGTCAATTCCTCTGTGTTCCTTCGTGTCCTCTGTGGTGAGCTTTTGGTTTTTAGCTGGGGAAGTGGAAGTGCACGTCCTGCTTGGAGGGGATGGGCACGCCGTCGTTAGTAGCGGGACGGAAGTGCCAGTTCTTGAGCGCGGCAATCACCTTTTCATCAACGGAGTGGTCCACGCCGCTGAGCAGTCGCTCCTCCACTACGTTGCCGTGCTCATCAATGGTGATCTCCACAATCACGTCGCCCTGCACGCTGGACGGTAAGCTGGTACGGTCCACGTCAGGATCGGGAAAAACGTCGGGCAGGGCCGGCCGCACCTCGGCTCCCACACCACCTTCCAGCATCGAGCCGTAAGTGGATCCGCCGGCATTGGCGGCATGCGCCGGGTGCAGGCTGCGCCCGCGGCTTTCCTTCTTGCTCAGCCGCGTGATGCGCACCACCGGCGCCGCAGAAGGCGCAGTCAGGCGCATAGTGCGCTCGCTGGTTTTGGGGGACACGGACAGGTCGGGCGCAGCCGTGAGATAGACTACCTGCGTGCTGCCTCCATTGCCATGGGCGGCGAAGCGGGGAGAAACAAAAATTGCCGGCGGACGGTAGAGCACGCAGGCCAGCACCGCGGCGTGAACGGCGGCTGAAGTAAGCCATCCGAAGCGGCGCTGCGGCGGGGCGGCTAAAGGCGCCAGCATGTTGTCGAACATAGTAGCCCTGTTGCTGTTGGACGGAAAGTGAGCGGCAAGGTTAGCGGAAGAACCGGTAGTTGGCAGCTAGTAGTTAGTGGTTGGTGCCCGCTTGTTGGTGGCTTCACAACCAACTACAACGACTAACTACCAGCTACCGAGCTATGCCTTGGGCGCGCTGGTCCGGCGCAGCAAGTTGGGCAGTTCCCTCACCACGTAGGCCATCAGCGCCGAGACCAGCGACCCCACAGCCGTCATCAGCAGGGAACCGGTGTATTTCACATACCATGCCGGGCCGGAATCGTCCGGCATCGTGCTCATCCCCTGCCAGTTCATGTCCAGATCGCCGCTGCTTCGGGGCCTCACCTGTAAGCTAATCTCGCTGTCCGCGGGAAAGTCACCGCTGATGCTACCGGTATTGTCGTAGCCTTCATCCGAGGTCACCCGCACTTTCACCGTATGCCGCCCAGAGGAAACCTGCACCAGCCGCGAAAAGTTGCCTCCAATCCCGGCGGGCAGCAGGCCAAAACGGCGGCGCTGTGATCCCGTCAAGTGCTCCGAGGAGGCCAGGTCGCCATCCACCCAAACCGATACCTGGGCGGAGCGGAAACTGTGCTGCATCTGCACTTTGAGGCTGGCGCTTCTGCCCGCCAGATGTGGCAGGAACGCAATAACGAAGACAGCCGCGGCGGTAATGCCCACAAAGCCCAGCGGATGCTTGCGAATCAGGGTGATGGCGAGTTGCAAGACGGCCTGCGCGGCGGCTTTTCCAGGGATGCCGGTTGGTACCGGTGCGGTCGTTGGCTCAGAACTCATCGCAAGTTGATTTTGCCGCGACTCGCCGTGCCCGCTCCAGTTACCGAAGTGCTGAGTCAGCGGCCAGCGCCCGTTCGCAGCCCAAACCTTTGCATCATCAATTTCCCGCTCCCGCTGCGCCCACAGCCCCTTTCTCCAAGTCCCCAACCAGTTTCCGCCGCAGCAGTTCCGTGATGGTCTCCGGGTCCGCGGGGCGAGCAAAGAAATAGCCCTGCGCCAGCTCGCACCCGAGTTCGGTTAGTTCTTTGGCTTGCTCCTCCGTCTCCACTCCTTCCGCCACCACCTTCAGCCCCAGGTTATGAGCCAGCACGATGATGATGTGCACAATCTCGCGGGCCTCCTTGTCGCGATGCATCCCGGAGATGAAACTGCGGTCAATCTTCAGGGAGTCCACCGGCAGGCGCTGCAGCCGGCTGAGGGAGGAGTAGCCGGTTCCGAAATCGTCAATGCTGAGGCGCACCCCAAGCGCCTTGAATTTGGCAAGCACATCGGCAGCCTCCGCGTCCCCCATGGCGATGGTCTCCATCACCTCCAGTTGCAGGCTGCCGGGCTGCACCCCGCTCTGCTGGAGGGTGGAGCGAATGGCCGCCGCCAGCTCCGGCCGGGAAAATTCCGGCGGCGAAATATTCACGCTCATTACCAACGGAGGTTGTGCCGGGAACTGCGCCTGCCAGGAACGCAACTGCTCGCAAGCCTGCCGCAGCAGCACCTTGTTAATGGAGTTGATGAGGCCGGTTTCACAGGCCACGGGAAGGAATTCGCCTGGCGGCGTCAGGCCCAGGGGGCGGCGCCAGCGCACCAGCGCTTCAAAGCCGCAGATGGCGCCACTCTGGAGCCACACGATGGGCTGATAGTGATTGATGAGCTCGCCCCGCTCCAGCGCTTTGCGCAAGTCGGTCTCCAGCCGCAGTCGCTGCACCGCAGTGGCGTACATGGCGGTGTCAAAAACCTCGCAGCGCGCTTTGCCGGCGCGTTTGGCGCGGTACATGGCGATCTCGGCGTCGCGCAGAACCTCTTCGGCGGCGGTGCGCAGAGTAGTGCTTAGCGCGATGCCGATGCTGGCGGAAACCACCATCTCTTGCCGGTTAATCAGAAACGGAAGCGCCAGCCGGCTCTGAATTCTCTCCGCCACCCGCACGGCATCACTGGGATCGCCAATGTCGTCGAGCACGATGGTGAACTCGTCGCCGCCGATGCGCGCCAAGCTTTCGGCCATGGTTTCTGTGTCCTTACCGCCCTGGTTGCGGGCTACTGTGTCTTCGCGGCGTAGCGATGTGCCCAGGCGCTGCCCGATCTGGATGAGCAACTCGTCACCGGCGGTGTGGCCCAGGCTGTCGTTCACCACCTTGAATTCGTCCAGGTCAATGAACAGCACGGCAAATTTATAAGTGACGTGGCGCTTGGCCATGTCCAGGGCGTGTTGCAGGCGGCTGAGGAATAAAGCCCGGTTGGGCAAGTTGGTAAGGCCGTCGTGGAAGGCATTGTGCGCCAGCATCTCTTCGGCGCGCTTGCGCTCGGTGACGTCGCGGTTGACGATGACCAGTTGCTCGATGTCCCCGTGGGGATTTCGGATGGCGCTGGCGGTGGACTCCAGGATGCGCCAGCTGCCATCCTTGTGGCGCATGCGGTATTCCAGTTGCTGCCCCCGGCCTGTGCTCCGCGCCTTTTCCGCCGCTTCCAGCACCCGCTGCCGGTCCTCCGGGTGTACCTGCTCCAGCGAGGAGCTGATCTGTAGTTCCTCCATGGAATAGCCCAAAACCTTGGTGTAGGCGGGGCTGTTATAGAGGCGATGGCCGGCCTTATCCACCAGCGCGATCATGTCGGCGGCGTTCTCGCTGATCAGGCGAAAAAGTTGTTCCCGTTCCGTCAATTCCCGTCGCATGCGCTGCAATTGCAGGTGCTGGTAAATGGTGTAGAGGTCAAACATAAGGACCAGGGCCGCCAGGGCGCGAACCCAGTCGCGCAAGTCGGACCAGTAACTGGTATAGGGCTGGAAGGGGAACCAGGGAAAAGTGAAGGAGATGATGGTGGCGGTCAGCAGCAGGGTGACACCGACGGCAAACAGCCAGAGCCACCACTCCCGGCCCTCAATGCGCCGCATTTCTCCGGGCAGAGGAGTGGCCGCTGTGGGGATCGCAACGCGCAATGGGTCCTTGGTCATGCTGAGAAGCTGAGTGTGGCTAGGGCGATTGTAGGGGGTGGGAGAAGAAGGGGAGGATTACGAAGGTAGCTCGCGCACCTTCTGCCATTCTCAATTCCGGAAGGATTCGTGAGACGAATTCAAAATCCACCACAGAGACACATAGATGCAGGGAATGACAAGTATTATGACCATCATCCTGAGCGGTGCGGCCCAATTAGCCTTACAATCGGCCGCGCAGTCAATGAACCGTGTGTTCTCTCAACTTAGTGCAACTGCTGCTGGTCCGAATCATCAGCCTTCAATCTGAAAATTGTTTTTCTCTGCGACTCTGCGTCTCTGTGGTGGATTCTGGCTTTTCCCTGATGACCACGGTCTCCTTGCTCATGCGGCGGCCCACCTCGACGGCAGCGCCCACAGTGCCCTCATCGGTTTGGAACCCGCGTACAATCTCCAACCGGGTGTTCTCCATCGGGTTGACAAATCGCATGCCCACGCACCGTGGGGCGCGGTAGGTGACGGAGGCGATTTCGCTGACGCTCAGCGCGCAGGTATTTGTGGCCAGGATGGTGGCGGGGCGGCAGATCTTGTCGAGCAGGGTAAAAATCTCGAGCTTCGATTCCAATTCGTCGGGGACGGCTTCGATGACCAAGTCGGCCTGGCGAGCGGCTTCTTCCACCGAACGGGCGAACTCCAGTCGTTCCAGGGCGGCTCTTGCGGCGGGCGCGGCCAGGGTGCCAAGTTCCACCGCCTCCGCCAGATTGTTGCGGATTTCACTTTCAGCGCGCCGCAGGGCAGCGGGAAGTATGTCCTCCAGGATGGTGTGATAGCCGCCCAGCGCAGCCGCGTACGCTATGCTCCGGCCCATGGCGCCCGCGCCGATCACGGCCACGGTGCGAACTTCCACTACTTCCCGCCCTTCTCCAGTTGCTGCAGCACGGAATCGTAGTTGGGCTCGACCTTGCGCATGTAATCGGAAAGGCGCTTGCGCTCGTCGTCATCCATCATGGGAATGGTGGCGACAATGCGCCGCAAGGTAGTGGAAATGTCGTCCACGTAATTCATCAAACGTATGAGTTCGCCGGTTGCGACCATGAAGTCTCCCTGCTTTTTGCCCGCTCACCGGGCAAACAAGTATTGTCCACGGCGGCTGAAAATTAGTAAAGCGCCGCGGCTCGGGACGAACGAGGGGTGCTAATGCAGTCTAGCGCCGTACCACCTCGCGCGCAGCGTCGAGTCGCTACTGGGCTACAAGTTGCAGCACAGTCCCGGCGCTGATCTCGATTACATACAAGTTCCCTGCCTGGTCCCGCCCCAGCGAGCTGAGCTGGGTTCCGGGCGAAAGCAGCGTGGCTCGCGTCCAGGTTCGCGGCGGGTCCTCCGTGAGCGTGAATACTTTGCCCGTCAAATCAGCGAACACATACTTCCCCTGTAGCGCCGCAATCGTCCCTCTGTACACATAGCCGCCGATAATGGCATCTCCGATGCTGTGATCGTATTCGGCAATCGGCAATGTGAGCCCGGCCTGATCGCAGTCAGTGGGAGGATTAAAGCAGTGCATCCCTTCCATGATGTTCCACCCGTAATCGGCGCCGTTCTGTCCAAGATCCACTTCTTCGTAGTGATCCTGGCCCACGTCGCCAATGAACATGCGTCCGCTGGGCGGATCAAAAGAAAAACGCCAGGGATTGCGCAGACCGTATGCCCAAATTTCCGGACGGCCACCACCGCCGGCAAACGGATTGTCAGGCGGAATGGCATACGCCTGGCCGGGGCTGGGTGGCGCATCTACATCAATGCGCAGCATCTTGCCCAAAAGTGTTTGCCGGTTCTGCCCATTGCCGAAGGGATCGCCTCCGCTGCCCCCGTCACCCAACCCGAAGTACAGGTCGCCGTCGGGGCCAAAAGCGAGCTGCCCCGCCTTGTGATTGGAAAAAGGCTGGTCAACCACAAGCAGTTGTCGCTCGCTGGCGGCATCGGCCTGGTTGGGATTGGCGGAGGACGCGCGAAATTCCGCGATCACCGTTTGCAGTTGCCCGTTCGTTTCCTGGCGCACATAGTTCACGAAAAAACGCGGGTCCTGCGCATAATTGCTGTGAAATGCCACGCCCAGCAACCCGCTTTCCCCCTCCATGTGGACCTTGCTACTGATGTCGAGAAATGCAGCCGGCAGCAGGGCGCCGTTTTGCACAATGCGGATCATACCGCCCTGCTCCACGACAAACAGCCGCCCGCTGTTGTCGTCTGGTTCTTGCAAATCGAGTGGGGCTGTCAATCCACCCACAATCTGGCGGAGACTAACGGCCGGATTCGCCCCAACCGGGGAAGTGGGTTGGCTGGTGCTGGAGCCCCCGCACCCGCCCAGGAAGGCCGCCAACTGCAAAGCCGCCAGGCAGCCAGCCCCAAAAATAAGTTGGCGCCGGCTACCGCGTGGTGTTGCGAACCAAGGCGTCATTCCGAGGACCTACGGGTTCGAACAGCCTGGGGGGCACAGCCATGTGCGGCGCCCCTGTGTGGAAATATCGGCCTTCAGCGGGGTATCAGGGTTCCCAATTAAACGCGGGTTGAGCTGTGAAGTGAATGTCACACACTCTGCGTTTCTCCGTCTTCCCCCTCCGCCCGTTTTACCCGCACAACAGTAATCTTGGAGAAGCCTTCTTCGAACTTGGGGGCGCGCAGCTTGCCCGCCATGCGCTGCATCACGTCTTCGGGCACTACCCGGTTACGGCGCGCGTTTCGCTCCATGCACACTTCCGTCGGGACATCGAAATACACCGCCTGCACCTCGTAGCCGAAATCGTGCGCCATTTTGATCCAGCCCCGCCGGTCGTGAGGCGAAAGATTGGTGGCGTCCACGTAATTCACCGGCATACGTGCCACCAGGCGCGCCCGCAGCAGCGAACGCAGGGTAGAGAACACCAGATCCTGAAAGCGCTGCTCAGTGACATCATCGAACAGCATGGAGCGAATCACGTCGCTGGAAAGCGGCACTGCGTCCCGGCGCTTAAACCACGTGCTCTTGCCGGAGCCGGGCAGGCCGATGGCCAGGATGACGACTCCTTTGGGGCGGCGCGGCTGGGCAGCAACGGCCGCACGTTGCGGGTGTGCAGCGGCACGCTTTTGGGACTCGGCCGCGGAGGTTGGTTCGGGCAGCTTGGCCGCTTCCGCGGGCTCGGTATACGCTGGCTGCAAGGGCGTAACCGCGCTGGCCGCCGCTGGGCCACGCCCGCCGCGTCCCCGCCGCCCGCGGCGACGTCGCCTTCGGCCGGGCGCCTCTTGTCCCTTCGCCTTGCGGGGCGCAGGCTCAGATTCCGTCGGAGGCTCGGCTACAGCCGGGACTCGTGGCACCGCTTCCTCGGCGGCCTTCTCCTCCGCCTCTGGTTCCGCCGCCCGCGGCGGCAACTCGCTGGTAAGAAAGTTCGGCTGCAGCGGTGGCAGACTCTCCCCTTGGCCCGAGCTGCTGCCCGTCTTTTTTCGGCGGCGACGCATGCGCTCCCGAATCCACTTGCCCATCTCCCGCCTTGTAACACATCCCTCGCTCAGTGAGCAATGTAAGCTTCGGTCCCTTGACACAACGCACAATCCCACTGTGTCATCCATCACAGGAATCTGTGCCGCGCTAATTTGCCCCTCCAGCAAGGCCGATGTTACGATTTTTGGTTACGCAAGCGGCCCTCAACGTACCCTTCATCTCGCACTCATCGGAGGCTTTATGGCAATCAAAGTCGGCATTAATGGATTCGGCCGCATTGGGCGCAACGTGCTGCGCACTGCTCTCACCGACCGCAATCTCGAATTCGTGGCGGTGAATGACCTGACCGATCCGAAGACCCTGGCTCACCTGCTCAAGTACGACTCAATCCTGGGCAATCTGAGCAACGACATCAGCGCCGGCGGTGACTGCATCCGTATTGACGGCCGCAGCATCCACGTTTTTGCCGAGAAGGACCCGGCCAAACTGCCCTGGGAGTCGGTCGGAGCCCAGGTGGTTCTGGAGTCCACCGGCCGCTTCACCAATGCCGAGGACGCTAAAAAGCACCTGCGTGGCCCGGTGAAGAAGGTCATCATTTCGGCTCCCGCCAAGAATGAGGATGTCACCATTGTCCTAGGCGTCAACCAGCAGGTTTACGATCCGGCCAAGCACCACATCATCTCCAACGCCTCCTGCACCACCAACTGCCTGGCGCCGGTGGCCAAGGTGGTGAACGATTCCTTCAAGATTGTTACCGGCAGCATGACCACTATCCACTCCTACACCAACGACCAGGTCATTTTGGATTTCCCCCATAAGGACCTGCGCCGGGCGCGCGCCGCCGCTATCAGCATGATTCCTACGTCTACTGGAGCGGCCAAGGCGCTGCACCTGGTGATCCCCGAACTGAAGGGCAAGCTCGATGGCTTTGCCATGCGCGTGCCCACGCCCAACGTCTCGGTGGTGGACCTGGTCGCCTATGTGGAGAAGAAGACCACGGCGGAAGAGGTCAACGCGGCCATGAAGCAGGCTGCCGGTTCCGCCCCGCTCAAGGGTTACCTCGGCTATGAAGACGCTGAACTGGTTTCCGTGGATTACCGCGGCGATTCGCGCTCTTCCATCGTGGATGCCCCTATGACGCGCGTGATCAACGGCAACCTGGTGAAGGTCATCGCCTGGTACGACAACGAATGGGGCTACTCATGCCGCGTTCGTGACCTCATCAACTTCATCGGCAGCAAGGGCCTGTAGGTTTGCAGTGGCGCGGCCTCAGCCGTGCCGCAGCAGAAATCCTTTTCGTCTGTCATCCCGAGCGAGCGCAAACCGAGCTTAAGCGAGGAAGCGCGAGTCGAGGGACCTTGTGCTTTCGTTGCAAACAAGAGAAGGCACAGAGTCTAGGGACGACTGAACTTTTCTACATGGCCAGCGCTTCAGCGCTGAATTAAACGCAAGGAGTCCGCTGTGAGCACTCATCGGCAAGCTGTTCTGCATCGTGAAGGCATCGGCAAACTTTCCATCCGCGACCTGCCTCTGAATGACCACCGCATCTTCATGCGAGTGGACTTTAATGTGCCGCTGTCCGAAGGCGGCGTGCTTGACGATACCCGCATTCGCGAGACTCTGCCCACCATCGAGTACGCACTGCGCCATGGGGCGCGCCTGATCCTGGCGTCGCACCTCGGGCGTCCCAAGGGCAAAGTCAACCCGCGCATGAGCCTGCGGCCCGTGGCGGAGCGTCTGCGCATGCTGCTGGATACGCAACTCGGGCGCGGCGAGAACGTCGGCTTCGCCACCGATTGTGTCGGGATCCAAGCCGAGGAGATGGCCGGCAAACTGGAAAAGGGGCAAACCTTGCTGCTGGAAAACCTGCGCTTCCATCCGGAAGAGGAAGCCAATGACGAAAAGTTTTCCCGCCAGTTGGCCCATCTCGCTGACTTCTACGTCAACGACGCCTTTGGCACGGCGCACCGGGCTCATGCCTCTACCGTAGGCATAACCAAGTTTCTGCAGAAGTCCGCTGCCGGCCTGCTCATGGAAAAGGAACTGGAGTACCTGGGCCGAGCTATGCAGCATCCTGAGCACCCGTTTGTGGCCATCCTGGGTGGGGCCAAGGTGAGCGACAAACTCGGGGTAATCCGCAACCTGATGACGAAGGTGGATGCCCTGCTCATCGGCGGCGGGATGGCCTACACCTTCCTCAAGGGGCAGGGCCAGCAGGTAGGAAAATCGCTGGTGGAGGAGGACAAGCTCGACCTGGCGCGCCAGATTCTACAGGACGCCAAAGCCAAAGGCATGAAGTTTCTGCTGCCGGTTGATCACGTGGTAGCGCAGAAAATTGAACCCACGGCCCTCACCCGCACCGTCACTGAAATTCCCACCGATCAGATGGCGCTCGATATAGGCCCCAGGACGGTGGAGCTTTTCAGTGCGGAAGCCGCCAGCGCCCGCACCATCATTTGGAACGGGCCCATGGGCGTGTTCGAAGTAGATCCGTTCTCCCACGGAACCAAACGGCTGGCGCGGGCCGTGGCTGACAATGCGGGCGTGACCTCAATTGTCGGCGGCGGCGATACCGTCTCTGCCATGCATGACGCCGGCGTTGCCGACCGTATTACTCACATCTCCACCGGCGGCGGCGCCTCGCTGGAGTTTATGGAGGGCAAAAAGCTCCCCGGGGTCGAAGCATTGACCGACGCGCCATAACTGTAACGTCGGGCTCTGCCCGTTTTCCTGGCAGGCCCTTCGACCTCGCTCAGGGCAGGCTAGCCCACCCATCGGGCCGCCGAAATGGCGGTGATACAACCATATGCCACGCAAAAAACTTATTGCCGCCAACTGGAAGATGTACAAAACGCCCGACCAGGCCCGCGACTTCTTCCGCGCCTTTCTGCCGCTGGTCGCCGGCCACACTCGCGACGAAATTGCCGTCTGTCCGCCTTTCGTTTGCATTCCCGCGGCGGTGGAGGCCGCGAAGGGCTCCAAGTTCGCCATCGGCGGCCAGAACATGTACTGGGAGAAGGAAGGCGCTTTCACGGGAGAGGTTTCCGCTGCCATGCTGCTGGCCAGTGGCTGCACGCACATTATCATCGGCCACTCCGAGCGCCGCCAGTACTTCGGCGAGACCGACGACACGGTGAACAAAAAGCTGGAACGCGCGCTGGAGGCGGGGCTGACGCCCATTGTATGCGTCGGCGAGGTTATCCAGGAGCGCGAGGCCGGTCTCACCGAGGAAGTTCTTCGTCGCCAGTGTACTGGCGCCTTCCGCGGCATCTCCGGGGAGAAGGCTGCCCGGCTGACCATCGCCTATGAACCGGTATGGGCGATCGGCACCGGCCGCACCGCCACGCCTGAGCTAGCCGCCGACGCGCATCATGTGATCCGCCAGCAGGCGGCTAAGGCCCTGGGCGACGAACTCGCCCGCAATCTGCGCATCCTTTATGGCGGCAGCGTCAAGCCTGATAACGCCAAGGTGCTCATGGCCCAGGAGGAAATTGACGGTGCTCTCGTCGGCGGCGCCAGTTTGGATGCCAAATCCTTCGCCGCGATCGTGAAGTATTGAGGCAGCCGTGCCCAGCCGGACAGGAGAGGGTGCCTGTCCCATGCAGTTTTAGTCGGCGCTGGCGGCCACCGAGGCGGGAGCAGACCAGGTCCAGCATTTGCCGTCCATGTGGGGCGGGGTAGGCAGACCGAACAGGCGAAGAATGGTGGGGGCCAAGTCGGCGATGGCGGGCTGGGAGTCGGCGATCTTGCGATTTGAGAACAAGACGCCCGGCACCAGCCGCGGGTCCACGCAGTGATCGCCGCTCCAGGCTTTAGTATTGTCCTCAAAAATGCCGTCTGAAACTTTACCCGTAACTGCATCCCAGGAGGCGCGGTAGCCGTCTCCGTAGCCGACGATGAGATCGGGCGAGGCGCCCACGTAAGGACCGGCGTAGACAGAATCGTTTTCCCAAATGCCGCTAACGGCAACCTTGCCGGTCAACGGATCGGTGAGGCCATCGAGTTTCTGTCGCAATTCCTTCTTCAAGGCTGCGGCCTCGCTGGGCTCTACAATGCCCTTCCGTTCGCGGCCGCGAATGTTCAAGAACAATCCATTCAGGCCAAAGTTATAGGCACGGGTGCGCGACCAGTCCACGTCGTGAAACCATTCGCCGCGCCCGGTGGCGCCGTCCTTGAGCGCCAGGTAGCCGTTCTGCAGCAGCCAAGTGTTCAGGTTCACGCCGCGGGCGAAGTTCTGGAAGCCGTGGTCGGAGATAACGAGCAGCAGGGAATCGTCGTCCAATTGCTCCATGACGCGGCCGACCACATTGTCTACCCGCTCATAGAGTTCCTCGATCACCTTGGCATGGCGCGGTTGCAGGGGATGCTGCTGCTGAGCGGGATGGGAATTTTCCAGATAGCGCCAGAACATGTGCTGCACGCGGTCAGTGGTATCGAAAACGCAGACGCAGACGCCGCGCGGCGTTTTCTCCAGGGCGTCAAAGAGCATGCGCTCGCGATCTTCATGGTTGCCGTAGGCCTGCACCAGGAAGGCGTCGTCATCGAGTACCTGCTCGTTGAGCGCCCAGGTGTCCTCGGCCAGGCCCAGCGTGGCATAAGGGCCGAAGAGGCGGGCGAGATACATGGAGTAAGTGAGCGGGTGGGAGATGGGCAGGTCGGGGCGGCCGGGGTCAATGTTTACCGGGGTGACGTACAGCTCCACTTCGGGCGCCAGTTGTTTAAGGTAGAAGCGGCAGATGCCGTGGGCGGTGAGCCCAAAGCCGGCCTTGAACTGCACGGAAATCCATTCCGAGTACTGCCCCAGCTTGAGGGTGAGGCGCTCCGTGTCGAGTTCGATGCGGGCTTCGCCGCGCTCGGGGAAGGCGCGCAGGCGGAACTGGGCGCGCAGCTCCTTGCCCGGCTGCTGGCTGAGAGGATCGTCAGGGCCGGGGATGTAAGAGTGGAATGCTCCGTTGCGGCGGCCCATGGCAATGCGCACGCCGCCTTCCTCAAATTTCTGCCAGTCGGAGCGCGTGGTGCAGAAGCAGAAGGTGCCTTGGCTGCCTTTCAAATCCGGAACGCACATGCCAGAGAGCAGCACACCAGAAAATTTCTCCGGGGGGAAGGTGACGGGCACGCGCAGGATGGAGCAGAAAACGCCGGCCTGGCTCAGCCAGTGCCAGAAAGGCCGGGAGCGGCGCAACTGCTTGATCTGTGGCTTGCCCAGAGGGATGGAATATTTGCCCAGGCGCAGGTGGCGCTTGGGGCCGTGGATTTGGGCGGAGGAGAGGAAAGGCAGATAGTTGCCGGTATCGCGGGCGAGGAAATCGTAGATGTTGTGTTTGCCGGGATTGGAGCCGGTCTGGAAAGTGGACCAGGCCACCGGCGAAATGGGCGGAAAAGTAGTTTGCAGGCGCTGGAAGGTGCCGCTATCGCGCAGACGAGCCAAGTGGGGCAACTTGCCCTCCGCCATGTAGCGTTCGGCCAGCCGGGGATCCATGCCGTCGAAACCGAGAATGACAAC
This sequence comes from Terriglobales bacterium, assembly GCA_035280205.1. GTDB lineage: Bacteria > Acidobacteriota > Terriglobia > Terriglobales > Acidobacteriaceae > JAICWP01. Next base: position 916 of record DATEGI010000074.1, on the reverse strand, counting down.
GCGCTTGGCGCCGGCTTTGCCATAAGCCTTGCGGCGGCGCAGAAAGCGGAACAACTGGCGCAGCGGCCAAGTGACGAAGGCGTAGAGCGAATAGAAAAAGGCGACGAAGAGGGTCCAGAAAGAGGAGAGCACCGCGAAGCCTGCGCCGGGGCCGACATACGCCTGGGCGGGGTGGGGAATGAGCAGGATAAGGGGAAGCAGCCAGAGCAGCAGGAGAAACGGGTGAGGGCGAGACGCCCTCGCGACAGCCGGTGAGGCGCCGGCACTACAAGGCCGCGGGCGAGGGCGCCCGCGCCACATACCACAGGGAAGAGAAATGCGGTTCGAAGACACAAGGTCCCTCGACTCGCGCTCACTCGCCTCCGCTCGATCGCACTCGCTCGGGATGACAGTTGAAGTGGAACGTCTGTTCATATTTCGATACCCAGAATGAGTTTGAAGAGCAGAGCGGCGGCGAGAGAAACCACAAAAAAGATGACTAGCCAGTTAGTCCCCCAGGGGCCAAGGTCAATGTCGCGCGTCGGGTAGTTTACCGCCAGCAGGCGCACGGGCGCATTGGCGGGCAGCGCGGGTTCGGCGCAATCGAGCAGCCGCTCCCAGAAGTGGCTGCGCAGGCGGCACTGCGACAAGTGTGTGAGATTGTTCGACACCACCACCTGTTTGCTTAATTCCTGGCCCTCAGCCAGAACATTCACGGTGTAATTGCCCTCGGATGAAGCGACGAGGCGCCAATCCACTTCGTTGCTGTCCGCGATGTGCACTGCCGGCGCCGACTCGGCCAGTCCCGTGGGCAGGCGAAGGGAAATGTTGTCTAGACTTTCAGGCTTGTCCAGGCGCGCCTTGAGCAGAATGGGCTGGTTGGTCTGAAAAGGGAGTGAGCCCAGGTAACGATCGCCGTAAACCAGCAGAGCGATCA
>DATEGI010000073.1:0-3702 GCA_035280205.1 Terriglobales bacterium | reverse complement strand
CGTGACTCCGCGCACCATCAGCCTAGCCGCTCCAGCATTTCTTCGATTGTAGTGCGCTGGCAGGTGAAGACTGGCGTGTCGCGCTGGTTGTAGCCGGTGGACTCCGCCTCACGCATCTGTTGCACCATGTCCAGCACATCCTCGGGATAGTCGCTGCCGATGGCCACAATAAAGTCCTGGTCATCGAGGCCGAAGGAGTACATCACGTTGAGGCGCACGCGGGGAAAGTCGTCCATGATGCGGATGAAGTCCTGCACCATCCGTTGCCGCTCCTCAAAGGGCAGCGCGTACCAGGCCTTGGTTTTTTCCATAGGAAACAAAAACAGGTATTTGAACGCGCCCGGCTTGATGGCGCCGCGCAGATCATAACTTTCGTGCTCCGGCCCGATCTGGTATTGCGAGCGCTTGGTCATGGAAAGGTAAGAGTAAGAAGTCTGAAGGTAACCTCCCAGGCGCGTGGCCAGCAGCTCCGAGGTCATCGTTTGCAGGCATTCCAGCGAATAGCAAATCCGCCACAGGACAAAATCAGAATCCGAGCGCAGGCCAACCGTGGAGTATGTAATCAGGCGCAGCTCGCTGTAATTGGACCAGCGGCGGAGCACTTCGGCTGCCTCGCGGCGATGGTCGTCGCGTTCGGAGCGCGGCAGGCGGCGCCATTCCGGCATCACCTTGTAAAACGAGAAGCTGATCAGCTGCCGGCGTACTTCCTGGCTATAGGGAGAGTTACTTTCGGCTTCAGTGCGGGTGAGCGCGGCCATGGGTTTTTATTGTAGTCCTGCATCACCGGGAGGTGAAGCTGGCGACCACAGGTGATTTGCAGTTTTAGTGTCCAGCAGATTGAGTCGTGGGGCGGTGAGAGCTGGGCTGAGAACTCCAAGCTTTCCTGCGCTACTTAGCCGGATAATGATGGCCAGACTTCAGCGCGTAATTGCGCGCATCGCCGAAGGCGGCGCCGCTGATGTGGCCGATGGAGATCAGGCGTTCCACCTTGTGGTGCGCCGTGCGGTGCATGACATAGGAAAGGCCAATGGAGAGTCCGGTCGCGGCAGCCTCAATACCGATAAAAAGCCGTTTATTGTCCACTACCCAGTTAGTGAGCAGAATTTCCTGGCGCCCACGGTCGCGCATGTTGCGGGTGGAGGTGTAATCCAGGACGCGGAACACCGCGACCCCGCTGAACAGCCAGGCATTCCTGTGGTCCCAGAAGGCGTGGGATTGGATTACAGGCTTAGTGGAAACGGGTGTGCCCGAAGCGGAGGAAGGCGCCTCCGGGAGCGCCGTAGAGTGCGGATCGGTCTGCTGGGCCGCCGCCAGGCCGGCCAGCAGCAGAGTCGCCAGCAACCCGAAAATGGTACGGTCCCTCGGAGACATCGCGGTATTCTAACAATCAACGCTGGTTCGGCCAGAGATCACGTTGGTGCAGCTCCTCGGCCTGCCCGAGCCAACCCACGTCACACCCCCTTGTGACGACTATCATTTCTCCCCGGTTCCCGGCTTTCCTTATAATGGCGGGGTTCCTCTAATCCTGGAGGGTTTGCGAGATGGCGGCTTCCTATAACGGAGTCGCGCTGCCCACAGACGGCGCGCCCATAACCTTCAAATACGGTAAATTTCAAATTCCCGACAACCCTATTCTTCCCTTCATCGAAGGCGACGGCACCGGACGCGACATCTGGAAGGCTTCGCGGCGGGTGTTCGATGCGGCGGTGGAGAAGGCTTACAACGGCAAGCGCCGGGTGGCATGGTACGAGGTGTTCGCGGGAGAAAAGGCGTTCACGAAATTTAAGACGTGGCTACCCGACGATAGCGTGGCCGCCATCCGCGAACTGCGCGTCGCCATCAAGGGGCCGCTGACCACCCCGGTGGGCGGCGGTATCCGCTCGCTGAATGTCGCGCTGCGACAGATTCTCGATCTCTATGCCTGCGTGCGCCCGGTGAAGTACTACCAGGGCGTGCCCTCGCCGGTGAAGCACCCTGAGCGCATGAACGTAATCATCTTCCGGGAAAACACGGAAGACGTGTATGCCGGAATCGAGTGGCAACAGGGGACGGCGGACGCGAAGAAGCTTATTGATTTCCTCAACAACGAGATGCTGAAGAACAGCTCCAAGAAGATCCGCACCGATTCCGGGGTGGGCATCAAGCCCATTTCTGTAACCGGCACCAAGCGCCTGGTGCGCATGGCCATCCAGCATGCGCTCAAGAACAACCGCAAGTCGGTGACCCTGGTGCACAAGGGCAACATCCAGAAATTTACCGAAGGCGCGTTTCGCGAATGGGGCTACGAGATCGCCACGGCTGAGTTCCGCGAGCAGGTGATCACCGAACGCGAGAGCTGGATCGTTGACAACAAGGACAAGAACCCAAACCTCACCGTGGAGCAGAACGCGGCCATGGTTGAGCCGGGGCTGGAGTTCGCCACCGAGGACTTCCGCAAGCAGGTGTATGCCGAAGTGAAACGGGTGCTGGACGCCATCTACGCCAGCCACGGCAAAGCCGCCTGGAAGAAAAAGCTGATGATCAACGATCGCATCGCCGATTCAATCTTCCAGCAGGTGGTTACGCGGCCGGACGAGTACGCGGTTCTGGCCACGCCCAACCTGAACGGCGACTACATTTCCGATGCCTGCGCGGCGCAGGTGGGAGGGTTGGGCATCGCCCCGGGCGCGAACATCGGCGACGAGCATGCCATTTTCGAAGCCACCCACGGCACCGCTCCCAAGTACGCCGACAAGGACGTCATCAACCCGGGCTCAGTGATTCTCTCCGGCGTGATGATGTTCGATTTCCTGGGTTGGAGCGAGGCGGCGCGGCTCATTGAGAACGCGATGGAGGCAACCATCCAGCAAAAGAAGGTTACGTACGACTTTGAGCGCCTGATGGAAGGGGCGACCAAGGTCAAGACCAGCGAGTTTGGCGATTACATCATCAAGAACATGGACGCCAGGCTCTCCACCGCGGCGGACTGATTTTAACCACAGAGGACACAAAGATCACAGAGGGAGTTGAAGAGAGACTTGGTCGAACGATAAGGATTTTGCCGATTAAATCTGTTAATTGCGCTTCTCTGCCGCAGGCCAACGCCAGCAGACAATTACCTGATTTCTAATTTCCTCTGTGTTCTCTGTGTCCTCTGTGGTGAATCTTGGAAAGGAAAATCATGCGCAATAAAGTAAGCATTGTAGGTTCGGGAAACGTGGGCGCCACCGCGGCGCACTGGGTCGCCTCCAAGGAACTGGCCGATGTCGTCCTGATTGACATCATCGAAGGCGTGCCTCAGGGCAAGGGCCTGGACCTGCTGGAAGCCATGCCTATCGAAAAGAAAGACTCATTCATTCTGGGCACGCAGGACTACAAGGACACAGCCAACTCCGATATCGTGGTCATCACCGCGGGCGTGCCGCGCAAGCCGGGCATGAGCCGCGACGATCTGTTGAATATCAACCACAAAATCATGAAGGACGTGGTCGGGCAGGTAGTGCAGTACTCGCCTAACTGCATTCTGATTATCGTTTCCAACCCGCTGGACGCCATGGCGCAGGCGGCTTACAAACTGTGCGGTTTCAGCCGCAACCGGGTGATCGGCATGGCGGGGGTGCTGGATTCGGCGCGCTTCCGCGCCTTCATCGCCATGGAACTGAAGGTGAGCGTGGAGAACGTGACCGCGTTTGTGCTGGGCGGGCATGGCGATACCATGGTGCC
>DATEGI010000072.1:0-29089 GCA_035280205.1 Terriglobales bacterium | reverse complement strand
CAGGATTACGCTGCCTTTCGCGGTTTCTACGGTGGTCTCCGCTGGCAAAAGCATGCCACGCTGCGCCGGGGCCGCGGTTCCCTGTGGAGGAGTAACAGAAACTTTGCCTTTTACTTCCGCCACCAGCGCGGAACCAGTTGGCATGGTAAGCGGCTGTGGCTGCGGCTCCGGCTTCTGCTGCGCTGCCAGAGGGAAGATCAGGGTGAGAGCCAACACGATTTGAATGCCTGTGGGTTTCATGCCGTGCCCTTTGCCACCGCAACTTCCGTGCGGGCGGCCAAGCGGATTTCAAAGACTGTGCTTCCCCCCTCGCTTTCCACCCGTACCGAACCTCCATGCTTTTCGGCAATGCGCTTCACAAAGGCCAAACCCAATCCCCACCCGGGCGTGCTGCCTACCGCTCCTGAACCGCGATAGTAAGTTTCGAAGAGCCGTGGCAGTTCCTGTGCCGGCACGGGCTCGCCCTGGTTCTGGACCGACAACACCATTTCATCGCCCTGGCGGTGGCAGCTCACGGTCACGTCGGTGCCGGGCTTGCCATACTTGATGGCGTTGCTCACCAGGTTTAACACCGCACCCTCGATCAGGGTTGCGTCTCCCATCACTTCGAGCGATTCACGGCCTGCGAAAACCAGGCGCGCGCTCGCTGCGGTAGCCAGGGGTTGCAGGATGTCGAATACCTGCCGGATCGCATCTTCGAGCTTGACTGGCTCCGAGCGCATGGGACGCGCACCCGCGTCCAGGCGCAGCACGTCGAGATAGCTGTTGATCAGCGCCAGCAACCGCTTGGACTCGCGGAAGATAGTTTCCGGAGCCTGCGCGCACGAGGGCGAACCCGGATACTGCATCATGAGATCGGCAAAGCCCTGAATGGACACGAGCGGCGTGCGCAGCTCATGAGTGATGAATCCCAGGACTTCGGCACGCGCCCGGTCACGCTCCACGCGCGTACGCAGGCTGGCGAGTTCCACTACCGTCCCGCCGGCGGGCGAAATTGTGGTCGCGGGCAGGGGCACAATGCGCACCAGGTAAAGTTCTCCGTCCAGGTAGGCCTCGCCCTCCAAGCCAGACCCTTTCGGCGCCAGCGGCGCATCATCCTTCGGGATCAGCCGCACGCGCACTTCCTCCAGCTTCAGTTCTGGCCGCATCATTTTGAAACCCGCAGCAAACGCACGATTGTGCAGCAGCAGCTGTCCCTGCTGATCGAAGATGGCGACCAGGTCTTGCGTGGTTTCAAGAAGGGTTTGGTGCAACTCGTAGAGCGAGCCCAACTCCGCCTGCAGACGGCGCAGCAACTCCAGCTTCCAGGAGAGGTCATCGGTGTCGCGCGAGGGCGCGGTTTTGGCGCGCGCCGCCAGCCAGCCCCGCAGGTCTCCAAGCTGCTGCGTGAGGCTTCGTTCCACCAGCACAAAATCCAGGCTATAGACTGCCGCGGGTCCCAAGAGCACTGCCAGCAGCAACTGGCCTGCAGGCAGGATGCGCGAGCCCCACATGAATACCAGCAAGCCCGCTCCGTAAGCACACGCTGCCAGCAGCGGTAGCCAAGCCAGGGAGATCCACCCGCGCCGCCGCCGGAAAAACCACACTACCAGCCCGCAAGTAAACAGCAGAACCAGCAGCGTCAAACCCAGCGGCACCGGACGGAGCATGCGGCCGGCAAGAATGCTGTCCAGGATTTGGGCGTGCACCAGCACACCCGGGGAGGGCAAAACCGTGGTCAGCGGCGTGGAAATGCGGTCCCCCAGTTCCGCCGTGCCAAAGCCAACCAGCACTGGCCTTCCGCGCACCGCCGCCAGTCCCCTGTCCTCCAAAACCGTGGCGGCGGATATGCTTTCAAAACCGTCGCGGCGGAAGGCAATCGGCACCAGGATGGGCCGAGCAATCAGCACCGAGCCTTCATCCGCGCTGGGTATGCCGTTGGCCGCCAGAAATGCGGCCGTTCGCTGAGGCGCCACACGCCGCGCGACCGCTACCGCAAAGGCCCAGCGCGAGCCGTCCAGCGCCAACTCGCGCGCGGGAAAGCGCCGACAAACCCCGTCAGCATCCAACACCGCCTGGCCGTGCCCAACCCCAGCCGCCTGGGCAAACGCCAGCAGCGGTTCTGCCCAGCGGGGGCCGTCCGGATACGATCCGATCTTGTCGGCAAGCACCACCCGACCACTGGCCTTCAACGCTGCGGCCAGTGCCGCATCAGCCTCCTGCGACTGGGGCTCGGAAAGCAGAATGTCCAGCCCGATGACCTGCGCGCCAGCCTGCGACAAATTGTTCGTTAGCCGCGCCAGCAGGCTACGCGACCAGGGCCAGCGGCCGAATTTCTGCAGGCTGTCGTCATCAATGAGGACCACGACCACCGGCGAGTGCTGCTGAGGCACAGGCGCCAGTCGAAAGTAGCTGTCGCTGAGCCGGATCTGGGCGTCGCGGATCCCAGGAATGGCGGAGAGCGCCAATGCGAGGACGAACAGGACCAGCGACAGACCCAGGTTTCGCCGCCAACCCCGCCGCATTTCTTCCCTGGCTTTCATTTCTTTTCCAGCGACTGCAGGTCAATGCCCAAGCGCAGCGCTTTTTTGTAGAGAGTTTTGCGCTCGATTCCCAGCCGCCTCGCCGCCTCGGACTTGTTGCCGTGCGTCAGTTTCAAAATGCGGACGATGTGCTCGCGCTCCAGCTCTACCAGGCGGTCGGGCGCCGCCACCGGCGCTTCCGGGTGCAGATTTTCCTGGGCGCGGCGGGTTTCCGTCTCCACATCGGCGCGGGTGATCTGCGAGGTGGGCGCGAAAATGGCCAGCCGGTTCACCGTGTTTTCCAATTCGCGCACGTTTCCCGGCCAGTTCATCTCCTGCAGGCGGCGCACCGCCTCCGCCTCAATGCTGACCTGGCGTTCGTTCTTCAGGTTAAATTGCTGCAGGAAGTGCCGCACCAGCAGCGGAATGTCTTCCCGCCGCTCCTCCAGTGACGGGATGGCGATCTGCACCACCGCCAGCCGGTAGTAGAGGTCCTCGCGGAATTGCCCTTGGCGGATCAGTTCCGGCACGTTGCGGTTGGAGGCGGCCACGATGCGCACATCCACCGGAATGTATTTGTTCGAGCCCACCCGCCGCACCTGCTGCTCCTGAATCACGCGCAGCAACTTCACCTGGAAACTGAGTGTGGTTTCAGTCACCTCATCCAGAAATAATGTGCCGCCGTCGCTCGACTCCACCAGGCCTTTGTGGGTGGCGTTCGCCCCGGTAAAGGCGCCCCTTTCGTGGCCGAACAGCTCGCTTTCCAGGATGGTTTCCGTAAAAGAACCGCAGTTCACCGGCGTGAAGGGCTGCGAGGCTCGCTTGGAGTGCTGATGGATGGCGCGCGCCACCAACTCCTTGCCCGTGCCGCTGGCGCCGGTGATGAGCACGTTCGCGTTGCTGGCCGCCACCCGCCCAATCGCTTTGTAGATGGCCAGCATCTTGGGGCTGCTGCCGATGATGGCTGAATCGTGAACCGGCGCCACCGGTTCCTTCGCCGGTTCCTGTTTCCGTGCCCGCGCGCCTCGCGCCCGCTGGCAAATGGCGCGAATCTGCTCGATGGTCAGCGGCTTGCTTACATAATCCACAGCCCCTTCCGCCACCGAGCGAGCCGCGGTTTCCACGCTCACGTGCGCGGTCATTATCACCGGGTACAGGTCGGGCTTGAGCGCGCGCAGGCGGCTCAGCAGGTCAATGCCGTTCACCGCGCCCAGGTAAACGTCCACCATGGCCAGGTCAGCGTCGGCATCGGCCAGGTACCGTTCTGCCTCCTCTGGGCGCACGAAGGTCTGGCATTGGTGGCCTTCCGCCGTAAAGGCTGCCTGCAGGAAGGCGCAGGTGTTGGGCTCGTCGTCAATAACGATCACGCGCATAAAAGCAGTTCTCAGTTGTCAGTTCTCAGTTCGCCGCGGCATGTGCTGACTCCTGACTGCTGACTCCTGTCTTGAACCAGCAACTACATTGCCATCCTGGGTTGCAGATCCACCCAGGCGGGTTGAATCGCTGCACTCCTTCCCGATCGCGCCGCAGGCTTTCCTGTGGGCCCGTGGCAGTCCACGCAGGCGGTGGGCGTTGGTTTATAGAACAGCACCTGTTTCCCGGCCACCAGCCGGATGCTCTTGTGGCAGCCTTCGCAACGCACGTTGCGATGCGCGCCCTTCAACTGGAAAGCCGTGCGCGTCTCATGGTCGAACAAAGACGGCTTCCAGCGTCCGCTATCGTGGCAACTGGCGCACGCGGTTGGCTGGCCGGCTCGGGCGAACTGCCCGCCATGAACATCCTGGTGACACTCCTCGCATTTCATGGGCGCGGCGCGGAAGTCCACGTTGCGCAGCTTAGTCTCCAAATTCGGCGGCTTGTGGCAGTCCATGCAGGCCACCGCCCGGTGCGCTCCCAGCAGCGGGAATTTGGTGGAAACATGATCAAACTTCCGCAGGTCTGACCAGGTTTCCGTTGAGTGGCAAACTTCGCACCCAGTCTTCGTTCCTGCGCTCACCCGCAGCATTCGCTCACGAAACTGCCCCTGGTGCGGGTCGTGATGGCAAGCCGTGCAGGAGCGGTCTTCGAAGCGATAGACCACCGCGGGCTTAACCGCCGTAGCGGTCGCAAGCAGCTCGGCTTTGGGTCTGTGGCACTCGTTGCAGGGCGTGGCCACATGCCCACCGCCCAGGGGGAAACGGGTCTGCTGGTGGCGAGCCAGCGTGAACGTAGACGGCCGGTAGCCGTTCAGGTCGTGGCACTGCTGGCACTGGTTGAAATAGGGCGTGCGGGCGAACTGGCCCTGATGCTCGTCCTGGTGGCAGTCCGTGCATTGCGCAAACTTGATTTTGTAAACCGTGGCTCGGCCGGCGGGAATATGGCATTGCCCGCACTTCACGCTGGCATGCTTGCCCTGTAGCGGGTAGGCCGTGGCGGCGTGTTCTTTCAACCCAAACAGCGCCGGCTTGAAGCCGTCCAAGTTGTGGCAGGAGGAGCACTCACCCTTATCGGCGCGCTTGAGGAATTGCCCCTGGTGCGCGTCCTGGTGGCAGTCCGAACACTTCTGGAAGGCCAGCGTTTTTTTGAAATCGCCGCCAGCATGGCACTGGTCGCAGCGCACGTCGGCATGCTTGCCCAGCAGAGGAAATTTGGTCCGCGAGTGGTCAAAGCGCTCGCTCACGGCTGCCGCGGATACTCGCTTCCAGCCTCCGGTGTTGTGGCAGGACTGGCAGGTGCCGGCGAAAGTGCCGCGATGCGGGTCGCTGTGGCAGTCGGTGCAAGTGCTGAACGCAAGCCCCACATACTTCGGTTGGCCGCCCGCTCCGGGCAGGTGGCACTTCTGGCAGGTTACCTGCTGGTGCAGGCCGGTGAGCGGATAGCGCGTGCGGCTGTGGTCGAAGCGGCCCAAGGGACCCGAAAGCACCTTCCAATCATTGAACCCATGGCACTGCTGGCAGTTCGGTCCCAGACGGCCCTGGTGCTTGTCCTGGTGGCAGGTTACGCAGGCGCGCGACACCCCCAGGTAGGTGCGGTTGAGGTCTTTTATAGAAATGCTGGCGCGTTCTGACGGCGCGATGTGCGCCGCCGTGTGGCAGCGCGCGCACGCCAGTCCCGCGTGCTTGCCTTCCAGCAGGTATCCGGTCTTGCTGTGATCAAAGGCTCCGGGCGCCGGGTTCCAGCGGATGATGGCGAAATTCTCACCATTGTGTTCGGAGTGGCAGGTGGCACATTCTTTCTGGCTGGCGCTGACGGCTCCGAACGACGCGTGCAGGCCGCGTTTGGCCGCGACGCGGCCGGCAATATCGCTGTGACACTCCAGGCATTTGAAACTGGCCGCCCCCGCCGCTAGCTTGTGGCAGCTGGTGCATTGCGTGGCGCCGCTCAGCGACTGGTGTGCTCGCGAAAGCGGACCCGGGGAAATCTGCGCCCAGCCAGTTACTGTCAGCGCGCAAAACCAGGCGAGGAGAACAAGCCAGTACGCCGGCGAAGTCCGTCCTGGTACGTGGCGGCCCGCCCGCTTTCCACCGCAGACTTCCCGCGGATGATGTTTCAGGCTCAACGTTTCGGGCAGACGGGCGTTCCCCGCCGGCCGATCCGTACCGCAAACGATAGATTGAGGAAGTGGACAGGCGGAGTTTAGCACGGCAACTCCCGACGCGCATTACTTGCACGTACATGGCCGCTCGCCCGGTTGGCGCAGCTAATTGGTCAAGTACCTCCTGCACCCGCGGAGTTCACCTCGAGCATTCCACAAGCCAGCCCAGGAGTTTGTGAGGCAGGTCACGCTGCGATGGTTAGCATGTTTTTTGGCCACGGGTCTCTTAGCCAGGTTCTCCGACCGCCTTGCAGAGCAAGGCCTCATGCTGAGGTCTTTTAGAGCCGAAGCATCTCGCGTGCAGTGCTGCAGGTCGAATTCATGCCTCCTCTGATTTTCCAAGTCCCGTCTCACCTTTGGGCTTGGCTGGTATACACTGCCGCGTTCCCATGTTCTTGCGCCTTTTTCCGCTGCTGCTCGTCGCCACCCTCGCTTTTGCCACGGCACCGCCGGGCGTGCCGCGCGACCTGGCCCGCCAGCGCGCGGCAGAGATCTCCAACCTGCGCTATCACGTCTCCTTTACCCTGGTGCCGCACGCAACCACAACCGTCGGCCACGAAGAGCTCACCTTCAGCCTGAAATCGGCGCAGCCCGTCCTGCTCGACTATCGCGACGGAAACATAGGCCGCATGGCCGTGAATGGCAGTGAAGTAGCGGCCACCCCGCACAACGGCCACCTGTTCCTCCCGGCGGACAAGCTGCGCGCGGGGGAGAACACGCTAGTCCTGGATTTCACTTCCGCCGTGGCGCCCGCGGGCAAGCCCATTATCAGCTATGACGACAAAGACGACGGCAGCCAATACATCTACACCCTGTTCGTGCCCATGGATGCCAGCATGGCCTTTCCCTGCTTCGACCAGCCTGATCTGAAAGGCCGCTTCACGCTGGAGCTTACCGCGCCCCAGGAGTGGACCGTCGTTTCCAACACCGAGCCCAGGAGTTCGGAACCGGCAAGCGCCAACCAGCAGCGCACCCTTTTTGCCGAGACCCGTCCCATCAGCACCTACCTGTTTGCCTTTGCCGCTGGACCCTTTCGCAAAATAGAACGAACCGGCGTTCTTGACCTGCCTGGCCTCTACGTTCGCAAATCCAAGTGGGAGCGGGCGGAAAAAGAAGCCGCCGAAGTGCAACAAATCGCGAAGCAGGGCATGGCTTACCTTTCTTCCTACTTCGCCCAGCCCTTTCCCTTCCCCAAGTACGACATGGTGCTCATCCCCGGCTTTCCCTACGGCGGCATGGAGCACGCCGGGGCCACATTTTTGCGCGAGGAATCGGTGCTGTTCCGCACCGCGCCCACGCACAGCGACCTACTGGGCCGCGACCTGCTGGTTCTGCACGAACTGACTCACCAGTGGTTCGGCGATCTCACTACCATGCGCTGGTTTGACGACTTGTGGCTGAAGGAAGGCTTCGCCCAGTACATGGCTTACCAGGCGCTGGACGCTTTTAAACCGAGCGAGCACATCTGGAAGCGGTTCCATGAATCCCTCAAGCCGGCGGCCTACGAGATTGATTCCACCCAGGGCACTACGCCCATCTACCAGGACATACCTAATCTGAATGACGCCAAGTCAGCCTACAGCGCCATCGTCTACGCCAAGGCGCCGGGCGTGCTCAAACAATTGGCCTATGTGCTCGGCCCCGACGCCTTTCGCGACGGGCTGCGCCTCTATCTCAAGGAGCACCTCTACGGCAACGCGGAGTGGAGTGACCTGGTCCACGCTTTCGAGCGCGTTTCAGGACAGAAACTGGACCACTGGGCCGACATGTGGATTCGGCATCGCGGCATGCCCCAGGTGGACGTGATCTGGTCTTGCGAAGACGGTCGCGTCAGGCGGCTTTCCCTGTCGCAGCACGATATTCTCGGCGAAGGAAAGCTTTGGCCTATCGCCACTGAAGTGTTGCTCAGCTACGGCAATGCCGGGCCGGGCATCCGCTTCCGCGCCAGGTTCGACACCGCCAGCGCAAACTTCCGCCAAGCCTCGGGCAAACCCTGCCCGCAGTACGTCTTCGCCAACGATCAGGACTACGCCTACGGCCGCTTTCTGCTTGACGCCTCCAGCCGGGTGGAAGTCGTGCGCCAGGTGGGCGATGTCCACGACGTGTTTTTGCGCGCTCTGCTCTGGGGGTCGCTGTGGGAGTCGGTACGGGTAGCCGACATCGAGCCCCGGCGCTTCGTTGCACTGGCGCAACTGTTGCTCCCACACGAACGCGATGAATCGCTGTTACGCAGCACCACCGCGCACACTCTCACCGCCCTGCACCGCTATGTGAGTTCGGGCACGCGCAGCCAGTTCGTCCCCGCACTTGAAACCATGGCCGACGACCGTATGCTGCACTCCACGCAGGAGGACCTGCGCATCTTATGGTTCCGCGTTTTGCGCGCCGTGGCGGAAACTCCCGCGGGACGCGGCTATCTGAAAGATCTTTTGAACGGCAAATTGTCGGTGCCCGGCGTGGAACTTCGCCAACTCGACCGCTGGAACCTGGTCACGGCGCTGATTGCGCTTAACGACTCGGAGGCCGACGCAGTCTTTCGTGACGAACAGCAGCGCGACCGCACCGGCGAGGGACTGAAGTACGCCTACATTGCCGCAGCCGCTCGCCCCGGCGCCAAAAACAAACAGCAGTACTTCCAGGACTACCTGCACGACCCATCGCGCCCGGAAGATTGGATCGAGGAGAGCCTGGACGCCTTCAACTACTGGAACCAGTCCGAGCTCACCGAACCCTACCTGAAGCCCGCGCTGGAAGCCCTGCCGCAAATCAAGCGCGAGCGGAAGATCTTCTTTCTTATGGGATGGCTGGACGCGTTCATTGGCGGACAGCAATCACCCGCTGCCCAGGCCGAGGTACATGATTTTCTGCGCACCGCGGACCTGGACCGCGACTTGCGACTTAAGATTCTGCAGGCGGTAGACGAACTGGACCGCACCGTCCAGATACGCCGGAAATTTCAGCAGTAGAGCCGTGTGAGGAATCGCTTACACGCCTACACCTTCCAGCACGCCTTCCTCAACGCGGTTCTTGCCCTTGGACTTGGCCTGGTACATGGCCTGATCGGCTACGTGCACCAGGGTGCGGGAATCAACCACGGTGCTCTGCGCCAAACTGGCGCCCACAATGCCGATGCTGGCAGAAATGTGAAGCATGCCGGCGCTGGTGTTAATGGGCTGACCTATGCTGGCTCGGATGCGCTCCGCCTGCTGCTGCAAAGCAGGCGGAACACAGCCCGGGGTTAGAACCAGGAACTCTTCCCCGCCGTAGCGGCCCACCAGGTCATAGACACGCACCGCTTCGGCAATCCGACGCGCCGAAGTGCGCAGCACCTCGTCCCCGACCAGATGCCCATGGACGTCATTCACTTTTTTGAAATTGTCGAGGTCCAGCATGATGATGCCCAACGCAGTTTGCATGCGTGCCGCACGTTCGATTTCGCGATCCATGGTCTGCATGATCGCTCCCCCGTTCCACACTCCGGTGAGGGCATCGTGGGTCGCCTCAAATCGCAGCGCCTCCTGTGCCGCCAGCAATTGTTCCTGCAGATCCAGAATGCGCTGCCCTACTTTGAGGCGGGCATGCAGTTCGGAGGCATCAAAAGGCTTGCTCAGGTAATCGTCCGCACCCGCTTCCAGGCCGGCCACCAGGTCCTGCTTATCGGAGCGAGCGGTCAGCAACAGCACATAGCGATATTGCTGGCTGGTTTGTGCCCGCAGCTTGTGGCATAACTCCGGCCCGGTCATGCCCGGCATCATCCAATCGAGAATCACCAGCTTGGGAGCTTCGTCGGATTGCAACAGCTCCCAGGCCTGCTGTCCATTTTCCGCAATGGTCACGCCGTAGCCGCGGTCTTCCAACCAGCTTTGCAGCAGGACCCGGAACATGCGGTCATCTTCGGCGATCAGGATGGGCGTTTTGTCCACGAGTAAGGAGCCGTCAGCGGCTCATTGAGCGCATTTCTGGCAGCGCATTGCCCCAGCTGAGGCGAACTGAGGTAAGCCACTGCCTGAGCCTTATTCTGCTTCTGAGCCAATGGCTTGCAACTCAAATGGGGCCCATTTGAGGGGTGGGCGGCGTACCAATCTGGGCCCCAATCAAAATGGGACAGGAGAAATTCAGCTGCGAGGGATCAGGATCCCAGAGCGATTCGGTAATCCTTGATCTTTTTGTACAGCGAACTGCGGCCAATACCCAGGCGTTTGGCCGCCACTGGTACCCGGCCATGCTCCTCCTGCAATACCCGGGAGATGTGCAGCTTTTCCAGGTCGGTTAGAGTCAGGCGGCCTGGGTCGTCAGAGGAAAGGGCCATACCTTGCTCAAAACTGAGGTGTTCCGGGCGCAAGATCGGGCCACAACCCAGCACCAGCGCGCGTTCCAGCATGTTGCGCAGTTCCCGCACATTGCCCGGCCAGGAATACTCCTGCAACAGTTTGAGTGCGGCCGGAGAGAGGCTGGCGTGCGAAAGCCCTGTCTTCCGGGCCACCGTGGCCAGGATGCATTCACTAAGCGCCGGAATGTCTTCCGCTCGGCGCGATAACGGTGGCAACGTCAGCCGGATGGTGTTGATGCGAAAGTACAAATCGCTGCGGAATTTCCTTTCCTGCAGCAGTTGATTCAGGTCTTCGTGGGTGGCTGCAATGAAGCGGACGTCCACCTCCCGATCGCGCACATCGCCGAGGCGGCGGAATCGACTTTCCTCCAATACTTTCAATAACTTAGGTTGCACCTTGGAATCCACATCTCCAATGTCGTCGAGAAAAATGCTCCCTCGATCAGCGATCTCAAACAGGCCGCTTTTAGCCGCAATTGCCCCCGTAAAGGCCCCTTTCTGGTGGCCAAAGAGCTCGCTTTCCAGCAGATCACTTGAGAGTCCGGCACAGTTCAAATCTACAAAGGGTTCGTCAGCACGGGCGCTGTGGGAGTGCAGCCAGCGCGCCAGCATGCCCTTGCCGGTGCCCGTAGCACCCTGGATAAGTACCGGACTATCGCAACCGGCTACTTTGTGGGCCTGCTCGGCAAGTTCGCGAATCAGCCTACTGCAGCCGATAAAAGGGTCAGAAATCTCTTGAGGCCCGGGTATGGCGACTTTAGTTGTCTTCGTACGCAGCCCCTAGTCAAAGGATTTGGGCATGGAACAGATTAAGTTGCACTGAATTCGGTGCTTTGTAAATCCTTTGTAAGTACGCATATGACCTAAATGGATGCGTAGTAAACCCTACACTTCTTACACATGAATGGGTAACTTCCCCTACTCGCCCCGGAACGAGCGAAGCAGGCGGTCGAAAGTGGTGGGCTTGTTCTGCGCGCAGAACAAAAAGCTGTGAATTGTTCGATTTACGGCCAACCCTGATATGGTGAACGGCTCTCAGGGCAATGGACAAGATCCGCCTCCTGCTCGTTTCCGATTACCGGTTAACCCGCACCGGCCTGCGGCAAATGCTCGTTCCAGTTTCGGACTTCGAAGTAGCGGCGGAAACGGATAACCCCGGACAAGCCACGGAAATTGCACAGCGGACGGGCGTTAATGTCATCATTCTGGAGATCACAATTCCCGGCCCACACGGGTTGCGTATCGCCGCTCAGATGGTGGAAGAAGTTCCGGGGGGGCGGGTGGTGGTGATCAGCAGCAACGAAAACATCACTTATGTGCGCTCCATGCTCACCGCAGGCGTGCTTGGTTATGTGTTGCGCAAAGCCAGCGATACGGAGCTATTTCTGGCGATCCGTAATGCCTACCAGGGGCGGCGGTTCATTGACCCACGGCTGAGTGATTCACTGGCAGATGTGTTGCTGAACAAGGCCCGCGGCAACAATCGCGCCAGTGAAGGCCGCCTTAGCCAGCGAGAACTGCAGGTGCTGCGGGCCATCACCCGGGGATTTACCAGCCAGGAAGTGGCCCAGCAGTTGCAGCTTAGCACCAAGACGGTGGAAACGTACCGTTCCCGCATCTATGACAAACTGGGACTGAAGACGCGAGCAGACCTGGTGCACTACGCCATAGCCGTGGGCTTACTGGAGACGGAAGAACCGATGGCTTAAGCGGGCAGCGGCGCGATTACCGCTGGCTGCCGAAACAAGGTGGGCAGTTCCGATTTCCGTCCACAGAACATCCGGGGTACCATCCGGCCTACCCCTGGGGAGCCTCTGCTGCCCCAAAATTCCGTCGTTCGGAACATAGCATTGGAGCGTTCGCCCGGAAGCTTAATTTTCGTGGGTTTTGCTGCCTTTGAGGAAAGCCTGAGTTGCCGGGAAACCGTGTTTTCAAGCCCATTTCGTTACGGTTTCCGAAATCCCGTCATTTTTGCCCTCCCCAGGCCGGCGGGCGATTTGCATTTGCCACAACCAGAAGCGCCCGCAGCAGACAATTGCTTTTCGTTACGCTTTCCGAATTCCGGTAGCTGAAGGCTCAACCAGAGCTAAGGGGCTTCTGGCGTAGACAATCCCGCCGTGCACATCGCACAAAAGGAGCCCGACGTGAAGAAAATCATCCGTATTCTGATAGCTTCCCTGTTACTGGCCGGTTCGCTCTCCGTCTACTCCGTAGCGGATGGGCCCAACCCCACTCCGTGCAGCCCTGTCACCAGGGTTTGCGGATAAGCGTCAGGAGCTAATCCCAGTTTGCCGATTGTGGGCCGCCGCCTGAAGGCGTTATGCTTCCCAGCGGCGGCCCGCCATGTCTGTGCCTATCTTCATTTCGTATGCTATTTGGGTAGCTGGTGGCCTGGGCGGCCTGCTGGCGCTGGGCTTGGTGCTTCACAAGAGGTTGCTGCGGCAGTTTCCATTCTTTTCCCTGTATCTATCGTTTCACATCATTGAGCAAATTGTCGCTTTTTTGGTCTACCGTCATTTCGGCCGGATATCCTGGCCGTACCTGTACGAGTACTGGGTGGCCCAAGCTATTGGCATAGGTCTGCGTTTCGGGGTCATCTGGGAGATCTTTTCGCACATGTTTCGGCCCTACGAAGGCTTGCGTCAGGCCGGCGCGGTAGCCTTTCGCTGGGCAGCTGTACTGCTGCTAGTGGCGGCGATCGTCGCCGCGGTTGGGGGCCCAAGCCACGAACCAGATTTTGCTCTTAAGGGCGCGGTGGTGGTGGAGCGCAGCCTGGACGTGGTGCAGTGCGGGCTCCTAATGCTGCTGTTCCTGTTTGCCTCATATTTTGCACTGACCTGGCGCAGCTACGTCTTCGGCATTGCGCTTGGTTTTGGGGTGATAGCCAGCGTGGAATTGCTGGCGGCCGCGCTGGCCACCCAGTTTCGATCTTTCTCCGATATGATCCTCAATTCACTGCCCCGGATCGCGTATGCCGTGGCAACGATTATCTGGGTAATCTACCTGGCCGGATCGGAACCTGCACGACCGAACCTCACAGGACTACCACAGCACGACCTGGAAAAGTGGAATCAGGAGTTGCTGGAGTTGCTGCATCGCTGAACGAGCCTAAATTCCCACGGAAGCGGCCTTTGCATGGCCAGCCGGGGCCAGCACCTGAGGAACGGCGGTGGCGGCCATCGGGCGAGAGTAGAGATAGCCCTGGGCCAACTCGCATCCCAGCAGTTGCAATTGATCGGCCTGGGCCTGTGTCTCCACGCCTTCAGCGACTACCCGCAGACGAAAGTTATGGGCCAGGCTGATTATGATGCGGACCATCTCGCGGCTTGCCTGGTCACTCTCCATCTGAGAAATGAAGCTGCGGTCAATTTTTAGGGTGTCCACGGGAAAACGTTGCAGGCGGCTGAGTGAGGAGTAGCCGGTACCGAAGTCATCAATACTGAGGCGAACACCCAGCGCCTTCAACTCCCCCAGGACGGCACTAGCCTTTTCCGCGTCGCCCATAGCGATGGTTTCCATAATTTCCAGTTGCAAGTTGGAGGGAGGCACGCCGGTCTGGCGCAACGTGGCGGCAATTTCCCGGGCCAGGTCAGGATGCTCAAACTCGCGAGCCGATACGTTCATGCTCATAGAGAGTGGCGGGGCAAAAGCAAACTGCTCCTGCCAATGGCGAAGGTGTTCACAGGCCTGGAGAAGCAATCCGCGATTCATCGGCAGGATAACGCCGGTTTCATTAGCCACGGCCACAAATTCCCCGGGTGGAACCAGTTTGTCATCCTTCTGCCAGCGAGCAAGGGCTTCGAAGCCGACAATCCTGCCTTGAGGCAAGGCCACGATGGGCTGGTAATGGTTGAGGAACTCGCCGCGTTCCAAAGCCTTGCGCAAGTCCGTCTCCAAGCGCAAGCGGTTGACGGCGTTGGCATGCATGGCGGAGTCGAAGACCTCGCAGCGGGCTTTGCCGGCGCGCTTGGCGCGATACATGGCAATATCGGCGTCGCGCAGCAATTCCTCCGCGCCGCTGTGGGAAGTAGTGCTGAGGGCAATGCCGATGCTGGCGGAAATCACAATCTCCTGGCCGTTGATGGTGAAAGGCGTGCAGAGCTTAGATGCGATGCGTTCGGAAACTCGAATGGCATCGCTGGCGTCGCGGATATCGTAGAGGAGAACGGTGAATTCATCGCCCCCGAGCCGGGCCAGGGTATCGTCGTCAGCCGGGGCCTCGGCCTGCAGGCTGGGCGAAGGACGAGAGACGGTGTCCTCGCGCCGCAGGGAGGCGGTAAGGCGCTGCCCAATTTGAATGAGGAGTTGGTCGCCCGCGGTGTGGCCCAGACTGTCGTTGTAGAGCTTGAATTCATCCACATCAATAAAGAGCACGGCAAATTTGTAACTGGGGTGCCGCTTAGCGAGGTTGACCACGTGCTGCAGGCGGTCGAGGAAGAGAGCGCGGTTAGGCAGGTCGGTTAAGCCGTCGTGAAAGGCATTGTGCACGAGCATCTGCTCAGCCCGCTTTCGCTCGGTGATATCGCGGTTAACGATGACCAGCTTCTCGGTTTCGCCTTTGGCGTTGCGGATGGCGCTGGCGGTGGATTCCAAGATCCGCCAGGAACCGTCTTTATGGCGAATGCGGTATTCCAGCGGCTGGCCGCGGCCGGTGAGGCGGGCCTTCTCCGCGGCTTCAATCACGCGCGGGCGGTCGTCGGGATGAATCTGTTCCAGGGCCGAGGTCTGTTGCAACTCTTCGGCGGAATAGCCGAGGACTTTCTGATAGGCGGGACTGTTATAAAGACGGCGACCATCGCTGTCCACCAGGGCAATCATGTCGGCGGCGTTCTCGCTGATCAGGCGGAAAAGCTGGTCGCGCTCGGCCAACTGGCGGCGGATGCGGTGCAGTTGCAGGTGCTGATAAACGGTGTAGATGTCGAATAAAAGCACGAGGGCGGCCAGGCCCCGCACCCATTCCTGCAGGTCTCTCCAATAATCAGCGCCAGTTGCGACGTGGAACCATGGAAAAGTGAAAGAAATTATCGCGAAGGTGAGCAGGAGGGTGACACTTACGGCAAAACCCCACAGCCACCATTCGCGGCCTTCGATCTGGCGTAATTGCAGCAGGCCGCGTTCAGAACTCCTGGCGGAGTCCAGCGGCCATGCAGGTTGGTCCTTCGGATTCATGGATTTAGGCTAGGGTGATTCTATGCGGTTAAAAAGAGGTGAAAAGTTACGAAGGTCAAGCGAACTGTTGATGCGGGACAAACCCCAGATTAAAGCGCTCAAATCGGCAAGCGAGCAAGGAATCCTGCAATTGGAATAGGCGGGACGTCTGAGGCGGCTGGACACCTAAATAGTAATGACTAAGTTCCAGGAACCATGTAAGATACGCCGACTCTCTTATCAGAATCCCTGCCGGTACGGAGTGGCAGCTCATTGCCCAACTACGTCGGTTATTGGCTTGAGTGCCGCAACCGGAAGTGCGGCTTTCCGATACGCGTTCCCCATCCTGCTTCGAAGTTGGACAAAAGATACGCCACATTTCACTTTGCCTGCCCGGTGTGCCTCCACGTCAACCGATACACCAGCAAGCACTTGCGCAAAGTGCGGTTCTGCTCGCCCGACCCATATCGAGCAGGCAAGCTGGTACTGTATTCGGCACGCTTCGGCTGCGCCCAATCTCGCTGTGCCGCCGAAGGTGTGGTCTTCACAGCAGCCGCCGCTAATGTCAGCGTTGCCATCCTGCTGCAGTTTTGGAAGATGTGGAAAGTGAAATTTACCTGCAGCGGCAAATGCTGCAAGGGCAACCACTCCTTCCGTATGCCAGATATACGGACGTGGTGGATTCAGCAGGAAAAGTCATTCACCCAAAGCATCGGCTGACAGCTGTCGCACGAGCCCAGGGTGTCAGGGAAAACCTTGCATCATCAACGTAACCGGACATAGTTACTGCTGTGTCTGCGACACGGAGATATGGCCGGTATGATGTATTTGTGGGCAAAAGGGGGAGCAACCGGCGAGCAGGAGGCGGGGAGGAAGTTATCCGATGAACCAACCCATCCTGGAAGGATTGGTGGTAGCCAGCGATGCTGAAGTAGTGAACGTGTTTTCCCGCTCCCTGAACGACATGGGACTGCGGATGGAAGCGCATGCCGATGCCGAGTCGGCGGTACAGGCGTTATCACGCAAAAAATTTGATGTCGTGATTGTGGACTGCGGCAGCGGGAGCAAGAACGCGGAGATTCTGAAAACGGTGCGCTGGCTGCCCTCGAACAATAAGGCGGTGGTGGTGGCAGTGGCTGGGGAAGGGACCGGTATGCGTGAGGCGTTCGCCAGCGGGGCGGACTTTGTGCTTTCCAAGCCGGTACAGCAGGAACAGGCCACGCGGACGCTGTGGGCCGGTTACGGGTCCATGCTGCGGGAGCGCCGGCGCTATTTCCGGCACCGGTTGGACGTGCCCGCCGAGGTGCAATTAGATTCGGGGGAGAAAACACCGGCACGCACGCTCAACGTGAGCGAATCGGGGCTGGCCATCAGCGCCAACCTGATGATGCGCGCGGGCCAGAAGATATGGTTTTCCTTCACCTTGCCGGAGACAAATCTGCTCATCACCGGCTCGGGACAAATTGTGTGGACCGACGGGCGCGGGCAGGCAGGCGTTCATTTTGAAGAACTCAAACCGCAGGCGCTAGAGGAACTCAAGAACTGGCTGGCGCTGAAATTCCTGGATCAGGTAGCACGCAGCACAGAAGCGCACTTCGTCAACCCCGAAAACTCCCAAACCAGAAATTGAGGGCGCAGCTTCAGGTTGTGCCGCTGGCCTGCAAAGAGGCCTTGACCCGCGCCGGAGTAAAGGGCACCTCGCGCAGGCGTGCGCCAGTTGCGTCAAAAACCGCATTGCCAATGGCGGCGGCCACCGCCGTGATGGAGAGTTCGCCGGCGCCCATAGCTTTGCCGCCGGGACGGTTGATGAGCACGGTCTCAATGACGGGGACTGCAATGCCTAAGGGCAGACTGTGGTAACTGGCCCAACTGGTAGAGGTGATCTGGTGTTCATCCCAGGTAACCTCTTCGCCGAGGGCGCGGCTCATACCCTGCAGCGTGCCGCCTTCGATCTGATTGCGCAGGCTGGCGGGATTGGAGATAGGGCCGCAATCGGCGGCGGCAAAGAAGCGCCTGACCTGGATGCGGCCGGTGGAGCGGTCAACCTCGGCTTCCGCGACCAGCGCCACGTAGCCGTTATCGCCTTCGTAGGCGACACAGGCAATGCCGCGGCCGGTGGCGACGCCGGAAGACGGACTTGAGTAGGGAAAGGGCCGCGGCTCCCACTTGGCAGCCTGAGCGGCTGCCTTCACCACGTCAATCATGCGAGTTTCGCGCAGATGCTGCAGGCGGAAGGCAACAGGGTCAGCTTTGGCGCGCGCAGCCAGTTCATCCATAAAACATTCGTGCGCAAATGTGTTCTGCAAACGCAATGGCGACCGCAGGGGGCCGGTAAAGAACGGCGATTTCACCGTGTGGGCGAGCACGCGCTCGCTGAGGACGTTGCCGGCGCCACCGCACTTCCCACTGATGCAGCCAGCCACATAGGACGGCACAAGGTTGTGGCCATTGCGCAATTCACCGGTGGGCTGCGAGGACTTACCCGGAACAAAAGGTTCCGGGTCGAAGCCCACGAGCATACCGGTAATTACGTTGCCAGGGTGGTCGTATCCGGGACGGCCACCGTAAGCAGCGGCCCAGGATTCGCAATCCCACGCGACGATGGCTTCATTGGCGTCCAGGGCGGCGCGCTGCTCGATGACGCAGGGCTGGCCATAGTTTTCGCCCCAAGCCATTTCGTCTTTACGGGTGAGCTGCACGCGGACGGGGCGGCCCACGGCGTGAGACAGGAGCGCGGCGTCGTAGGAAACGGTGTCGGCGGCGTTAAGGCCGTAGCAGCCTGATCCGCGGGTAAAAATCACGCGGACGTTATCGAGCGGCAGGCCGAGGAGAGCAGCTACTCCCCTGCGCGTCGGATACGCGGACTGCGTGGGAGACCACACTGTGGCTTGGCCGCCGCGCACGTCGGCGATCGCACAGGAGGCGCCAATGGAGCCGTGCATCTGGTAGGGATGAAGGTAGGTGGCTCGCAGCATCGTGGACGCTGAGGACAGCTTCTGCTCGACGTCTTGTGAGTCAATTACGAGGACGTCGCGCGAGGGCTGCCGGCGCATGTAGTCATAGAAAGTTTGCTGCGCGGGAAGCGTTACCGGAGCGCTCCAGTCGAGTTTGAGCTGGCGAGCGGACTGTTCGGCCTGCCATTGTTTTTCCGCAACCACACCAACGAAATTCTTGCGGACCACCACCTTGACCACGCCGGGAAGACTCCGCGCTGAGTTCTCATCCACGCTGAGGACAGTGGCGCCGAGTGCGGGCGGGCGCACAACTCGGCCGTGCAACATCCCGGGGACATGGACGTTATGCACAAACTCGAAATGGCCGGTGGCGAGCAGGGGCATGTCCATGGAGGGCACGGGTTTGCCGAGCACGGTCCACTCTTGGGGGGTGCGGCGTTTGGCGCTGGAATTCAGGGTGAGGTTGAAGCGCTTGCCACCGATTAATTCGCCATAGGTGACTCGCTTGCCTGCACCCGCGCTGATTACGCCGTCGGTCACCTTAAGCTGGTCTACCGGAATGCGCAGACGGCGGGATGCCATCTGGAGCAGCGCTTCGCGGGCAGTAGAGGCAGCATCAGCGAGGCCGCTGGTGTTGAAGTTTACAGGCGTGGACTGGCTGCCGGAGGTTGTGCCCTCGTCGGGCGTGACTGAGGTATCACACTGAATTATGCGCACGCGGTCGAGGGGGACGCGCAGTTCTTCGGCCACGAGTTGGGTCTGAACCGTAAAGATGCCCTGGCCGAAATCGCACTTGCCGGTGTAGGCGGTGACCATGCCGTCGGCACCAACAGCCAACCAGGAGTCGAGCTTGCTGGGGTCAATGTGCGACATATGTGTGCCAAAGGGACCCTGGGCAACGGCGAGAGACTCGAACAGGGAGGCGGCGCTGAAGCTGACGATGAGCGCGCCGGAGGTCTTCAGAAATTTGCGGCGGGAGACGGCGGTGCTCATGCGCGCCTCCCTTGGGCGTAGCGCTCGATGGCGCGCATCATGCGGGCGTGTACAAAGCAGCGGCAGAGGACATGCTCGAGGGCCTGCTCGATCTCGGAGGTGGTGGCCTTGGGATTGCGGTCGAGGAACGCTTTCGCCGTGAGCATCACGCCGCTGAGGCAGAATCCGCACTGCGCGGCCTGCTCATCAATGAACGCCTGCTGCAGTGGGTGAGGCTTCTCCGGGGCGCCCAAACCTTCCAGGGTAATGATTTCGGATTTTCCGACGGCGCTCACCGGCGTAATGCAGGAGCGAGTGGCGCGGCCATCCATTAGAACAGTGCAAGAGCCGCACTGGCCCAGGCCGCAACCGAATTTTGGGCCACGCAATTGGAGTTCATCGGCGAGCACGTAAAGCAGCGGGGTGGCGGGGTCAACCTCCACGGTGTGGACGCGGCCGTTGACCTTCAATGCTATGGCACTCATTCCTTTTTCCCTCATGTGAGCGGCTGAAGAATCAGACGCATACTATAAGCATCTGGTATGCCACGAAGATGTGGTGAAGAAAAGTATTTGAGGTGGCCTTAAGCGGAGCTTAAAAGGCTGATGTTTCTGCACTCCTGAGCCGCCTCTCTGGTTTATCCACACGCGTAACATACAGTTCACAAACTTTTCATCTCTGCTTAACACCTTGCCAGCAGCGGCAGCTTAGCATTCCCTCGCCAACGTTCCTTCTAAAGCCAGGACAACGCAAACCGACCAGCAGAAAAGGAGTGCATCATGTCGTTCCCCCGAACTCTCCTGCTAGTCGCACTGATCAGCGGCGAGGCGGCGAGCGATTCCCGATTCGACGGGAATACTACAGCCCGACTTACTCCTTCGGTTTGCGCTGGGTGTCGCCCACGGAATCCAAGTAGACAGCCGTCGACAATGCGCGGGGAAGCCTCGGCTTCCCCGCGGCCACGTTTTTTTACCCCTTAAGACTCCCAGCCTAATGCTCCCATCCTTACTGACAAATTTCTGCAACACTGCCTTTCTGGCCGGAAAAGAGCCGCTTGCAGCAAATGGTACAATTACCTCCCTCGGCAACACCGATTTGTTAAACCCCGCGGCGATTCTCATGCCAGTTGATCAAAAAAGAACTGCATCTCTGTTTCGCAAGCTGAGCCGTTTGGCACGAAAGCTCACATCTGAGGCCCAACCAGAACATGTGCATCAGTTCCGCACCACCACGCGGCGAATTGAGACGATGTTCAACGAGCTCGTATCCAAGCCCGGCCGCAATGAACGTAAGTTATTGAAACAATTGGCCAAGATCCGCAAACGTGCCGGCCGTGTGCGCGACCTGGATGTACAGGTAGAGGCCCTGCGTACGTTTAAAATCGGGCGGGACGGCGAGGACAAACGCACCCTGCTCGGCGTCTTGGCCGCGGACCGAGCTCGTTACGAAAAAAAGCTTGTATCTGCTTTGGACGAAGAGAGATTGGGGGATTTGCGCAAGCGTCTTCGCCGCGCCGCTAAAGACCCCCACCTGCACGACACGACGATTCAGCCAGCCAGCAAGGCGTTGCGCATGTTTGCCCAGTTGGCGCGCAAGCAGGGAGAGGTCACTGAGGCCGTGCTGCATCAGTATCGCCTGCGCTGCAAGCGAATCCGCTATGTGGCCGAAATGGCCGGCGAAGATCCGCTGGCGGAGGCGGTGGTTGAACAACTCAAGGCCATTCAAGATACAGCCGGCGAATGGCACGATTGGGATACCCTCACATTACGGGCCGAGGCTCTGTTCTCCAACACGCCGAGTGCTCCGATCATCGCCGCCCTGCGGGCAGCGAGGCACTCGAAGCTGGTTGAGGCCATGCATGTCACCCAGACTGCAAAAACAACGCTGCTGGAGATGAATGAGCGGCCGACTCGGGGGAAGAAACCTGCCCGCTCTGCTTCTTTGCAGCGCGTTAATGAACCGGCGTTGGCGAATGCAGTCAGCGCCTGATTCCATCCCACTGCGGGGCGCCATGTCCAATGCCTACCTTTGCCGCGGTTGACATCGGGGCTAACTCGGTCCGCTTGAAGATCGCGCGGTCAGCAGGCCGGCGCCTGGATATCATCCAGGAAGACCGGCAGGTGACACGGTTGGGCGAACAGGTCTTCAGTACTGGGCTTCTGTCACCGGAGGCCATGGCGGAAACGATCAAGGTGCTCCGCCGGTTTCACCGTGCGGCACAGAAGCTCGGCGTGGATTCGGTTCGCGTGGTCGCAACCAGCGCGCTACGCAACGCCCGCAACCGCAAGAGTTTTCTCGAGTGGGCCTATTCGTCCACGGGATGGGAGGTCGAGGTGGTCTCTGGCACCGAAGAGGCCCGCCTCATCCATCTCGGCCTTGTATCCAACCTTCGTATCACCTCCTGGCCGGTGCTCATGGTGGACCTGGGCGGTGGAAGCTGCGAACTGACGATTTCCGCGCAAAGTCATATCCGGGAGACCTTCAGTCTGCCGCTGGGCGCGGTTCGCCTGACCCGCGAATTTCTCGGCCATGATCCGCCGCGCAAGAAAGAACTCGAACGGCTGCGCGCCTTCGTGGAGCGCGAACTGGGGCGGGCCGCAAAACGCATCGTTAAGGCGAAAGTGAAAGCGGTGATCGCCACCTCCGGGACGGCAGCGGCATTGGCGGCAGTTGCAGCCAACCGCTATCCTGCTGGCGGCCCCCAGGGTGTCAGCTTCGTGTCCGCCGCTACGGCGGCCCGCCTGGTTCGTCTGCTGGCGCGGCGAAACGTGGAACAGCGAACCAGTTTTCAGGGCATCGGACCGCGGCGGGCGGAAATTATCGTTGCCGGCGCGGCCGTCTTCGCTGAGCTTCTGGAGCGCTGCCGGCTGCGCAACTTCCGCTATTCGCCCCTGGGGCTTCGCGACGGCTTGCTGGCCCAGATGGCGGCGGAGTATAGCCGCAGCGCCAGATCGCGGGAGCAGATCGCGACTGAGCGCTGGGAATCTCTCTTACACTGTGCCCGGCAATACGGTGTCGAGCTGCACCATGCCCTGCAAGTGCGGGACTGCGCCCTGGAGCTCTTTTACAGGTTGCAATCACTTCACGGGCTGCCACAGGAGTACCAGGAATGGCTGTCGGCAGCGGCTATGCTCTACGAGGTGGGGACCTACGTCAATCGCAATGGCCGCTACCGGCACGCCTACTACGTGATTTCCCATTCCGACATCCTGGGATTCACCCCGCAGCAGCGTTTGCTCATTGCTGCCATTGCTCGTTACCTGGGCACTTCTCTACCGCTGCCATCCGACGCTCCCATGAAGGCAATTCCCTCGAGCGAACGCGCCAACGTAGCCCGCGCCTGCCTGTTGTTGCGGCTGGCCCGGGCTTTGAACCTCGGCCGCCGGGACGCAGTTCGTGGGTTGCGTGTGCAAGTGCAGAACTCGAAAGTGCTGCTTACCGTGGCCCCCAAGCGGGGCACCGATGTGGAGCTCGAGATCTGGGCGGTGGAACGTGAACGCAACTACTTCCGCGAGCTCCTGGGCCGCGAGCTTTCAACCGCCATCGCCTGAATGGCAGCCACGATCTTCGGCGTCAGGCACCAGCGCAAGACGGCGCTGTTGCGCTTCGTTTCTATCTGGGCTACGGCGCCTTTCTTCAGGTTGACTTCGGCCCTGCCGGCGCCATGGGTGATTGACCGGCCAAGGAACTCGCTCAAGTTTGGATTATGCCCCACAACCATAACTGCGTCTGCCTTGGCGTAACGGGCAAGCAGCTCTCGAAACTGGGAGAATGGCGCCTCTGGCCGCAGGGCAGGGTCCAGTTGCAGCTTGCCTTCATGGCCCATCTCGTTGGCCACCAGCGCAGCCGTCTGACTGGCGCGCTTGAGCGGGCTCGATAGGATGGCATCGACCTGGATTTCCATAGCCGCCAAAGCGCGCCCAACCTGGCGGCATTGCTCGATGCCGTCCGTGTCCAAGCCTCGGCGTTCATCTTTCTTCGGATTGCTCACCTGCTGGCCGGCGCTGGCGTGACGCAAGAAGTAGATGGTCATATGGGTTTATGCTTTTAACAGAAGCTTGGGCCGCAGCTGCTTCTTTGTGGAGCGTGGCTCAGGAATGTCGTGCTCAGTCCGCTTCCCTTCCGCAACCTCCATGAGAAACTGCTGAGCGTTGAAACTGGGCGTAATCGGCTTGCGTCCCCGGCGGCCGATTTGCCATACGCGAGCGTAAGTGCCGTCGGAACGCAAGACACGCGCTTTGACATTATCCGTCAGGTACGCGTCAAGAATTTCGTAACGTAAGCGCTTGCGCTGCGCCGGATCCTGAATGGGGAAGAGCACTTCGACTCGTTCGTACAAGTTGCGCGGCATCCAATCGGCGCTGCCCACATAGACCTCTTCCTCCCCGCCATTGGCAAAGAAGAAGATCCGGCTATGCTCCAGGAATCGCCCCACGATGCTGCGCACCCGAATGCGATCGCTCACGCCACGCACCCCGGGACGCAAAGCACACATCCCGCGGACAATGAGGTCTATTCCTACTCCCGCCTGTGAGGCCCGGTAGAGCGCGGTGATTATGGTCTTATCGAGAAGCCCGTTCATCTTGGCGATGATGCGCGCCGGGCGCCCACGGCGGGCATGTTCCGCCTCGCGCTCGATCAGCTCCAGGCAGCGCTCGACCAGATTCACAGGCGCGACCATCAAAGGATCATATCTGGGATGTTCTGCATAAGCGGTGAGGTAGGTGAACACGTTGTGCACCGCACCTGTCAGCTGCTCGTCGGCAGTAAGCAGGCTGATATCGGTGTAGAGGCGGGCGGTGGTCGCGTTGTAGTTACCTGTCCCCAGATGGGAGTAGCGGCGCGTAATTCCGTCGGGATCGTGCCTCACGACCAGGGCCAGCTTGCAGTGGGTCTTGAGTCCAACAACGCCATGAAACACCTGCACGCCGGCATCCTCCAGGTCGCGGGCCCAGCGGATGTTGGAGGCCTCGTCAAAGCGTGCCTTCAACTCCACCACCACCGTGACCTCTTTTCCGGCTGCGGCGGCGGAGATGAGCGCCGGCACAACCAGGGAATGTTCGGAAGTGCGGTAGAGAGTCTGCTTGATCGAAACCACCCGCGGGTCGGCCACCGCCGATTCGATGAGCGAAACCACCGACTCGAAGGAATCATAGGGATGGTGCAAAAGAATGTCGCGTTGCCGCACCTCATCAAACAAATCATGCGACTTGGCCGTGAGGTGCAGCTCGCGAGGAACGAAGGCCTTGTACTTCAGATCTGGGCGTTCGACCTGCTCGTAGAGGCTGAACAGGCGGTGCAGGTTAACCGGCCCGTGGGTGTAAAACACCTGGAATGCCTGCACTCCGAAGTTAGTGCGCAAGCGCTCGACGATATCCGGGTCGGCATCGGCGTCAATTTCCAGGCGCACGGCTGCTCCCTTCCGCCGGTTGTGCAGTTCCGCGCGCACCGATTCCAACAAGTTGCGGGATTCCTCCTCCTGGAGGTAAAGATTGCTGTTGCGGGTGACGCGAAACGCCGCCGATGAAAGAATCTCGTAGCCACGATACATCTGTGTGGCGTGATGGGTGACCAGATCGGCCAGGAAAATATAGTCGTGCGTACCTTCCGAGGGAAGGCGAATGAGGCGGGGAAGCGCACGCGGAACGGTAACAACGCCAGTGTAGACCAGTGCAGGCCGGCGCCGCCGCTTCAGGAGCAGCGCTATGCAGAGAGCCTTGTTGATAACCCGTGGGAACGGGTGGGCGGGATCCACAGTAATGGGGGTGAGGAGAGGATCAACTTCGCGCCGGCAGTACTCCTCGACAAACTCCCTGGCTCGCCCATTCAGCTCGTGCATGCCCAAAACACGGATTCCATGCTCGGCGAGCGCGGGGCGCAGCCTTTCATTCCAGCAGCGATACTGGTCATCCACGAAGCGGTGAGTTTCAGCCGAAATGAGGTCACGCTCTTCCACGAGGGTGAGCCCATCCGGCCCGCCTTCGGAGTGGCCATCTTCGAGATGCTGCAAGAGGGACGAGACCCGGACCTCAAAAAATTCGTCCAGATTGCTGGCCGTAATGGAAAGGAACTTCAGGCGCTCCAGTAGCGGGTTCTGCTCATCCTCAGCCTCCTCCAGCACACGCCGGTTGAAGGCCAGCCACGAGCTCTCGCGATTGAGGTAATACACCGGATTTTCGAGCGAGCCGCGGCGCATAGGTGAGGCGCCGAAAATTGTAGACCAAGGATGTTACAAAATGATGAATTGCCACACAATATTTCCTACACTGCCGGCAAAAGAGGCCCTGGCGGCAAATTACCGACTGACCAAATTCTTAAGCTCGCGAAGGTCGGCGGCCGAGACGTCGGAAACCAGGCACAACTGCATGTCTCCCGATCGCCAGATAATCCAGTTGTAGCCCTGTCGCGATCCGGACGCGTCGATAAATCCGCTTTGGCCACGTGCTGGCCACGCAAACAGGTTAATAAGGTGTTTGCGGCGGCCATAGACGACACCGGCAACCGTGTGGCCGTCAACCACGTCAAGACGCCCACCCAATAAAGGAAATCCTTCCGCGGAATAGTCAGCAACCGGGGGAATAAAATCGAGTCTGCCGTCGAACCACGGCTTCACTGTGTGCTGGTCGGTTGATTGAACGTCGGTCAGGTGTCCTGGCTGCAGGGAACGCACATGGGCATCTATCAGCTCGGCAGTAACTCGTGCAGTCTGCGTGCGCTGCGGCATCAGGAAGAACACAATTAGAAATGCCGCCACGGCCGCCAGACTGGCAAAAGCCGGTACCAGGAAGCGTAGGCGCGAAAAAATTGCGGGCACCCGAACTGCTCGCCTGGTCAGCCCGAGTTGTTTGCGAACGTGCTCCTGGAGCTGAGGCGAAGCATGCTCGTATAAATCGCTCTGCTGGAGACGCGCGCGCAAGGATTCCACCTTGTGAAGCGAGGCTTGGCACTCGGCGCAGCCTTCGAGATGACGTTCGAATTCTGCCGACCTGACGGCGTCGAGTTCACCATCCAGGTACCCATGGACGGTGATTGGCGAGAATTCGCAGGTCAAGACGCCTCCTTTGCCGCGGCGCTGACCAGGGTCCGCTGCAGCCGCTCGCGAGCCCGGGACAAGGTGGACATAACCGTGCCCATCGGAATTCCGGTCACCTCCGCGATCTCCTTATAGGAACAGCCTTCCAGTTCCCTGAGCACCAGCACCTCGCGGGAGCGTGCGGGCAGGGATTCCAGGGCCCGTATCAGTTGCTGGCGCTCGTCAGCCAGGGTTGCCAGAGTCTCCGGATTTGGGGCCGGGCGCTGATGCAGATCCTCATCAAATTCGGTCATCAGCTCCGCGGGGCGGTTCTTCTGCAGCCAACTATAACAAGTGTTACGAACAATCTGCAGCAGCCAGGCGCGAGCATCGCCTCCGCGAAAGCGGTCAAAAAAGCGGTACGCCCGCAGCATCGCCTCCTGGACCACGTCCTGCGCGTCGGCACGATTGCGGAGCAACCACCGAGCCAGGTTGGCGGCGCTGTCCAGATGCGGCAACACGAGTTGTTCAAAGCGAATCTTTTCCTGCGGCTGTAACACGTCTCTACCTTTATACGACTGTCACCACGTAGACTTTATTCCTCCCTCCTCAGTTACGCCCAAAAGTCGCCCCATGGAATAAAACGCGCCCTGGTTCGGTTCAGCAAGATGTAACACGTCCTGGCGGGCGGCGCGAGCAAGCAGGCAAAAGTAACAATTTGGCTGGCGCCGCCGCGCCCCAATATGTGGACAGGACTGTTTTGAATCGGGAGACGACGAAATGAGCAAGACAAAGCTGTTTAATAAAGCTGCAGGCGGCCTCATCGAGCACGACCACAACAATGACGGAATTGACCGCCGCGGATTTCTTAAATGCATGGCGTGGGCGGGCGCCGGGGCACTGTGCATCGTCGAAGGAGGCGTACTGGAATCGTTCGCCTTGGGCTCACATGGGCAATCCGCTGCAAAGTTGCACAAAACAGGACAACTGAGTTTCGTTCAGGTCAGCGACAGCCACATGGGATTCAACAAGCCTGCAAATCCCGACGTGATCGCCACGCTCAAAACCGCCGTAGACAAGATCAATGCCCTTCCCCACGCACCCGAGTTCATCCTGCACACCGGCGACATCAGCCACCTTTCCAAGCCAGAAGAGTTCGACAACGTTGACCAGATTCTGAAGGCCACCAACAAAGAAATCTTTTTTGTGCCTGGAGAACATGACGTGCTGAACGATGACGGAGCGATGTTTCGGGAGCGCTATGGGAAGAACTCTCAAGGCCAGGGCTGGTACAGCTTTGACAAAAATGGCGTGCACTTTATTGGCCTGGTGAATGTGGTCAATCTCAAGGCCGGCGGCCTGGGCACCCTGGGGAACGAGCAACTTGAGTGGCTGGAACGCGATGTCAAGCACCTGAAATCGAGCACTCCCATCATTGTGTTCGCGCATATTCCACTATGGACAATTTACCCGCAGTGGGGTTGGGGCACCGACGACAGCGCGCAGGCCCTTTCGTATTTGAAGAAGTTCGGTTCAGTTACCGTGCTCAACGGCCACATTCACCAAACGATGCAGAAGGTAGAGGGCAACGTGACTTTCCATACTGCCTTTTCGACGGCGTTCCCGCAACCGGCGCCAGGCAAAGCGGACGGTCCTGGGCCAATGAAGGTTCCTGCCGAACAACTGCGCAGCGTACTTGGCATCACCGATGTCAACTACGTGCGAGGCCGCCATGCGTTAGCGGTTGTGGATTCACCGCTGACCTGAGTGATCGGTTTTTTCAGATTTGCTATTACATCGAGGAGAACAACACCACCATGAATAAGAAACTGTTTTTCGCGACGCTGTTAATCGCGATTCCGCTCGCCGCTGCCATTGCCTTGATTCTCCGGCCGACACGGGCAAGGGGCGAAGAAAACAAAGCTCAAACCATGCAGGTAAGGGTGGACAACTTCACCTTCACGCCTGAGACACTTACCGTTCCCGCGAACAGCGCGGTCACTTGGGTGAACAAGGACGACATCCCGCATGTGATTGCCAGCAATGACGGTCTGTTTAAATCCAAGGCCCTGGATACGGATCAACAATATTCATTTACCTTTACCAAGCCGGGCACATATCCCTACTTCTGCGCGATCCACCCGAAGATGGTAGGGAAAATCGTGGTTCATTAATTACCGGGACGAATGCGATGGTTAACCCGTTTGCCTGGCGAACTATAGTGCTACCGAAACACGCACAGCATGTTGTGCTCATCCACTTTCCCATCGCGCTCTTTATCGCCGGGGTGGTATTTGACCTACTGGGCAGAGGAAGACGCCTTTCACTGCTTGCCGGGGCTGCGTATCTGAACTTTTCGGCCGCCGCCATCATGGTATTTCCTGCTGTTGCGACGGGTTTGCTGGCGTGGCAGTTTGTCTTGGAAGGCAAAAGGCTCAAGGGTCTTTTGCTTTTGCACCTTATCGCAGCCTCATGCGCTGCGGTGATGATCCTAGCATCATGGTGGGTACACCGGCGGGCACGCAAATTTGGGCCATCGGTTCTTCCTGGTTACCGTATTGCGGTGGAACTACTCGGGGTCGCAGTCCTCGCGCTTAC
>DATEGI010000071.1:0-13843 GCA_035280205.1 Terriglobales bacterium | reverse complement strand
AAATAGGCCGGCAAACATGTTGTTCCTGCAATTCACCATTTTGAGCTTTGTGGCAGTGACCGCAACCGCTGTGGTGCTGACACACGATCCTGCCAAGCAGGCCATCGGCATCAGCTTTTACGGGCTGGTAATGGCGCTGATGTTTTTTATATTTCAGGCGCCGGACGTGGCCTTGTCCCAGATCGTGATTGGTGCGGTGGCGCTGCCCCTGATGATCCTGCTGGCCCTGACCAAAATCCGCCGCCACGAAGAAGAAGAGCAGGAGCGGCGAAAGGGGAAGAAAGCCGCATGAAGCGTCGCGCTCGGCTGGGCTTCTTCTTGTTGTCGGCGGCTGCTTTCGCCGGCGTGTATCTCTGGGGCCTGAAAGGACTGCCTCCGGTAGGTCATTACCGCGGTCCGTACGGCGATGTGCTCAACCGGGTAGCAACATACGAGCGCCATGTAACCGACGTGGTTACCGCCGTGAACTTCGACTATCGCGGCTTCGATACGCTGGGCGAAGAATTCATTCTCTTCATGTCGGTAATTGGCGGAACCGTTCTGCTGCGCCGCCAGCGCGAAGAAGAAAAGAGCGAGCGCAGGGATGAGAGCCTGGCCGATCAAAGCCCTGAACGCCAGGCGCCCGAACCCAGTGATGCCACCCGCGTGCTCACCCTCGCCCTGGTGGGGCCCTTGGTTGTGTTTGGCTTATACATTGTCGCCCACGGACAGCTCACGCCCGGCGGCGGTTTTCAGGGCGGCGTGGTTTTGGCCACCGCACCCCTGCTGGTGTATCTGGCCGGTAATCTGAAGAAATTCAAGCAAATCACTTCCCATACGCTGATGGAGGTGGCGGAGGCCGTCGGCGCGGCCGGCTATCTGGCCATCGGTTTTGCCGGCCTCATTGTGGGCGGCTCCTACCTGCGCAACGTTGCCGCGCTGGGCACAACCGGCATGATAAATTCCGGCGGCACAATTGCCTTCATCAATCTGGCCACTGGCCTGGAAGTAGCCGCAGGATTCGTGCTCCTGCTTTACGCCTTTCTCGAACAGACGCTGGAAATTCGCCTGCGAGGCGGCAAATGAGCTTCTTCCCCTATCTCGTAGCGGCGTGGCTGTTCATCATCGGCTTGTACGGAATTGTTACCAGCCGCAACTTCGTGCACCTGGTGATCTGTCTGGCGGTGCTGCAGTCCTCCACTTATGTGCTCCTGCTCTCCATCGGCTATCGCGTGGGGGGCGTCGCGCCTGTTTTTGTGGGAGTGAAAGTGGGCACGCCGGCGGTTGATCCCGTTGTGCAGGCGCTCATGCTGACTGACATTGTGGTGGAAGCGACCGTGGTCGCACTGCTGCTCGCCCTGGCTCTGCAGCTCCAGAAACACGCCAACACGCTCGATCCCGACAAGCTGAAGGCTCTGGAAGGCTGAATGTCCACTCTGGCTCCACTGCCGGTCGTGATCCCTTTATCCGTGGCAGCCCTTCTCGCCGCTTTGAACAAGTTCTTGCACCGGCGTATTTCGGAGGCGCTGTCCATTTTGGCGACAATCGCCACCGGCGTCGTATGCGGAGAACTGCTGCTGCAGTCCCAGATTCAACCCGTGATCCATTGGTTCGGTGGCTGGACACCTCGGGCAGGCGTGGCGCTGGGGATTTCCTTCGTTATTGACCCCATCGGCGCGGGAGCTGCTGTCTTCACCAGCCTGCTTGTTCTGGCTGCGCTGGTCTTCTCGCTGCACTACTTCGACACGGTCGGCACGCTCTTCCACGTGCTCATGCTTGGGTTTCTGGGGGCGATGTGCGGATTCACGCTCACGGGCGATGTTTTCAACCTGTTCGTATTTTTTGAGCTGATGAGCGCTTCCGCCTTCGCCCTGTGCGGCTACAAGGTGGAGGAGCCGGAATCCATGCAGGGCGCCCTGAACTTCGCCATCACTAACACCGTGGGCGCATTGCTTGTGCTCAGCGGCATCGGCCTGCTCTACGGCCGCACCGGCGCGCTCAATATGGCGCAGATCGGGCGCACGTTGGGCGGCAGACTCGATGGCCTGGTGATCACCGCGTTCGTCTTCATCATGGCGGGGTTCTTCATTAAGGCCGCGGTTTTTCCCTTCCACTTCTGGCTGGCGGACGCGCACGCGGTGGCGCCGACGCCAGTGTGTGTGCTGTTCTCCGGAATTATGGTAGAGCTGGGAATCTATGCGGTGCTGCGCGTCTACTGGACGATATTCGACGGGCCCTTCGCCGCTCATCGCTGGGATTTGCGGGCCCTGCTGCTGACGGTGGGTACCATCACAGCGGTGATCGGAGCGGTCATGTGCTTCGGACAGCGCCACATCAAGCGCCTGCTGGCCTTTTCGACAGTGAGCCACGTGGGGCTGCTGACCATCGGTTTTGGCGTGCTCAAGGCGGGCGCGCTGGCGGGGGTGGCCCTGTACGTGGTTGGCCATGGCCTGGTTAAGGCAGCTCTGTTTCTTGTAGCTGGGCTGCTGCTGCACCGCTTCAGCAGCGTGGACGAACTCGAACTGCATGGCCGGGCGCGCAATTTGCGGGCCACTGGCATCGTGTTCTTTGCGGCCGCGCTCGGGCTCGCTTCCATGCCCGGCTTTGCCACCTTCCGCGGAGAATCGGGGATTATTGATGCCGCCGGCAGCATTGGCCAGGGCTGGGTGCGCGCCATATTTTTCTTTTCCGGGGTACTGACCGCAGGCGCCGTTCTGCGCGTCTGGGGGCGTGTGTTCAGGGGCATGGGCAAGGGCGAAGAAGCGGAAACCGCCGGCGCTAAAAAGATAAAGGAAGGGCGCGAGACTACCCAGCCTTCATACGGCATTCCTGCTGTGATGTTTGCGCCCGCGGCAGCCCTGGTGCTGCTCGCCATTGCCATCGGCCTGGCGCCGGGCATTAAGAATGCCGCCCGCACCGCTGCCTCTGTTATGCAGGGCCGCGCCGGCTACCAGGCGCGCGTGCTGGAACATGCCTGGGTCCCTGTCGTGCCTGCACAGGAAGAAAACACCCCCATGGGGAAGGGACTGGCTTGGTCGTTTGCCACAACTGCCGCTGGACTGTTCCTGGCCTTTTTGTCGCTTTCCAGCTACTGGCCTCGCAAGCACATGCTTACGCGGCCGGTGGCTGTGGCCGTTCGGGGCTTGCGCTCCATCCACAGTGGTCACGTGGGCGATTACGTGGCCTTCCTTACTTTCGGAGTAGCAGCTTTTGGAGTGGTCCTGGCAGCTCTGGTTCACCTTCATTGAAGCCGAGTTCCTGTCCGGCCACTTCTCGACAGCAGTTCGCGAGGCTTGCACACTGCCGCCACGGCAGATAGATAACCTCCTCAACGTGCGAAGGCATCCCAAAGGCAAATTCATAGGAGGGATGCAATGGCCAGAAAATCCAGGGTGCTAACCGACCATGACGAAATCCGCAACTGGGCGGAAGAGCGTGACGCTCAGCCGGCGTGCGTGCGCGGCACAGGCAGCGAAGAAGATGTGGGCATGATCCGGCTGGATTTCCCCGGCTACAGCGGCGAGACCTCGCTGGAGCCTATCGAGTGGGATGAATGGCTGCAAAAATTCGATGAAAACAACCTGGCGCTGCTGGTGGAGGAGGAAACCGCGGGTGGCGAGCAGAGCAACTTCAACAAAATTATTGGCCGGGAAACCGCAGCGGACCAGTCCCAAGGGCGCAAGACCTCGCGTCGCCGGGAACGCGGCACAGGACGCAAGGAGACCCGTGCCAGCGGGCGCCGTGCACCGTCCTCAGCTCGTGGCAGGACGCGCCGGGCCAGCCGCTCTGGCTCTCGGCGGGCCAAGAGTTCGCGTTCTTCCAGTTCACGTTCGGGTCGAAAGGCCAGCGCGCGCGGAAGCAGCCGCAGCAGTTCACGTTCAAAGGGCAAGGTTACCGGCAAAAAACGGACACAAAGCGCGCGCAGCAACTCCCGGTCGCGCTCGCGGCGGCGTGCGGCATAGTGCGGTCACGCAAAGACGATCCCGATCCACCTCTTCCACCGGGGCAGCAGCCAACTGCTCCGGTGGAAGAGCCTCCCGACCCGCCCCAGCCCGACCCTCCGGCGCCGGTGCGTGAGCCCGGCCCCACTCCGCCCACGAGGATGGAGACGCCTGAGTACGTGCCTGAGCACAGGGGCTAAAGCCGAATATCGCCTTACCTCGATATCCCCGGACTAAAGTCCGGGGCTTCCACACTCGTCCGAGGCTTCCACACTCGAATCGGCCGTTCACGACGCATCAAGCACCGGTTTGTGTGGAAGCGCAGGGCTTTAGCCCTGCGAAAGCGAGCGCAAAAGAGTGCGGGCTTCAGCCCCAGTGAAAAACACTCACAGCGCCGTTAACGGGCGCCCGCCGGCCGCGAAGATGAAGGGAATTGCCCGATCTTTTCTCTGCGCCTCTGTGTCTCTGTGGTGGTTTGAACGGAGGCTACTCGATCTGTACCAGCCCGCCGGGTTCGGGGACGGCTTGTGGCGTGGAAGGCCGCTGCGGGGCGCGCCATTTATCGATATAGGCCACCTGGTGCACGCAGGAAACGGTGCAGTGCGGGGCGCAGGATTTCTCGGTCAGGAACTCACGGCGGATGTCGTCTACCGTATATTCCATCAGCGGCGTAGCGGGGTAGCCGCGCTGCTGCGAGCAGTAGTGCACCAGCCCGTCCTCGCAAACGTACAGGTACCGGGCGCCGGCGCGGCAGCGCCATTCGTTCGGCCGCCCGTCGGCAATGTTGTCCTGGAAAAAATTGATCCGGGCGTAGCTGCCCTTTTCCATCGCCTTCATCTGCCGGTAGACTTCGCGCTCCTGTGTGCCCAGGGGCTGTAGTTGCCCGTCGCCATCATGAATGATTCCGACGGTGGAGGTGAAGCCGAGTTCCACAGCGCGGCGGCCCACCGCCGGCGCATCCTCGGGATTGCGAATGCCGCCACCGACCACGGAGTTGATGTTGACATGGAAGTCAGCGTGTTCGGCCAGCAGTTGCAGCTTCTTGTCCAGCACCTTCAAGCTCTTCTTGGAAACGTCGTCGGGCAAGACGTTATCTATCGAAATCTGCAGGTGCTCCAGGCCGGCGTGGTTCAGGCGCTGAATGCGTTCCGCGGTGAGCAGGTAACCGTTGGTGATCAGGCCCGCTATGATGCCGTGGTGGCGCACGCGGCCGATGATATCGTCCAACTGCGGATGCAGCAGCGGTTCGCCGCCGCTGATGCAAACCACCGTCGTGCCCAACGCCGCCAATTTGTCCACACGCTGGAACATGGTTTCCAGGGGCACCGGCTTGGAGAAGTCGTCGTACTCGTTGCAGTACTTGCAGGCCAGGTTACAGCGACGGATGGGAATAATGTGTGCCAGAATGGGATGATCGGTGTCAACCAGACCCTTAAAAATCATCGTCCATTCGCGAGTTCGGCGACGAAATTGTAACAATCGCCTTTTGGCCAGCACACGAGCAGTTGCCATGGATTCTCTAGTAAACCACATCGCATGAATGACTTGCACGCTTCTGCAGCGTGCGGCCAGTTTTGAGGGGTAAACGGTAGTTTCCCGGCCCCGGGGCAGAGTTACAGGCCGGCGCTCGGCGGTTTTGAGGGGGTCTGGTTTTTGCTGAGCCCTGACTCCCGACTCCTGACTGTATCTTTTTAGAACAGCCCTACTGTGCCGCGAACCGACTCACTGAGCTTTTGCGAGTCGTAGCCCACGCCATCTTTGAACACCGTGTCCACCTTCTCTATGTCGCTGATGCGGGCTGAGGGGTCTCCGTTTATCAGTACCAGGTCAGCTTGTTTGCCTTTGGCTATGGTGCCAATGCGCTGCAGCTGGCCCTCATACTCGGCGCCGTTGGCGGTGGCGATGTGAATGGCTTCCACGGGTGTGAAGCCGGCCTCCACCAGCAACTCAATTTCCCGCTGGTCGCCGAACCCGGCCAGCACACCGCCGATGCCTGTGGGATCGCAGCCCGCCAGCAGCAGGCCGCCGGCTTTGGCGAATTCGTGCTCGAATTGCAGCTCCTTCTGGAACAGTGTTGCTATTTCGGCTGATGGCCGGCTGGCGCGAGCCTGCAAGTAGTTGATCTCCGCCTGGGGCAGCATCGAATCCAGCACCTCTTTACGCAGCGGTGGCCGCCCCGGTACATCCAGCTCGAACACCGGCAGCGTGGAGGTTACCGCCACATGATGGTCAATGAGCGTGTGCATCATCTTCTGGACGGCGGCGCCATCCACGTCCTGCTTGAGCAGCGAGTCGAATGTAGCTTTGCCGCTGGGACACTGATCGGCCTGCTTGCCGGGCACAAACTCAGTGTCCACGAACATCGGACCGTGCTCCAGATCATCAATGCTCAGCTCTGCCGCTTCGGTTTGCGTGACCGAGCACAGGTGGCCAGTCACTTTGATCTTGCGCTTATGAGCTTCCTGGATAGCCGCGCTCAGCTCCGCGTGCGTGATGTTCATGTACGCTTTGAACGAGGTGACGCCCTGGTCAGCCCAGTAGTTCACCAGTTTGCGCGCGTCGTCTGGCCCAGTGAGCTGGTGCATTTGGGCAAAAAACGAATTTGGCCCCTCAAGGTACGGGCCGGTGACGTCAATTTTCGGCCCCGGCATCTTGCCGGCGTCAATCAACTGCTTGATGTTCAGGTCGGCGTAGGGTTCAAGACTCCCGGCGGTGCGCAGAAAAGTGACTCCGGCCGCGAGATAAAGCCGCGGGAAGCTGAAGCCGGCCTCCTTGATCATGATGGGCTGGGCCACCGAGCCATCGAGATTGCGCGCCAGGCCCGCCGCGTAGAACAGATGCTCATGCATCATGACCAGTCCAGGAATCACCGTTTCGCCCTGCGCATTAAGCACTTTGGCGTTGGGCGGAACAGAAACTGTGGTGGCATCGCCCACCGCCTGAATCTTGCCCTCCGAAATAACAATGGTCTGGTCGGCACGCGCCGGCGCTCCCGTGCCATCAATCACCCGCACATGGGTGAGCGCAATGACCGGTGCATCCACCTTGACGTACTGGCGAACATCGGGAGCGAGGGACGAGGCGGATTGCGCGGCCATTTCGCACGACGCAGCCATGACGAGACCGCACACCACAAGAAAAACTCTGATTCGCATGTGACGTCTCCAGGAGGAATCTTCAGGGCTGAGCATTGTACCTGAGAGACAGTGGCTAGTGATCAGTGGTCAGTGGCCAGTTGAAACCCGGCAATCAGCATTCAGCCCTCCGATCTTGGGCGGAGAACAGGCGGTGTGCGTGAAACGTGGAAGCCCCGGAATTCAGTCCGGGGATAGAAGTTGCAAAAGGAACTTGGACTTCAGCTCCGGTGTCCATTCTGCGTTCAAGTTCATGGGCTGAGTGCTGACGGCTGAGTGCTGAATGCTGCCTTCCCACTAGCCACTGCCTTTCGTACCGCTGCCCGCGCCAGGATGCGCGTGGAATCGAGCGTTGGCAGCGGCGAGACTTCGGGCGTGACCAGCAGCGGAATCTCGGTGCAGCCCAGCACTACTGCGTCGCAGCCCGCCGCTTTGAGCCGGCCAATCACCTCCAGGTAGTAAGAAAGCGATTGCGGCGTGAACTTCGCATACACCAGTTCATCCA
This sequence comes from Terriglobales bacterium, assembly GCA_035280205.1. GTDB lineage: Bacteria > Acidobacteriota > Terriglobia > Terriglobales > Acidobacteriaceae > JAICWP01. The sequence goes on along the minus strand of DATEGI010000071.1, from coordinate 6,284 downwards.
TGATGATCTGGTCAAGGCGCTGGCGCTCCTCCGCGGTAGGCACGGCGTGCTCAATCCCTGCGGCTGCCAGCTTTGCGGGATACACGGGGCCTTCCATGGTATAGCGTGTGCCCAGCAGCGCCAGGCTGCGGTAGTTCTGGCGGCGTGCCTCGTTGGCGACTTCCTCCACGATGTGCAGCCAGGGCCGGGGCGAACGCGGTGCGACTAGGTCAAACGCGCGATGAATGGTGTTATCCGGGCAAATAAGGAAGTCTGCGCCGGCGCGCGCCAGTTTCTCCGCTGAAGACAGCATGAGGTTGGCCACGCTCTGCCAATCGTCTGCGTAGATGCAGCGCATGTAGTCGGCCAGGGAATGGGTATGCATGGAGACTTCAGGATGAGCGTGGCGGCCCATCGCCGCCGTGCCCTCGAGGCAGATAGTGGGGTAGCAGAGCGCCGCGCCTTCCGCGCTGCAGGCGACGATACCGATGTGAAGAGGCATTGAGTAATTGAGTAATTGAGTAATTTGTAATTGAGTAATCTAAAACATCGGGCGTGGCGTTTGCAGCTGGCCAATTACAAATTGCCAATTACAAGTTGTTCGCGGTTACCTGATTCAGCGGCGTTCATCGTCGTAACGACACCTCCGTTTCCTGGCGACTGGCAACCGATCGCCCCGCCTTAAACGCCGGAATGAATTTCCATCCCTTTGCGGCATCCTCGAGATAAGCTTGCGTCCAATCGGGCCCGGAAGACTTGAGGGAGCGAACTTTGCCGGCGCAATCGATCACAAGCTCGAGTGTCACATTGATGTCGGGCACTACCTGATGCAGGGGTCCGTTATTCGAAAGCACGCTGATTTGAATAGCACGCGGAGGAGTCACTTCCGGGACTTGATAAATTCCGGCGCGCCTCTTCCGTTGATGGGCATCAGATGCGATACCGTCAATCTGCGATTCGATCCCATCGGAGCGGGCAGTGGAAATCGCATTTTTAATGCGCGACATGTCCTGCGGCGGCCACATCTCTGCCAGCGCCTGCCAGGCATCTTCCTGACGCCCGCTGTACAGATACGCCCACACAAGTTCTAGAACTTTAATCTTTGTTTCGCGGATCCGGTGCAGTCGTTCGGCTTCCACAATCCCCTTGAGACCAGGCTGGCTGGCGCTAGTCTTGAAGTCTTCAAGCTGCTGAGCGCTGAGGACGGCCCGGACAGACTCAATCACATGATCATAGTAGGGCTGAAACTGCGCGCTGACGTCCAGCAACCGCCCCTGTTCGAAACGCAACACGGAGGTGGGCAGAAAATCGAACTCGCTGGCCAGAAGTCCGTCGAGGCCATCTACGGCGGCCGCATCATCCGCCCAGATTTCCACCCGGCCATCGAGATCGGTATCGGCGGCGGAAAACGTGCTGGCACCGTTCAGCCTGCGCAGCACGTGCGGCGGCTTGCGCAGCGAGTAAATCACATAAGACATGAAGTCATTGGGATTACTCCTGACCTGAAAGGCTGCTACTGGCCCCATTTTTCCCAAGGTGGCGCCCAGCACATCAAGGTCTACCGTCGCAGCATTGGCCGCGACAACCAGTCGATCTTTACCCCAGCTGATATTGGCGTCGCAAACGCGCTGCGCTAGCCCGCCTTCGCGCTCCGGCCCCACTGTCACCTCTACGCCCTCCTGAGTGCGACCTGTAAATTTGCCGCTGCCCTGGTCGCAAAGGTATTGCTGCCCGGTGGCCGCAGAGACGTAGAATACGGTGCAAACAACGGCCAGAACTATTGAGGAGCGGTGGAGGGATCGCATTACTGAGCAGATGATACCGCGTCCACCTGATTCAGAAACTCCACTTTTTTCTCCGCTGGCAAGAACGACGCCTCAAACGAATTGCGGGCTAATTCGCGCAGCTGTTCGTTCGTGAAGCCGAACACATCCTGAGCCAGCTGGTACTCGCGGCCCAGCGATGTGCCGAAAATTCCCGGATCATCGGAATTAAGCGTCACCATGATTCCGGTATCGAAGTACATCTTCAGCGGGTGCTCCTGCAGATTTCGGCAGCAGTTGGTGCGCAGGTTGCTGGTGATGCAGATCTCCAACGGAATTTGCCGCTGCACCAGTTCGGCCATGAGTTCCCGGTCGTACCAGGCGGTCAGGCCGTGGCCGATGCGCTCCGCTTTCAGATTCATGGCGCCCCAGATGGACTCGGGCCCGGTGGTCTCGCCGGCGTGGGCCACCACGTGCAGACCATGGTCACGGGCATAGGCAAAGGTGTCGCGAAACAGCTCGGGGCCGGCCCGGCGTTCGTCGCCCCCAATTCCAAAGGCAATCACGTTGCGGTCGCGGTAGCGCACGGCGGTCTCGGCTACGCGCTGAGCGCGCTCCGGGCCGAAGTGGCGGGTAGCATCGAATATCCACAGCAGCAACACGCCAAAGTCGCGCTCGCCCCGCACCCGGCCGCGCTCCAACGCCTCAAAGATGGCGTCGAAATCCTTGCCCTGCCAGTGGCACACGCCCACGGACACGTACACCTCTGCGTGTAGCACGTTTTCCGAGCGCAACCGCTGCATCAGTCGGTAGGTGATCAGTTCCCAGTCCTCGGGCGCCTGCAGATGCTCGGTGATTGCCTTGAAGGCCATGAGAAATGCGTTGAAGTCGCGGTACTCGTAAAGGCGCTCCACCTCGCCCAGTTCAGCGCCCGGCATGCCGTGATGCTGGCGCAGTTCCACCAGCGTGGCCGGCTCCACCGAGCCTTCCAGGTGGAGGTGCAGCTCGGCTTTGGGCAGCGAAAGAATAAACGCGCTGGGAGGGGCCAGTTTGTAGTCGAAGGTGATCTGCTGGCCGGAGCTCATAGCCGATTCGACTTGGCAAACTCGCTGTGATGCCGGCTGTAGAGGAAGTAGATGGTCAGGCCGATAGCCAGCCAGACAAAGAAGCGCAGCCAGGTGATGACCAGCAGCCCGCTCATCAGGCCCACGCAAAGCACCACGGAAATCAGCGGGAACCAGGGCACAAGCGGCACTTTGAAGCCGCGCTGGCGGTCGGGCTGTGTCCGCCGCAGCACGATCACGCCCAGGGAGACCAGCAGGAAGGCGAACAATGTGCCGATGTTGGAGAGGTCGGCCGCTTCACTGACCGCAAATATGCCCGCGGGAATGCCTACGGCAAATCCCGCAATCCAGGTGGAGAGGTGCGGAGTCTTGAACTTCTTGTGAACGGCCGAAAACAACTTGGGGAAGAGTCCGTCGCGCGACATGGCGTACCAGATGCGGGCCTGCCCGTACTGGAAGACCAGCAGCGAGGAAATCATGCCCATGAGCGCGCCAATGATGATCACTGCCTGCGACCACTTGTTGGCGGCCAGGTGCTGCAGCGCATAGGCCACAGGAGCCTGCGCCGCTTCGCCAGAAGTGAACGTCGGATACTTCATCATGCCCAGCAACACGATGGAGACACCGATGTAAAGGATGGAGCAAACAATCAGCGAGCCGATGATGCCGATGGGCAAGTCGCGCTGCGGATTGCGCGACTCCTCTGCCGCGGTGGAGACCGAATCGAATCCTATATAGGTGAAGAACACGATGGCGCCGCCGCTGACCACGCCGGCAAAGCCCGACGGCGCGAACGGCTTCCAGTTGCCAGGATTTACCAGCATGCCGCCGATGACCAGGAAAGTCAGGATGGCGCCGATTTTGATGGCCACCATGACGTTGTTGGCCTCAGCCGATTCGCGCACACCGCGCACCAGCAACACGGTCAGGATGAACACGATGAGGAACGCGGGAATGTTGAAGTAGGCGCCGGTCCAGTGGCCGGCATCCCACACCGGAGTTGACCATTTGTCGGGCAGCGGTATGCCGAACGATGCTAATTGCGCTTTAGTGTAGGCGCCAAAGCCGATGGCTACCACCACGTTGCTGACCACGTATTCCAGGATCAGGTCCCAGCCGATGATCCAGGCAAAAATCTCGCCCAGGGTGGCGTAGGAGTAGGTGTAGGCGCTGCCTGCGATAGGAATCATCGAGGCCAGCTCGGCGTAGCACAGCCCGGCGAAGCTGCAGGCAAACGCGACCAATAGGAACGAAATAGCAATAGCCGGGCCTGCTGCAGGGCGGCCATGCATGAGCACGCTGGCCGTGTTGCCGTGCCGCACCAGGCCGATTATCAAATCCATAACCTGGGCATGCAGTATGGAGGGCACGGTGAAGTTCTCGCCCGCCGCGGCCGTGCCTGTGAGCACGAAAATGCCGGAGCCGATGATGGCGCCGATACCCAGCGCAGTCAGGCTCCAGGGGCCCAGCGTTTTCTTCAGCCGGTGTTCGGGCTCTTCGGCTTCGGCTATCAGCTTGTCAATGGATTTCTTGGCAAGCAGTTGGCTGCCCCGTGGGGCAGCCGGAGGTTCTTTGGCTTCCTTCGTGGTCGTCTCTGCCACTGTGCTCCTGTGGGCCGTGGGGATAGTTGTAGCGCCGACTTCTGACCGCTGTGTGGGCCTTTAACAGACTTTAACTTTGTTTCCTAGCCTTAGCCCCGCATCAGGGCATGACTTCAGTCGTGCCGATGAGCGTGGCTGTGTGGACCGGCTTTAGCCGCTGTATTGAGCAGCGCCTAAAGGCGAATTTATTTACCACGGGTACGGCGTGGCTAAAGCCATGCCCTGATACCAATCCCGCTAAAGACTGTCATTTGCCACCCAAGTCTGGTCACGGGTGGCGCAGGCGAAGCCAAGCTTCGCCTGGCGAATCACCGTTTCGCCTGGCCGCGCACCATCTTCTTCATCTTGCGCTTCTTCGAGCCGCGAGCGTAATCCCGCTTCTTCTTGGGATTCTTCTGCTCCCGCTCCTTGCGCTTGGCCCGCTTTGTTTTCTTCCGTTCTTCCTTGCTCAGGTTCTTAGTATTTGCCATGAGTGCTTCTTTTTCTCCGTAAGTTATAAGTTCTGGCGTCATCCAGAGGGCCTTCAGGCCCGAAGGATCTCGTGCGAAAGTGGTGGCGAGCAGACGCCGACCATTTCACACCACCCACTAACTACCCGCTACCAACCACCAATTGCTGACTACTGACTCCTGGTTTCTATGCCTTTTCCAGCTGAGCATACTTCTCCACCAGCTTTTTCAGGCCAAATCGAGGGAATTGTACAGTAATCTTGGCTTCTTCACCTTCTCCTTCGCGCTTATAGACGGTGCCCTCGCCATACTTTGGGTGGCGTACCCTCTGGCCCGGACGAAACCCCCGGGCGCCAGAAGGCGGAGGTACCTCCACTTTGGGGCGGGAGAACTTCTTGCCCCGGGAGGCAAAGAACTCGGCAATGTTGTCAATGGAATTGTATGTAGGACCGCCATAGCTGGTTTTTCGCGGCCCGCGACCGCTTCGCGCACGGCCCGAATCTGACTGCCAGGCCAGACTTTGGTCCTCGTCCTCATAGGCGTAGTGAAGATCGCCGGTGTAGGGACGGGGCTCCGCCCCGTCCTGGGCAGGACGAAGTCCCGCCCCCACACGAACTCTCCGCGGCGAGCCCAGGTCTTCCAGCAACTGCGGCGGAACCTCTTCCAGGAAACGCGACGGTATGGCCGCCTCCGGCAGGTCGGTGCCATAGCGACGCCGGTACTGGGCCCGGGTCAGAATAAGCGCATTCATGGCGCGGGTCATGCCCACGTAGCACAGCCGGCGCTCTTCCTCGATGTCGTCGGGATTGATCAGCGTGCGCGAGTGGGGAAACAGCCCCTCCTCCAGCCCGCACAGGAACACCAGCGGAAACTCCAGGCCCTTCGCCGAATGCAGAGTCAGGAGCGTGATCTGGGCCCCGGCGACGTACTGGTCGGTGTCGCTGATCAGGGCAGCGTGGTCGAGGAATTGATCCAGGGTCTCGCCCCGGTCGCGCGAATCCATGGCCGCATTTACCAGTTCGCGAATGTTCTCCACGCGGGAGAGACCTTCGGGCGTGTCCTCTTCCTCCAGTTTGCGAATGTAACCGGTGCGGTCAACCAGGAACTTCAGGATTTCAGCGGTGTTGGCCGGGCCGCCGGGGGAGCGAAAACCGCCGTTGGCCGATGGTCGCTGGTCGTCAGCCAAAGCGCCGCCTGCGGGCGACGGGCGACGGTCGACGGAAAAATCGCCCGTAGCGCCGGCATCTTGCCGGCTGTCCTGGGGGCGTCCCGCCCCCAGCGGGTTCGATTCCACCTCCTCCGTTGCGAAGTCAAAAGAAATGTCAGCCTGGAGGTTCTCCTCCTCGCCTTGGCCGTCGGCCGTCGGCCGTCGGCCGTCCACGGTCTGTTGCCGGTCGACCGTCGACCGCGGTCCGTCGACCTCCCCCG
>DATEGI010000070.1:0-3581 GCA_035280205.1 Terriglobales bacterium | reverse complement strand
CCGGCACGTAGGATTCCGACTGCAGCAGGTCCCACAAGCGCTCGGCGCCCATGCGCGCCAGCGTATGGTCAATTTTGATGGAGCCACGGATGCGTTCCACGTCCGCGGCGGTGTAGGGGCGAGTGACACCCTGCCAGCGCTTGCCGCCCCATGGGGTGTTGGTCTGTTCCGTCTTGCCGTTCTTGGTCACGTCTTTCTTCCTTTCCTCGCAGCACTGCGGGGAACTGCAGGTTTAATGGTTCAGATTGGATTGAACTCACCATTCAGGATCATGGCTTCCGCGATGCGGCGCGCTTCGTGGAATGTTTCCGGCGTGCCGACGTCGGCGCGCGCCGGGTTGGCCACAATCTTTTCCACTTCTTCGTCGAACAATTTGCTGACGAGCTCAGGCGTGTGCGCCACCGGATTACCGGATTCGTCGAGAATGTCCATGGCTTCGCTGTGGCGCATGCGTTGCACGATCATCAGCCGGTAAATGCGGTCAGTCGCCAGATCCTCCATGTAGCCGTCGAGCAGGCTGGCGCCTTTGCCGTTGAGCACGCCATTGCGGTAGCGGATTACGGTGCGGACCGCCGCCCGCGTTCCCGCCAAAGTCCGGGCGCCCACGCCGCGGGGCACGGCACGCAGATCGGCATAACGGTTGAACTGGCCACAACGCAACATCCCGGCGCGGTCCAGTTCGTCACGGCTCAAGTCGCGTGAAGGCAGCTTGCCCAGTTGGTTAGGATAGGGGAATTGGTCTACTGCGATCTGATTCTGGTCGGGGTGGCCGGTCCAGGCGCCATCCATCAGACAGCCGGCTTCGTTCTTTTTGTCTTTTTCCAGCACCGAGAGAGCGCGGGTATTCAGTTCCGCGTCCTCGCGGCTGGGATAGAGCGCGGTCATTCCGCCGATGGCCAGCGCGCCGCGGCGGTGACAGATCTCCGGCATCAACTCGCGCACCCGCTGAAAAAACGGCACGTCATGCGGGATGGTATTGCGATCGGAAAGCACCCACTCGGGATCGCTCAAGTTGAAATGAATGAGGCTGGCCATGTAGTCCCAGCGCCCCAGGTTGAGGCCGACAATGTGCTCGCGGAGGTTGAACAAAAATTCTTCCATCTGATACGCGAGGGGATGCGACTCCACCAGGGCCATGCACTTGACGTAATTGCGCGGCAATCCACGCGCCTCTGCCAGCGCCTGGAACAGGTCGCGCCACCACAACGCTTCCTCGGCGGATTCTGATTTGGGAATATAGATGGCCAGCGGGTGCCGCAACTGTGCCGGATCCATCCCATAGAACACACGGGCCACGTCGAACAGCGAGGCGGAGGTCAGTTCGTCGCCGAACAGCCCGCCCTGGCTGATATGCAAACCACGAGGCCGCACCCAGATTGCGGTCTTGCTCGGCTTGATGCCGGCGACCTGGTTGCGCTTCTTGTCAAAATAGGTGAGCGTGCCGTGCAACGCCTGCAGGATATTCTCAACCCCGAGCCGCTGATGTTCCCACTCGTTGACTGTCGAATCTTCCAGGTCGAGCATCACACCGGGGGCGCCGGAGTTGAGCATCTTGACCACCAGTTCGGCGTCATCCCCCGGCCCCGTCATCTGGTTGCGCTGGTCGGCGCACCACTCCGGCAATTCGATTTTCCAGTCCCCTTCCGTGGCCGGTGATGGGGGCAGGTGCCGCGGGCGGCGGCCGGCGTGCGCTTCCGCCAGAACCTGATAACGTTTTTCAATCAGCTCCTGCTGGCGAGGCGTAAACCAGCGGTGCAAGGGCAAAAGGAACTCGATGAACCCTGGCGCGAGGTCTCGCCGCGCGGCGTCTGCGCTCGCGTAGTTCAGGTGAAAACCGGCTGTTTGCGGGATATTTACTGACGGCAGTGCCATCCATCCTCCTGCGATTCGGGCGGTTTCTGCAGTCTGCCTTCTGCAGCCAATCCGCGCCCCACTGGTTTGCGGATTCTGCGGTATGCTCGCATCGGCGTCAAACTGAATGTTTTTATCGCACTGATAAATAAACGTTATCAGCGCATCCCATGACCACATAGCCATGGCCGGCGTACTTAGAAGCAGGCCGCGAGCTCCTGGTTGCGTCGTGCCCGTGGGCGATAGTCCGCATGCCTAGGAATCGGCTAAGTGCTTGCGGACAGACGGCTTGCTGCCTGCTATCGGTTATACGTGTCAGTCGTTGATGGACCCGGTGTCACCAGCGATGCAGGATGCATTAAACGCCGTGCGGCCAGAATCGTGGCAGCTGGGGTGCGCTTCCAAAAGGAGAGCGCAGTTCTTTGCACTCGCACGACGAGGCCTCTGCAGAGACAGAACCTTTTTGATTGCGGGCCCCAGAACGGACCTGCCCCTGCCCATTCGTGCGCTCCACCTCGCGCGGATTCACCGCTAACTCTGCGCACCATATGTCTTCATAGGTGAGTAACGGCGGGACACCCGCCAAGCAGCAGTTTGCGGAGGAATTGTTATGGCAGTTGCAGGAACGTGTGCTCACCGCCGGTGCATTTGTGGGCTGGCGCTTATATCTTTGTTGCTGTTTTTGGCGCTGGGTTGCGGCCATGGCTCGACTCCTCTCCAGCCTTCAAGCGCCGTGCAGGTGAAGATCGGCGACGCCACCGCTGATCGCGTAATCGCTCTTGAAATGACGCTGACCTCGCTGGTGCTCACCAAGGGCGACGGCCAGCAAGTCAGCGTGCTGCCGCAGGCTCGCCGTATCGAGTTCACCCGCCTTGCCGGTACGGTGGAGCCGGTGGCTCTGCTCAACATCCCGCAAGGTTCCTACACGGAGGCAGCGCTGGTGGGCAGCAACCTTCATTTGACTTACCTCGATGCCACGGGCGCTGTCCAGGAATACACTCAAACCCGTGAAATCACCGCCAGCATGGTGCTCAATCCGCAGCTGGGCGTGACCACCAGCAGCGTCATTAACGTAGACCTCAACCTGGCGGCTTCCATTCTCAGCATTGACCCCACCAATGTAGCGCCACCACAGTTCCGGCCTGTGTACACCTTCTCCATATCGCCTGTATCCGCGACTCAACAGCAGGAGGAAGAGGGAGCCCTGGAGCACGTTGTCGGCGTGGTAACTGCCGCCGACAGCAGTTCCTTCACCATGCAACTGGGACAGAACGGCATACTCCTGACCTTTGGCGTGGATGCCAGCACTGCTTTTCAGGACGTCACCCTGACCACCCTGCCCAACATGATCGTGGAAGTGGATGGCGTGACCGCGGCGGACGGAGCCTTGTATGCGGAGCGCGTAGCAGGCCTGGGCACTACCAGCGGAGCGGTGGTGGAAGGCATGCTGACCCGCCGCACACTTCTGCCGGCTGGATTCGTAAAGCAGGCCGCCTACAGGCCGGAAGCCCCACTCGTCGTTCAGGATGGCGTGGGTAACGGTATGCTGGACGCTCTGGTAGGCACCCCAGTCACGGTGGACTTCAGAGCCGCCAGCTACGGCGTCAATGGCGAGGGCATGCCCGACGGCTGGGCGTTTAACCTGATTGGCGGGTTGGTATTCAACGCCGCCACCATAATTCCAGGGCAAGCAGTACAGGTTGTAACCGACACTGGCATTACTCGGGTCG
>DATEGI010000069.1:0-3308 GCA_035280205.1 Terriglobales bacterium | reverse complement strand
GGTGACAACCTCAAAGTCGGTGCCACACTCCGGGCAGGAAACAATTTCGCCCTCGTCCACCTCGTCCTCCTCAATGTCGAGATTGGTTTCGCACTCCGGACAGAGAACCATAAATGCCTCCCACCTATAACGACTCCCCCTGAAATAATCTTTTAGAATCTCTTCCGCCCAGCGTCAAGCCCGGTTAGGGCGGTTTGCCCCTCAGTAACTTTGGGCGCCCCGCGCCAGAATGGCGAACCCGCCAATCCCTTCATGCTTGTAGCTGGAGTTCCTTCGCAGCCAAGTGATGATGCACTGCCGGGGCCGGTTGCCAGAAATTTTACCCCTGTTAAGAGCTGCCCTGGCTGGATTCGCTGTGCGCCGTCTTGCCCGCCAGAAGGTCCAGGGCGTGAGGAAGAACATCAATCACGGCGGCCAGTGATTCGGTGGCTCCCCGGGGACTGCCGGGCAGGTTGAGCACAAGGCAGGGGCCGCGCGTGCCACAGACGGCACGACTGAGCGCGGCCAGCGGCGTTTTGTTCATGCCTTCGGCGCGCATGCGCTGGCTGATGCCGGGCACCTCGCGGTCACAAACCGAAAGGGTCGCTTCCGGCGTGACGTCGCGCGTGGCTACGCCGGTGCCGCCGGTGGTCACCACCAGCCGCGCCTGTTCGCACAGGCGCACCAGCGCGTTTTCAATGTGATTGCGCTCGTCGGGCACCGCTTCCCGGGCCACCACCTGGTAGCCAGCTTTTTCCAGTGCCTCGGCTACCGCGGGCCCGGAGCCATCCTGGCGCGAGCCAGCCACTACGGAGTCGCTTACGGTAAGCACGGCTGCGCTGCGCGCGCCGGGCTCAGCGGTCGAGGACATTGTCTTCTGCGCCCCGGTTGGCTTCGTCGAGCAGGCGCAGCCCTTCCATCAGCAGCCCCTGGGTCGAAAGCGTGGTGCTCTTGTCGTTGCTGCGACCGTCGAAATCAATCTGGAAATTCCCGCCCGTCCAGGAGAGCACCTTGTAGACAGCGGTGTCGCCCACCGTGCTTCCATAGGCTGCGTGCTTGATCTGGCCCTCCACGAAGAACATCTCGCAACGTTCGTTTTCGTGGGTAAGGACGAGCGAGCAGCTCTTACGGCCCATTTCCAGCGACTGCACCAGGTCAATCACGTTCATCTGCGCCAGGCTGCCACGCAATGTCTTGCCTCCGGGCGCTTCCTTGGCCATCTTCTCCAGCGCGATTTTGTCAATCACGCGCTTGATGCGGGTAGTGGCTTCCTTGATGAAGAAGGGCTTCTCCAGCATATCGTCCACGGGCTCCTGCATGCTGAGCTTGTCGGCGATGTCAGACTTGCTGGCCAGCAGGATGACGGCGGTGGAAGCGGTAGCGGGGCGGCTCTTGAGTTTTTCGACCAATTGGCGGCCGTCCATGCCGGGCATCTGGTAATCGCTGATAAGCAGGTCGGGCGGGTCGTCGACGGCCTTAAGCAGGGCGTCGGCGCCGTCCGTGGCGGTGCTAACCGTAGCCAGCGGAGACAGGGCCTGGTGCAGCATCCCCAGCACCATGGGATTGTCGTCCACCAGCAGCACTTTGACGTTGGCGGGCATCTCTCAGCCTGAACTCTTGCCGGCGCGCCTGTACTCGCCGCTTTTGCCGCCGGATTTGCGTTGCAGAACCACTTCCCGCACCTCGATGCCCTTATCCAGGGCCTTGCACATGTCGTAGACGGTCAGAGCGGCAATGCTGGCGGCCACCAGCGCTTCCATTTCCACCCCGGTCGTGGCAGTGGTAGTTACTTGGGAGCTAATAGCGACGCCATTCTCGCATAGCCGTACCTGCACATCAATGTGCGACAGGGGTACGGGGTGGCACAGGGGGATAAGTTCGGCAGTGCGCTTGGCGGCCATAATTCCCGCCAAACGAGCCACTTCCAGCGGTTCGCCCTTGGGATTGCGAGGCAGCGCCTGGAGCACCTGCGGCGACATGGCCACAAAGGCGCTGGCCTCAGCCTCGCGCGTGGTGGCCGGCTTGGCGCTGACGTCCACCATGCGCGCTTTGCCTACTGAATCGTAATGGGAGAGTTTCTTGGTCATCTTCCGGCTAAGCCCATGTTACAGCAGGGAGAGGGGTTGCGGCGCGGGTGAGCCGCTGCGTGATGCTTCGGGTGAGCTGGCGGGTTCTGTAATCGTAAAGAGTGACAACCTATTCACGCCAATCATGCCGTTGTATTCTCTGCTCTTGGCGATAAGCCCATGAACGCAGAAGGGTGAAAACACCTGACCTGCAAGGAGGAGCCTATGTGGCGGAAGCGAGCGATTCGAATCTGGCTGATTGTAGTTGTTCTATTTCTTGGTCTGTGCACTACCCGCTGGATATTTCCCACCGTAGAAGCGAGAGCAACGACCTACAAGGTTGACAGGATTGACACAGATAATGACCTCATGCCGAGCAGTGCTATGGAAAAGCTGCTGAATCAACGTTCACATGAGGGCTGGGAATTGATCACCACTGCGACATCTCAGCGGGGCGGCAACACGGTGACGATTGCACTGATTTTCAAGCGCTGACGACTTAACACGAAAGTGATAAGTCATAATGTCGGTCGAGAAATCGCCATAACCCAGCAGTTTGCACCAGAGATGGTGCGGTCTCTCAACATACGTAAAAGTCTGATTACAACAATTGACTTCCAGTTTGCCTGGATCACGAAAAGTGAGAAGCATTCTGCGACAACTCGCGCACGGCTGAGTTTCTCAAAAAACTGGCTCTCAGTTGCGTCATCCCACAGCTCATTACGAAACCAGTCAGTGCGGCCCATACAGGGAGCATCATCTTAAGGCACTCCAGTGGACGATTGACGATAAATCTCCTTAGGACGTTTCATCTACCCCGCGTCGCGGGAGTGCTTGAAGATAGGTTAAGCTTTCATCCACACCTTCGCGGTCTCACCGGCGGCAATGCGCTCGCGGTCGGGCGGGACCACCACATAGCAGTTCGCGCGGGCGGCGCCGGCGATGTCGCCTGAGCCTTGCCAGGGCGCAAGCTCAACTTCAAGCTCACCAAATTGGCCGGTGAGGAGACCGGGAAGAAAGCGGGTCAGCCCGGTTCGAACTTTGATGTCGCGCTTCAAGCGCACCGGGAAGAATGCCAATGGCCGCGGCTTGGCCCCGCCTAGCGCCTCCAGCATGGGCCGGGCAAAGAGCTCGAAGGTCACCATGGTGGAAACGGGGTTTCCCGGCAGGCCGAAAAAGTATTTTTCGCGCGCGCGGCCAAACACTACCGGCCGCCCGGGCTGGATGAGCGCTCCGGTAAAGAAAAATTCCGCGCCCAGTTCG
>DATEGI010000068.1:0-9387 GCA_035280205.1 Terriglobales bacterium | reverse complement strand
TGGAGGCGCATCCCAGCGACGTGTGGCAGATGGAAAGCAACATCAAGCAGGGAGTGGTTTTCCGCAGCCCGCGCAGCGAGCAGGAAAGGGGTGAACTGGCAGGCACCTGCGTGCGCAAGCTGGGCATCAAGTTTCCGGCGGTAGTGGACGGTTTCGATAACACAACAGAGAAAGCCTACACCGGGTGGCCGGACCGCATTTACCTGATTGATAGCGCCGGCAGGGTGGCCTTCAAGAGCAAGCCGGGGCCGTTCGGCTTCAAGCCCGATCTGCTGAGTGCGGCGCTAGGCCGCCTGCTCGGCGGGCAAGGCGGAAAGCAGGAGCGCGCTTCGGGCCCCGCTCTCGCCCAAGCCAAGTAAGGACGCGACCCGGTTGCGGTGCCGGTGGTATTCACGCCCGAGGCGGTGAGCATCGTCCCAGGCGCCCATGGCAGCCGCGCCCATGCGGCAAAATGCCATGCGAGACACCGAGTAAGCGAGAAGATAGGCGGGAAGCCGCGAGGCAGGGTTGTCGCCCGAGCGCCGTTGGTATTCGCGCAGGAAGAATTCCTGCTGGCCGAGCTCCAGGTTCCACTCCACAATGACGCCCGCCAAATCCCAGGCGATGTCGGTGGCTCCGGGAAAAAGGTGATCATCGCCGTGGCTGGCGCCGTCGGTTTTGATGAACTGTTCACCGGCGGCAAGCCATTCGCACGGCATCATGCGGCTGTCGGCGATCACTAATTTGTCCACCGGCAGTCTCAGTTCGTATTGCTCCACTCCAAACTCCACCCGCAAGTTATGCGCAAGCATGGATTCGAGGCTGACCGGGCTGGGCGCGGCGGCGGTCTGCGTTGCCGCACGAAAGGCACAGTATTCAGCCAGGCGTTTCAGACAGGCTCCATTGCAGTCAATCCGGCGCAGGGGTTGGCCGGGAACGGTGGCGTACTCGATGAATCCACTGTCGTGGCTTAGGACAGCAGGCCCAAACCCGGCTTCGTCGAGTTGCCACGCCCGTTCACCCACTGTCTGGCCATAGCGCCCAAAGCCTTCAAATTTGAAAAGGCTGCCGCCGTCCGCTGAGTAGTATTTATTGCGCTCCAATTGTGTCCAGCATGCGGGCCAGTCCTGCGGTCTTGCGAAACGGCTTTTCCGCCAGCAGCCACCGGCACAGTACACCTTTGCCGCCGCTGGGATGCGAGTGCCCTGAACCGCGGAGCAGAAGGAAAAGGTGCTCCACTCATGGTCGAAGCGAGAGCGCAGTTCGGTAGACTCGGGGCTGCGGCTGCCCAGGAACAGAATCCGAGGGTTGGGCACTCCCCCATGGCGCAGGGCGCGGCCCACCGCGGCAAAGCTGGAGCCACTGAAGCCCGGTCCCTCGTCCACCACGATGAATTCGGAGCCGCGTCCCAGGTGCTCGCGCACCCAGCAGGTCTGCTCAGCTGTGAACTCCAGGCTCCGGCGATAAGGCGGTCCTTCGGGGCGAACCGTGATTCGCTCGGCGTGTTGGCCCAGGCAATGGAGAGCGTGGCAGACAACGCTGCTGAGCGTGGTACCGATGCTACGAATGCCGATGACGGCCGCGGACGGGCCCTTCACTCTAGTCTGTCGAGCCAGGTCCCAGAAATCCAGAGGATGAAGTCCGTAATACGAAAACCCTTCCGGGTGGGACAAGGAGACGGTGGGCGGCAACTCCAGCTTGGAGAAAGCAGCCAGAATATCGAGCGCGGGTTCACGAAATTCAGGTTGCAGTGTCATAGCAGCCAGCGCATCTACGGCTCGCGCGGCGCGTGCAAGCTCGGGGCTCCCCAGGTCGGCCAGAGCGCATTCCAATTCGCCGGCCCGGACCAGGCAGTTGAGCAGACCATCTTGGTCCCTGCAGCTCATAGCCGAGCGAAGGCAGGCAAGCAGTTGCTGCTTCAGGGGACCGCTGCACAGGCTTTCGCGAGCTTTGCGGAAAACGAACAGGTCCCAGGCCGCCTCGTCCGGGGCGGCGCGGGAAGTTTTTACGGTTGCATGCATAAGAGCTACAAACCGTTAGAACGTGAGGGCATGGGCCCGGATGCCCAACTCTGGATCCCCTGGAACGAGTTTTTCGTGATGAATTTGTCGCGGCGGGAAGCTAAGGTTTTTGCACAGGCGTCATCCTGAGGGCTTCCGGCCCGAAGAATCTCGCGTGCAGGGCTAGAGCCCGCGCCTCAGCCCTGTTCCAACTGGCGTCTACTCCAGCACAAAAATATTTTTGCGGGCGCAGATGTCCTTCAGAATTTTCGGCCAGACGCTCACCGTCACCTCGCCCAGATGAGCCTTGCGCAGCAGCAGCATGAGGGTGCGCGCCTGTCCCACTCCGCCACCGATGCTGAGCGGAATATGACTGTTCAGAATGGCCTGGTGGTAAGGGAACTTCAGAAAGTCCGTCTGCCCGGCCATGCTGAGTTGCTTGCGCAGCGAGTCCGCGTTCACGCGGATGCCCATGGAAGTCAGTTCGTGGCGCCGGCGCGTGACCGGGTTCCACACCAGGATGTCGCCATTCAGTCCGTGCATGGGGCGTCCGTTCGGGGAGCGGGTTTCGGTCACCCAGTCGTCGTAGTCGGCGGCACGGTTCTCGTGCGGGTAGCCGTCTGCCAGCGGCCAGCCGATACCGATAATGAAGATGGCGGGATATTTCTGAAGGACCTGGGTCTCGCGCTGCTTGCGCGGCAGGTCGGGATACATGTCGAGGATTTCCTCAGCGTGCAGGAAGGTGAGCTTCTCCGGCAGGTTGGGATATTTGCTGTTCTTAAGCTGGGGGAACATCTCCTGGGCGTAACGCTCCGCACCCACCAGCACTTTCCAGATTTTACTCACAATTTCCTTAAGGAATTCCAGGTTGCGCTGCTCGGGGGTAATCACGCGCTCCCAGTCCCACTGATCCACGTAGACGCTATGGTCGTGGTCGAGGAAGTAGTCCTTGCGCACGGCGCGCATGTCGGTGCACAGTCCTTCACCCACGCCCATATTGAACTGGCGCAGCGCCATCCGTTTCCACTTGGTGGCGGCCTGGACGATCTGGGCGTCCACCGGATGCTGCTCGCGGTCATTGGAGATGTGAAAGGAGATGGGTGTGCGCGAGCCGTCCCGGTCTAGCAGGTCGTTGACCCCGCTCTCCACGTCCACCAGCAACGGGACGGTAACCATCATCAGGTTGAGTTCGCGGCAGAGGTTGTCTTCGATGTAGCGCTTAACCGCAAAGATGGCCTGCTGGGTCTGCTTGCGGTCGAGAAGGGAAGTGTAGTCGTTGGGGAGCACCTTCTCCAGTTCACGGTAGTCTCCAATGCCGGGGCCCGCCAGATCGGCCCGCTTATCTGCCAGTACAGTGGACATAGCTCATCTCCTTCTTGAAGCTCTAAGGCCTCATCTTCGCGCGAGGACAGGGCTGGGCTCTGTAACCACGGTCACAGGCGAGTGTGCGAAGGGAAGGTGTCTGAGGTCGCCGTGTTAACCCCGCTGTGACTGGGGTGGGGCGGCATCACTAAGGAAGTTTGTGTAGCACTCCTGGCAAATCCAGTCCCGGCCGTTCGTGTAGCAGGTAGAGCGCTCGGGACCATTGGCAGCGTTCAATTCCCAGTCACAAATTTCGCAGTGGGTTCGCGGCCATCCACTCGAAACCAGGTCGAATTGGGGATCACCCTTCAAGCCGAGATCGAAGAATATTCGTCCCGTTGCCTTCTCGACCAGGATGTCCAAAGGCTTCCACTGTCGTTGGCGCCAGGCAAATTTCGCCAGTTCATCAACTCGCGACTGGACCGATTCCCGATTCCACATTTCACCGTGAATCTCGACCAGATCTTCGCCTTCGTCGCTGGCCAGTCGCTTGCGCAGATCAAGCACGCATTCCCGGGCTCTTTCCAGAGTAACCCCGTGGGAGGCGAGCAGATCAGCGGCCAATGAGCCTTTTTCCCGGAGCAGGCCTAGAAGCAGGTGCTCAGGGCCGATGTGCCTGTCCTGCATGCGTTCAGCTTCCTCGGCGGCATAAGCGAGAGCTCGCTTGCCTTGGTTGCTCAATGGCATATCCACGGAGGTCGCAATTTTTGCTTCCCTGGTGGTGCGCGCTTCAATTTCCTTGCGCAGAGCTTCCGTCGAGTTAGTGCGCATCAGGCGACGTGTGAGCGCCTTATCCGCACGGAAAAATCCCAGGAGCAGGTGCTCAGTCTCTATGCAAGGGGAGCCATACTGGCTAGCTTCATAGCGCGAAAAGAAGATTACGCGCCTTGCTTGTTCGGTATAGCGCTCAAACATACTTGCGCTCCTGATTGCAGTGAAAAAGTGTACTCCGAATCTGGAAAAAGCAGGTCCTTCGCGGCGCTACTTCACTGGCGCTCGGCGGCGCTCAGGATGACAATACGTTTAGGAAGGTAACAGGGTAGGTTCGCAAGGAAAAATCAAGAGGTCTTGGCGGCTTTGGCCGGGATCCAGTAAATCTCTTCTTTAAGATTGTCCTTGCTGAAGCCGACGCGCTGCAGAATGCCTTTGCCGTTCTCGATCATCTGCGGATGGCCGCATAGGTACGCGGTGGTATTTTCGGTAGTGAGCCCCCACAGGTCGGAATATTTGCGAATCAAATCGTCCGCGCGGCCGCGTTCACCCTTCCAGCCGGCATCCTCCCAGGGGCGGCTAACGGTGGCCACGTACTTCAGCCAGGGGACCTCGGCGGCCACCTTGCTGATCTCATCGTAATAGCCAAATTCCCAGGAGCGGCTGGCGCCATTGAGCAGGTACATCTTGTGGCCCTCAGGGAACTTGCCCTGCTTCCAGTCGCGATGCAAGGTGCGAATGTAGCTGACGAAGGGAGCGATGCCCGTCACTGTGCAGACCAGGAAGTGGTTGCGCGGCCCCCGGGCCGAGTCGAGTACAAATCTACCCTTGGAGGATTTGCGCATGCTGAGCTGGTCACCGGGTTTCAGGGTGTGAAGCAGGGGCGTGAGTTCGCCATGGGGCACCAGCTCAAAGAAAAACTCCAGCTGCTCTTCGTAAGGCGAAGAAACGATGGAGTAAGCACGTTCTACCAGACGCAACGGTCCTTGCACTCCCAGAGTGGCGTACTGGCCCGCAGTGAAGGTGAAGTGGCCGCCGGGAGCGATGCGCGCGGACCACAGGTCGGGAGCAAATTCTTTGCATTCCAAAACGGTGGCGCGGTAGAACTTGCTCTCATCCAGGGGCATAAAGCGGCGATAGAAGCGGCCAAAGGTTAGGCGGCTTCTTTGGTGCCGTCCCTCCCATCGAGAAATATAATCCGCTGCCCGGGGTCGGTAGCCTTGATGCGATGGGCGAAGTCTTCGCCCTCGCGCGGGTCACGGCGCAGATCCAGCAGCACCACATCGTAGTAGCTGGGCTGCCAGAGCACGCCGGCTTCCACCCGATTCCTGGCCCAGTGTACATCATACCCGGCAGTAGACAACTGCCCTCGGATGATGGCGCCGGCGGTGGCATTATCGGCGACCAGCAGCACTCGATTGAGAAAGTTCTCCGCTTCCACGGCCGAAACTGCACGTTTAAGAAATGAGTCTCTAAGTTGTGAGATGCGAGGCGGATGCCCGATGGTTCTGACCAAACAGGGCAAAAGGCTTGCCTAGCCGGCGGAAGAGTCGTGGCAGGCGCAGGTGCAGCCTGGCAGAGTGCATTCGCTATGGCGGTCATCGGCCTGATCCGAGCAGCACGGCGAAACTACCGCCGGCCAGGTTCCGGCAGCATAGCCAAAGCAGGCGCTGGCTGGCACACCGGCAGGGGCCGAACCATGGGAAGCGTTTTCCGGGCTCATGAGCGTTTCTCCTCGACAGCGAAGCGTTCAATTCCGTGAGATTTGACCCAGCGCTGTGTTCCGCTTAAACCCAATTTCTGTGCACTTGGATCGTACCAACCCTGTTTAGAATAGCAACCATGCCACAACCACCCGCAGAGCGGGAAGTAATCGAGGCGTTGCAGCAGAACTGGCGCGCGGAAGTGCAGAGTGCGCGCATGTACCGCGAACTGGCGGAGCAGGAGCGCGACGAGAGGCGCAAAGCGGTGCTGGTGCGCATGGCCGAAGCGGAGGAGAGGCACGCCGCGCGCTGGGAGAAGAAGTTGCAGGAGCACGGCATCGAGCCCAGCCGCGAAGACAACTGGCGGCAGCGGATGAGCCGGTGGTTCAGCCGCCAGGCGGGCACCGCCGCGGCCATTCGGCGGATGGAAGCTGCCGAGGAGCGCGACAGCGCGCGCTACTCGGCGCAGCGCGACCGAGCACTGGGGGCGGATACCGAAGTTAAAGAGATCCTCGGCGGCATTGCGCTGGAAGAGAAGGCGCACCGCCGCGCGCTGCAATCCATGGTGCCTGTGCTCGGCCCGCGCAGTGTGCTGGACACCATCCTGAAGCGCGAGCGCTGGCACGGGCGCGGCGGCAGCTGGGTGGCGGATGCCATTTATGGCGTGAACGACGGGTTGGGCGCGGTGTTTGGCATCGTTTCCGGCGTTGCGGGCGCTACGGACAATCAGCGGCATTACGTGCTCATCGCCGGCCTGGCGGGCATGATCGCTTCCGCACTCTCTATGGGCGCCGGCGCGTACCTGGCCGTGAAGAGCGAGCGCGAAGTATACGAGGCGGAGATTGGGAGGGAAAGGGAGGAGGTAGAGGAAAACCCCGAAGAAGAGAAAGAGGAGATGGCTCTGTTCTATCAGCTGCAGGGGTTCAGCGAGGAAGAGTCGCAGCGCATGGCAGAGCGGCTGGCGGAGAACCCAGAGCAGATGGTGCAGGCCATGGCGCAGCAGGAGCTGGGGCTTTCCGAGCACCATTTTCCCAATCCGTGGGTGTCGTCGGGATCGGCGGCAGTTTCAACCGCCGTAGGGGCGTTCATTCCTATCATTCCCTTCTTCTTTGTCGGCGGATTCGAGGCGGTGGGCATCGCGTTTGCCGTCAGTATTGCGGCGCACTTCGTTGTGGGGGCGTCAAAGTCCCTGATCACGGCGCGGCCGTGGTGGTCGTCGGGACTGGAGATGACGTTCGTTGGAATCCTGGAAGCCGCGGTCACTTACAGCCTGGGGCTGGCTTTCGGGGCGGTGAGCTAAAGCAAGTTCCTCGCCGCGGCTGAACGCGGATAAGGCAGATCTCTTTTGCTTAGTCGAAGATTTCCTACATCTGTCATGTTCAGCGAGGGCGCACGCCCGAGTCGAAATTGAGGCCTTTAGCGGGCGTCTGAGTGGTATCTCGACTCCGGCGTTCGCCCCTCGCTCGGGGGCCAGTCACTCTGCCACCCAGCTCTAAATCCAATAGATTCAATGTGAAATAGCCACTATTCGCTGGCCAGGCTATTGCGGCCGTCCCCCTCCTACTGCTAAACTCATACTGTACTAAAAGGGTCCTATTTTTAGTGTACCGATTCGGTCTGGTTTAGAGTCTAAGCAATAGAGGGCGCAGCGGCTGTAAGGAGCTAGCCACATGATCAGGTTAGGGAAGCTGACAGATTACGGGCTGGTGCTGATGACGCACATGGCGCGGCAACAGGACCGGGCGCTGCACACGGCGCGCGACCTGGCGGCGGAAAATTCGCTGCCCCTGCCTACGGTCAGCAAGCTGCTGAAACAGCTCTTGCAGGCCAAGCTGCTGGTCTCGCACCGCGGCATTAAGGGCGGCTACAGCCTGGCCAAGCCGGCGCGGGAGATCACAGTTGCGGAAATCATCGCCGCGCTGGAAGGGCCCATCGCCCTGACCGAATGCAGCACCGACGTGATCGGGTTGTGCGACTTCGAGCCGCGCTGCCCCATCCGCAGCAACCAGCAGATCATCAGTAAGGCGGTGAGCGGGGCGCTGGAGCGCCTGATGCTCTCCGACCTGGTGCAGCCGCTGCAGTTGGCGGCAATTAAGGATTCGCAAGGCAAACTGGTCACCATCGGTCCAATCTCCGGGAGAATGCAATGAGCACTAATGTCAATACTATTGAGGACCTGGCTAACCGCGAGTACAAGTGGGGCTTTGTCACTGAAGTCGAACAGGAAAAAATTGCCAAGGGGCTGAACGAGGACGTCATCCGCCTGATTTCGGCTAAGAAGAGTGAGCCGGAGTTCATGCTGGAGTGGCGGTTGAAGGCGTACCGGCACTGGGCGTCGCTGGAGAAGGCGCAAGCCGAGCCCAAGTGGGCCAACATCCATTACCCGCCCATTGACTACCAGGACATCCACTACTACTCCGCGCCCAAGATGAAGAAGAGCAAGGCCAGCATGGAGGAAGTGGACCCGGAGATCCTGAAGACCTACGAGAAGCTGGGCATTCCCCTGGAAGAGCAGAAGATGCTGCAGGGAGTGGCGGTGGACGCGGTGTTCGACAGTGTTTCGGTAGCCACCACCTTCAAAGCCAAGCTGGCGGAGGCGGGCGTGATTTTCTGCTCCTTCTCCGAGGCGGTGCAGAAGCATCCCGAGCTGGTGAGGAAGTATCTGGGCTCGGTGGTCCCGTATAGCGACAACTTCTTTGCAGCGCTGAACGCGGCGGTGTTCAGCGACGGCTCCTTTGTGTATGTGCCGAAGGGAGTGCGCTGTCCCATGGAGCTTTCGACGTACTTCCGCATTAACGCGTCGGAAACCGGGCAGTTTGAGCGCACGCTGATTGTGGCCGAGGAGGGCGCCTACGTCAGCTACCTCGAGGGCTGTACCGCTCCCATCCGCGACGAAAACCAGTTGCACGCGGCCGTGGTCGAACTGGTGGCCATGGACAATGCGCAAATCAAGTACTCCACGGTGCAGAACTGGTATCCCGGTGACAAGCAGGGCAAGGGCGGAATCTACAACTTCGTGACCAAGCGCGGTAAGTGCGCCGGCGTGAATTCGAAGATTTCGTGGACGCAAGTGGAGACCGGCTCGGCCATCACCTGGAAGTATCCCAGTTGCATTCTGCAGGGCGACAACTCGGTGGGCGAGTTCTACTCAGTGGCGCTGACCAACAACTACCAGCAGGCCGATACGGGCACCAAGATGATCCACATCGGCAAGAACACCAAGAGCACGGTGGTGTCGAAGGGTATCAGCGCCGGACATGGGCAGAACACCTACCGGGGGCAGGTGAAGATCCTGAAGAATGCGGGGGCCGCGCGCAACTATACGCAGTGCGACTCGTTGCTGATTGGCGACAAGTGTGGCGCCCACACTTTTCCGTATATCGAAGTGCGCAACGCCAGCGCCCACATGGAGCACGAGGCTTCGACTTCGAAGATCGGCGAAGACCAGATGTTTTACCTGCGGCAACGCGGGCTGAAGACGGAAGACGCCGTTTCCATGATCGTGAACGGCTTCTGCAAGCAGGTGTTCCGTGAGCTGCCCATGGAATTTGCCGTGGAAGCACAGAAGCTGCTGAGCGTGAGTTTGGAAGGCAGCGTCGGGTAACGCAATACATAGGTCCTACGTTCGCGCC
>DATEGI010000067.1:0-8125 GCA_035280205.1 Terriglobales bacterium | reverse complement strand
CAAGTCCCGAGCCACGGCGGTGCGCACCACTTCGGTATCATCCACCACCAGGACCGTCTGCGCCGAGTGAGCAGCAACGACGGTTGCCGAAAGCTGAGCCGCGGGAACTGCTGCTGCAGCGGGAGACTGCAGCGGGGGCAGATACACCCGAATGGTAGTGCCGCGTCCCACTTCCGACCGTATCGAAATGTGCCCGGCGCACTGCGTCACGATGCCATAGCATATGGGTAACCCCAAGCCGGAGGTGGCGGCGGACTCCTTGGTCGTAAAGAAGGGCTCGAAAGCATGCGAGAGCGTATCTTCGGTCATGCCCCCGCCGGTATCGCAGACTTCCAGCACTATGTAGGGGCCGGGCGCTGGAACTGAAGTGAAATGTTCCTGGCTTGGAATCTGCTGCAGTTCGACTTCCCTGGTGGTGACCAGAATTTGTCCGCCCTGGGGCATGGCTTCACGGGCGTTGAGCATCAGATTGAGAATAACTTGCTGCAATTGCACCGGGTCGCTGTTCACTGTGCCCAGGTCCTGCTCAAGCCGCAACTCAATGTGGATGTTTTCACCACCCAGACGATCAAACAGTTCCTTGGTAGTGACCACAACGTCGTTAACGTTCACCGGTTGCGTTTGGAAAACCTGGCGCCGGCTGAAGGTTAACAACCGGCGAGTAACCGAAGCCGCGCTGAAAGCGGCATTCAATGCCTGGTCCAGATAATCCATAAGGAAGCGATCTGCGGGTTTGACCTGGCGCAGCGCCTGCTCAAGATTGAGCGTGATAGCCAGAAGAAGATTATTGAAATCGTGGGCGATGCCGCCCGCCAGGCGCCCAACCGCCTCCATTTTCTGCGCCTGACGAAGTTGCTGTTCACTGTCGCGCAGAGCGCGCTCGGCCAGTTTACGCTCCGTGACGTCGTGTGCCATACCGCGCACGATGGGCGCTGGCAGGCCCTCGGTCCGCAGCGTGTTGTGGTACTCCCAGACCCGGCGTTCCCCACCGCGGGTCATGAGGCAAAGATACCCTGTATCAACCCCGTTCTTGCGGATTCTGGCGATGTAAGCCCAGAACTGCTCACGAAATTCGGGGGGTATGAGTTCGGGAAGGGACCGACGCAGCAATTCCTCAACTTCGTATCCCAGAACTCGGGCAGGAGCCGGATTCACCCACAGCAACTTGCCCTCCAGGTCATGCGTGCAGAGGAGGTCCTGGCTGTGCATAACCAGATCGCGGTAACGGTCCTCGCTTTCGCGCAAGGCAGATTCGACGTTACGACGCTCCACGACCTCCGATTGCAGCGCGGCATTGGCGGCGGCGATTTCGCGGCTGTGATTGTCGCTCTGCCACAAGGCGCCCTGTGTGCGTGCATGTTCCTCAACCAGAAGCAGGACCATTCCCAGGCATATGCCGCAGAGACAGGCGATGTCCGCCAAATAGAGGAGCGGATGACCCGTCAGCACCTCACCGAAAACCTGCATAGTAAGTACTGTGTTCCGGTGGAGCACTAAGCGATAGATGTAAATCCAGAGGTAGGCAAGCCGGTCGCATGCGCCCAGCAGACAAAAACCCGCTATGACGGCACTGGCCCAGGAGCGGGTATACCACCATCGGTGGGCAAGAACGTAGCTGCAGAACAATAAGGCGCCCGCCAGACACAGCATCCGGGGGATGAAACGCGTGGCCGCGCTGGCGACCACGTTTTCTCGCCAGAAAAAGGCAATCGCAAAAATCAGGACCGCGACCGCAGCGGCCAGACCCAGGCTTAGGAAAGCCGGCCGCTTGCCGGTGGGACGGGCAACCTGCAATGACCAGGCTCCCAGCATTAACAACGGAGCCTGCACGAAACCCAGAATCAGCACACTCAGCCACAGGCCGGCACTGAGTAGAGTCCACGGAGGGAGTTTCAGCACCACAACGCGGACAACAAGAAATATCCCAAAACAAGTCCAGGCCCATGCCCACCAGCGAAAGAACTGTTCGCGGCGCAGGTGGAGGCTGAGCGCCCACAACAGCGTCAGCAGGAAGATCGTGAGCAGCAACTGCAGCCGGACGTAGAGCTCCGCAAGCTCCATGGAGAAAGTCATCGGGGCGGCGGATTCGCCAGCTCCAACCGCTGACTTCTGATTGTTAGCATGGGCCCGCGAAGACTGCCGCACTGTGACGCAGGTCACAGGCGGAGGTGACCCTCAGGCGCGGGCGAAGCCGCTCACATCCACGACCAGGGCCGGTCGCCGTAAAGGATGACCACGGCGGGTTCCTCCCTGCTGCTGCGAACCGCGGGCGTGCGCGGGGAGGACTTGGAACGAGGCCCCCGCTGGCGTGTCCTGATCCCCCGGATCGGGATTAGAGGCGCCCGGCTCCCAATTGCCGCCGGCACACCCTTACGGACAGCGTGGGATGACGATGGCACCGAACCGGTGGACCACAGCGGAATTGCGAGGATGCCAGTCAGCAGGGCGAGGCTAAGGCGTCTGCTCATGATCGCTCCGAGGCTCCGAGTCGCAACTTTCGTGCCAAGTCAATAGACGTCCAAGTCATTGACAAGATTCGACAATCCTAGGACGCAGGATACAAGAGCTGATGGGGTGGATGTTCATTCCTGGGATGGAGTGTGCGAAAGCGAACGGGTTGGCCCGCCAGGTTCACCGGCACGGGAGGATTCCTGTCCGGCCAAGTAGAACTGGTAGAAGATAATAGTGTCCGGCCAGATAGAACTAATAGAAGATATTAGGCTTAGGAGACGCGCATGAGTCGTTCCGGCGAAGAGCGCTCACCAGAATTGAAGCGTGTGTACTGCATGTGGGAGCGGGTGCTTTCCGACCGCGGCTCCGACTTGACCAACATGCGCGACACGGTGGAGGAGTTTTATCGCGCCAACTTTCATCTGGCGGAGGATGTGGAAGTAGAGGCCGTGTTCACGCCCGTGCCCGGCTTATGGATTACCACCCCGGCCGGGCGCAGCCGCAGCATTCTTTATTTTCATGGTGGTGGCTATGCTCTAGGCTCGCCACGGGCGCATGCTGAAATGGCCAGCTGGATTGCCCGCGCCGCTCAGGCCCGGGTCTTTGTGCTGGACTACCGCCGCGCCCCCGAGTACCGCTTCCCTGCAGCCTTGGAGGACGCGATGCTGGCCTATCGCTCGGTGGTGAATTCAGGCGCCGACCCGCGCGCGATTGCTGTAGCAGGCGATTCCGCCGGGGGAGGGTTGACCCTGGCCCTGTTGACCTGGCTACGCGATCGCGGCGAGCCGCTGCCCAGTTCCGCCGTGTGCATTTCACCTTGGGTGGACCTGGAAATGACAGGCGAGTCCATTGGGAGCCGGGCGGCCCTGGATCCGCTGCTCACGCGCGAAGGCCTGCAACAGTTTGCCGACTGGTACCTGGGCGGGCAGGATGCTCGTAACCCTCTCGTTTCTCCTCTCCACGCCGATCTACAAGGGTTGCCGCCTTTGCTGATCCAGGTGGGCACCAGCGAGATTCTGCTGGACGACGCGCTGCGCTTGGCGGAGCGGGCTCGGGTTGCGGGAGTCAATGTCACGCTCAGCAAGTACGAAGACATGCCCCACGTGTGGCACGTCTTCGCTTCCTTTCTGCCGGAAGCAAGACAGGCCGACCGGGAGATCGGCGAGTTTGTTATGCGACACAGCCGTCGAGCGGCAGCGGCAACACAAGCGGCGCCTCCGCGATGAGACACCCGGATCTACCGCCGAGACGCAAAGGGGCGCCGAGGATGAAAAAGCTGGGGGGATCTGGGTGCCGACAGCGTAGTCCAGAAATTTGTAACTTGAATTTCTCTGCGTTCTCGGCGTCTCGGCGGTGAAACCAGTTACTAAAGGCGTTGCACCTCCCGCAGTTGCCGTCGAGCGCGGCTTTTGGCTAACTCTAAAATGCGGCTCGAGCGCCGGCATGCCCGCCCGCAGCAGCATGGGTAACCGGAGGAATGGTTACTCCCCTGCGGTCAGCGCGCATTCCTTCCCTGGCACTTTGAGCGCCACTCCATATATGCATTGGCACTCCTGGATTGTCGCCATCGGCCATCCCTCGTTGCAGACACTTATCGGCTTCGTCCCCGTGATCGCAACCATCGTCACCACCCTGGTCACCGTGATTCTGGCGCGCGCGACTCTGCGTTACGCCGCCGCCACCGACAAGAGCTTGGAGCTGGCGCGCGAGCAGTTTGAACGCGAGTGGGCACCCGAACTGCACATTCACATCGAGAGGCTCTCCGAGGAAGACGCCAAGATCATTATTACCAATCTGGCCAAGAGCTCTGTCCTGCTGCAACTGGTGCAGATCCGCAAGATTCACGACGCCGTGCCCTTCGCCAAGTTCGCCCTGAACCATCCCCTGGTAGGCGGGCGCAGCTGGATGGAAGACGTAGGCGACCGTTTCCTGTCACTGGGTAGCCAGGAATTCCGGGGCACCATTGCGGCCTCGGCGACCTTCTTTTGTTCCGGACGTCTCTACCGCACCGACTGGTTCCGCTTCGAATTGGAGTCGAGCGGCAGGCACATCGTGCGCCTAGTGCCCATAACCGCGGCCGCCAATCGCGCCCGCGTGCTGCAGGCCAAGGTGGCGGAGCGCGCAGGTAGGCGGCCGGTAGTGGTGGACGTCGTCGCCGGCACCAACGGCGACGGCGAAGGCAAGTAACAGCTGCGGGACGCGTGTATCTCCCGCCAGCGACCCGCAAAATACTTATGCGCTCTTGCTTTGGGTTAAGCCCTTTAGACCAGTCCCAGTTTGGGCATAAAATAAACATCACACGCTTTCACCGATTTTCTGTCACTGACGCGCCTGTGCAATCGTGTTAGCGTGCAATCAGGCAATCGCTAAATCCCAGCTCACTCTCACCTCCTGCCGGCGTTTGCCACACCCGGAGCAAGCCGCGTCGCGGCTCAAGTCAAGGAGAGACTCTATGGCTAATGCAAAACCTCAGCCCAGAAGGGAACCGGCCTCCACGGTTGACATTGATGAGCGTATCCGCCAGCGCGCATTTGAGCTGTTCCAATTGCGCGGCTGTCAGGATGGACACGATTTCGACGACTGGATGCAAGCCGAAGCGGAGCTTCGGGGCAAGCCGCTGAGGCTGGGTAACTTGAGGGTCGTCAGGTAACACGCCAGACTGACTAATCGAAGAAGGAGAAAGGCCGAAAGCATGGGTGCCACTGGGCCCCGGGGAATGCCTGCGGCATCGGAAAACAATGATCTCGTAATCCGGGGTCTTGGAAGCCAAGCCTAGCTCAAGGCATCGCTCGGCATTTTAACTTCCTCGATCTGGCGCATGTTATTCCAGTCATAGCGGTAACGCGCGCCACAGCGCAGGCAGACCTGGTAATCCTGGCCGTCGGGCCCGGTTTGCGGCCAGGAAAAGCGATGGGCACAGCTCAGGAAAGGCACAACCCTATAAACAAGAGCGAGAAGGGCGAGCATTTGGGCTCCAGTACCGCACAACTGTGGCGGTGAGCTAAGGCGATTCTGCGCTCCGCTGGCAGGCGCGTCAAAACGCGATGGTGCCACGGTGCGGTGTACGGAAGGACAGTAGGAGCCAGCGGCAGTTTCCGACGCACGAAGCGACAAAATCAGCTAAACCACACATGGACAAGGCGGAGAATTCCGACGGCGGCAATGAGCACACCGGCAGCCCGCGCCAGAACGGGGCCGCGTGGCAGCATCTTTTCCATCGCTATAGCAAGAGCGATAACTGCCATCAGGGCAAGATTCATGACGCCCACGGCCAACTGCACCAGCATGAGCGCCCAGCAGCAGGCGATGCAGAAGGCGCCATGATGGAATCCGAGGCGAAAAGCGCCGCGCCAGCCATTGCCGGCGTGATTGGCCACCAGCAGTAATGGGTCGCGGCAATGCCCCAGGCAGGATTGCTTCCACGAAGTGAGCTGAAACAGGCCGGCCAGAATCAAGGCCAGGCTGGCTAAAGTTGGAACAGCGCGGCTGAGAGCACCCGACCGCATCGCCACCTGGGTGATCAGTACTCCGCCACCGTAGGCCGCTGCTCCAAAGCCGCTCCAGGCGAGGAAATATCCACCCGCCAGCACAACCGAAAGCCGTGCCGGATGCGCCGTGCCTCGAAACACCTGGAAGCGCCGGAACAGCAGGACGACCGGCAGTGTGGAAGGCAGCATCATGGCCACCATCATGGCCAGCCACATGAAAGCGAACATCAGCGTGGCCGTCGCCCAGCCGCCCATCGGCATCCATGCCATGGACATCTGCCAGCCTCCCGGCATTAGCATGGCCCCGGCCATGGTCTTGCTGAAGTAAATCACCGGAACCAGAGCGGTCGCGAACGCCAGCGCGCACGCGGCATAAACGCGCCGCTCTGTCCGCCGCATAATGAGTCGGGCGGGCCCCGCCACGGTTTCTGCTTTCACCTGCGACATAGACTCCCTTAGCGCACGGCTGCGTAGGCGGGCTCTACGTAGCCGAATTCAGAGTACTCGGCGTACTTGCCGCTATGATCGAAGCCCATCTCCGGAAGCGAGATGGAGAACTTCCGTGTCATGCCGAGATCGGCCCAGGTTGAGGTAAAACCTGTAGGCTTCTGCAGTTGAAGTTGCTCGCGGGCTCCGGTGACCGGGTTTTCAATGGGCGAAATCTCCATTTCCAGATAAGAGCCCGCGCGAACCCGGCTGTGCAGGCCATCAATATGCATCTCGAAAGGAGCGTAAACAGGTTCGAGAAATTTTGAAGTCACCGAAGCAAAAATGGCGAAGGGACCGCCGCGTTTGCCGCTGGCGAGTTCCGCCAGCGCGCGCCGCTGAGCCGGGCTGGCGTTCTCCGCAACAATGAGCTGAGCCGTGACGTTGCCCTCGTGCAGCGGCCCGGGAGATTTGCCCATCCAGCAGAAGCTTATGCCGGCCAGATCAGTTCCATCATATTGGCCTTGCTTTACGTGCCATACGTAGGCGCCCTCACAAAAGCCCTGTGTAGGTCGGGCATTGAAGCTGCACGGACATCCCCAGTCGCAACTGCACGCCCCCAGCAGTACTCCCTTCATGTTCCAAGCCATGGTCACCCCCTCGTGAAAGACCGCGATTATAGGATGAGCAGGTTGCGGCTGGCTACACACGACCAAGCGGTGTGAGCAGTACACTGCCGCTATGCTGACCTTCTCCCCGCTCGACCGCGTCTTCGTCCTTACCGGGGCGGGGATCAGCGCGGAGAGCGGCATTCCCACCTTTCGCGGCGCGGGAGGATTGTGGCGAAATTACCGCATTGAGGAAGTAGCCTCGCCCCACGCCTGGCGCCGCGATCCCGTGCTGGTATGGGAGTTCTATTCCATGCGGCGGCGCGTGGCGGCCTCAGCTAAGCCGAATGCCGCCCACTTGGCGCTGGCAAAACTGGAAGACCGTCTGCAGAACCGCCTGCTCGTCTGCACTCAGAATGTTGATAACCTCCACGAGCAGGCGGGCTCGAGAAACGTTCTCCACATGCACGGAGAGCTCTTCAAGAGCCGCTGCGATGCTTGCAGCCACCCGCCGTTCGACGATAACAACCTCTACGAGCCGCCTGCCGAGATTCCACGCTGCCCATGCGGAGGCCGCATTCGTCCGCACATCTGCTGGTTTGGCGAAGTGCCCTTCGGCCTGGAGCGCATTTTCCCGGCGCTGGATGCTTGCACGGTGTTCATGGCCATCGGAACCTCCGGCGTAGTCGAGCCTGCGGCCAGCTTCGTGGCTCACGCTGGCGCGCGTGCGCGCACTATCTACGTGGGTCCGGAGGAGCCGGCCAACGCCACAGCCTTCACCGACCTCTGCGTGGGCACAGCTGGCGAGCTGCTGCCCGAACTACTGGGCGTGGACTGAGGCGTGTTGTGGGCCCCAATCCAACTGGGTTGGGCCTCGAGGCGTGCCCACTAAGGTAGAAATTCTTCGTTTTGCAACCGCCAATCTTCCATTGATTTGTCCCTCTGTGCCCCTGTGTCTCTGTGGTGGATTTGGGATTTCAGTATTGACGCGGGGTGGGACGCACCAGCCACTTCAGGAACATATTCACCAGCATGAGCACGATTGCGCCCACGAATGCGGCGCCGAAGCTGGTTATGCGGAAGCCGGGAACGAAGGCTGAAGCCAGCTCCAGCATCAGCGCATTAATGATGAACCAGAAGATGCCGAGGGTA
>DATEGI010000066.1:0-21134 GCA_035280205.1 Terriglobales bacterium | reverse complement strand
TTGCTGGCCAGGTCGTACACCCAGACATCGGCGGGGGCATTGGGCCCGTTATGGATGTAGAGTAGGCGCGAGCCGTCGTGCGAGAAGGCGTTCTCGTGCCCACCTGGTTCGTTCACTCCCGCGGGCAGGGGCAAGGCTTCGGTCTTACCGCTCGCCAGGTCATGAAAGTAGATATCGGTGTTGCCGTCCACGTTGGCGGTCCAGGTCACTGTGCGGCCGTCAGGAGAGAAGTCACCGCCCTGGATCTCCCATTTGTCCTGCGTCAGCCAATCAATCTTTTTGCTGGCAATATCCACTAGGCCCACGTTTTCGTATCCGTTGCCCGCATTGGTGGTGATGAGCACCTTCCTGCTATCCGGGGACCATGCGTCGGCTGAGTAGAGCTGCTCGCCCGTATGTGGCGTCAGGCGCGTGCTCTTGCCGGTGGCAACCTCGGCCACGTGGACGTCAGAGTCAGTGCCTTTGGCATGCACCTGAGTGTAGACGATCCACTTGCCGTCTTGCGACCACAAGGGGCGAACGTTGCCGCGGTCCTTGGGCGTGCCGCTGGTCAGGTGCCGCACCTCGTGCGTGGTGAAATCCCTCACGTCAATTTCGAACGTGGACGACGTCTTGGGCTTGACCATGTAGGCCAGCATGCGGCCATCCGGCGACCACTGCGGATCCTCTTCCGCGATCTCAGGTGTTTGCGTCAGGTTGATGACTTCGCCGTTAAGCGTCGAGACTACGAAGATGTCCCACTGCTCGTCGCCGTCGTGGTCTGACATGTAGGCGATCCACTTGCCATCCGGCGACCACGCCGGGCTGAACTGGCGCTGGTCGCTGACCGTTAGCTGAGTAGGCCAGCCCCCCTCCGCCGGCACCGTCCACAGGTTCATGCGCCCGCTGATATTGGTGACGAAGGCGATAGTCTTGCCATCCGGCGACCACGCCGTGCCCGCGATGGCGCGCGTCATGAACAGCTTCTCGACGGTGAACTTCTGCACGTCGGCCTTGGGCAGGCTCTTGATTTCGGATGGGTCGCTGATGAACTTGGGCGTGGCCAGCTGCTGCGCCAGGGTGAGGGTGTTCATACAAACCAACATAACAAAGCAGGCAAAAATACGCATGATGCCGGATTCCGTTGATGGGATTGGAGCAGAGAAGTTTAGCAGAACGTGTAGTGCCGACGTCCCGCCAGCACATCGCGGGCGAGGCGTCCGCGCTACATTTTGTGGAATTGTCGCTTCGCTGGCTCTTGTTCTTGGTGGAGCAGCGCTTCAGCGCTGCAACTAGAGAAGCTTAAGCTTGCGGGCTTTAGCCCCTGAGGTAAGAACTAACGCTTTGGCCGGGATCATCTGACCCCTCAGCGGCTAAAGCCCTTCTGAAACAATGCCCCACATAGCTGCAGCGCTAAAGCGCTGCTCCACCCAAAATCTCTTTCCCAGAGAGTGATCGGCTGAGGTCGCATGCAGGGCGCGGAGATTTCATTTACCAAATTACTCAATTACACAATTGTTGGCTGACTCCTGACTACCGACTCCTGACTCCTAGGGTTTTGCCGACTTGTGAATTTCCACCGTGCTCCATGTCTTGTCGGCGGCGTGGCACAGGTTTTCCAGCGGACATTCGGCGCACTTGGGACGGCGGGCTATGCACAGCTTGCGCCCATGCCAGATGATCTGGTGGGAGAAAATGATCCACTTTTCGCGCGGGATCACGCGCATCAGGTCCAGCTCAATCTTCCGCACATCGGTATTGCTCGTCAGCTCCAGACGACGAGTGATGCGATAGACGTGCGTGTCCACCACCACGCCTTCGGCTTTGCTGAACCATGTCCCCAGCACCACGTTGGCGGTCTTGCGCGCCACCCCAGGCAGGGAAAGCAGCTTATCCATGTCATCGGGTACCTGGCCGCCGAAATCAGCTACCAGCTTCTTGGCTGCACCCACCAGCGATTTCGCCTTGTTGCGGAAAAAGCCGGTAGAGCGAATGTCCGGCTCCAACTGCTCCGGCTTCAACTCAGCGAATGCCTGCGGCGTGGGGTACTTGCGAAACAATTCCGGCGTGGTCATGTTCACGCGCACGTCGGTGCATTGCGCCGAAAGAATGGTTGCTACCAGCAGTTCCCAGGCATTGCTGTGGTGCAGCGCGCAAGTAGCGCCGGGATAGGTCTGGTCCAGCCGCGCCAGAATTTCGTTGATCCTTTGTGGCGCAGTTGGCTGGTAACCCCTGGGAGCTGCGACCGGCTTGGTTGCCGCTTTGGCCCTTGGTTTAGGGAAGGGAGGAGCTGCCTTGCGCGCGCCGTTTCGCGGCTGGCGGGAAGCGCCGCGCGACTGGGCGCCGCGGGTGGCAGTGGCACGCCCTTCATGGCGGCCGCTTTTGGCCGGCTGGCGGGGGATAACGCCGCGCACCATTAGCCCAGCCGCTCCAGCATTTCTTCAATCGTAGTGCGCTGGCACGTGAATACGGGCGTGTCGCGCTGGTTGTAGCCGGTGGACTCCGCCTCGCGCATCTGCTGCACCATGTCCAGCACATCCTCCGGGTAGTCGCTGCCAATAGCTACAATGAAGTCCTGGTCATCGAGTCCAAAAGAGTACATTACGTTTAAGCGCACGCGGGGAAAGTCGTCCATGATGCGAATGAAATCCTGCACCATGCGTTGCCGCTCTTCAAAGGGCAGCGCGTACCAAGCCTTAGTTTTTTCCATGGGAAACAGAAATAGGTATTTGAACGCGCCCGGCTTGATGGCCCCGCGCAGGTCGTAGCTTTCGTGCTCTGGCCCGATCTGGTATTGCGAGCGCTTGGTCATGGAGAGGTAAGAGTAGGAGGTTTGCAGGTAGCCTCCCACGCGCGTGGCCAGCAGCTCGGAAGTCATGGTCTGCAAACATTCCAGCGAATAGCAAATGCGCCACAGCACGAAATCAGAATCCGAGCGCAAGCCGACGGTGGAGTAGGTAATCAGGCGCAGTTCGCTGTAATTGGACCAGCGGCGAAGCACCTCGGCGGCCTCGCGACGGTGGTCATCGCGTTCCGAGCGTGGCAGGCGCCGCCACTCTGGCATCACCTTGTAGAACGAGAAGCTGATTAACTGCCGGCGTACTTCCTGGCTAAAGGGCGAGTTACTTTCGGCTTCAGTGCGGGTGACCGGGGCCATGGGCCCTTATTGTAGTCCCCCGTCACCACGGAGGTGAAGTTCCGCAGCCACAGCTGATTGGAGTTCTAAGTCCCTGCAGATGAGCGGCGAGGGGGCGCTTCTGAGAACTGGGAACTGAGAACCAAGAACTGGGTTTGAGGCACCCGCAACTCACTTTCGTAACCCCCCACGTCATTGACTCTGCCGCTCTGCGCTGGCTACTCTGGGTTTGGGGAGAAGGGAAAAATGGCGGTGAAATCCATCCAGCTCGGTCAAGTGTGGCGCAACGACCAAAGCGGCCAGAACTACCTGGTAACTAAGCTCTATAACGAGGTTTTTGCCCAGTTTGCCATCCTGCGCCAGGCCGATTCCGGCGCTACTACCACCGATACTATCCGGGTGAAAGTGCTGCGCAGCCCCCAGGGCCAAAGCCTGCCTGGCTATACCTTCACGCAGGAAGGGCAGTTTTAGAAATCGGGAGTCAGGGGTCAGTGGTCGCGAGTCAGTCTCAGAATTGACGGCAGGGCCGGAGCTTTTCTTTTTCATGGCATTCTTTCGAAATCTGAGCCCGTCAGCCGTCGACCGTCGACTTCCTACCCCCGTATAATCGTGTCGCTGACCTCGCGAGCTCAAACGAAAGCTGACTTCTTGCTCCTGCCTTTCGACCAATGACCGCCAAAATCATCGCGGCGCTGAGCGCCTTCATCATTTCCGTAATTTCCGCTGGGGGTTATCTCGGCATAGCCGTCCTGATGGCCATCGAGTCCGCCTGCATCCCGCTGCCCTCAGAAATCATCATGCCGTTCTCCGGCTACCTGGTGTACCTGGGCCGCTTTAAGCTGCTTTGGGTAGCCACAGTGGGCGCTCTGGGATGCAACCTGGGCTCGGCGATCGCCTACGCGGTGGGCTACTACGGCGGTCGCCCGCTGGTCGAGAAATACGGCTCCTACATTCTGCTCAGCCGGCACGAACTGGATTGGGCGGACCGCTTTTTCGCCCGCTACGGAAACATCACCGTATTCATCAGCCGCTTGCTCCCGGTAGTGCGCACGTTCATCGCCCTTCCTGCGGGCGTAGCCCGCATGAACCAGCCCAAATTCCACTTCTACACCTTCATTGGCTCCTGGCCCTGGTGCCTGGGCCTGGCTTACGTGGGCATGAAGCTCGGTCAGCGCTGGGATACCGATCCCCGCCTCCGTATATGGTTCCATCGCTTCGACGCCGTTATCCTTGCCGTCATTCTGATCGGTATTGTGGTGTTTGTTTGGACGCGCTGGCAGGGAAGAATCCGGGCTAATGACGCCGTGCAGAACGGCGGCCTGTAGAAGTGCCTGCGTCCCGCCGGCCCAATTCGCGGGCGAGCTTGCCCTGAGCGAAGTCGAAGGGTCCGCGTGACAGCCGCCGAGACGGCGGCGCTACCCCCTCACCCGATCTTGGTCGCCCGGATTACCAGTTTTTCGTACATCTTCCACGGCAGCAGCGTGTGCAGCCAGAACTGCAGGTGCGAATCGAATCCCACGCGATAGCGCAGGCGCGGATTCGGCATTTGCGCAATGCGAGTGATCAATTTGGCCACTGCCAGCGGGTCGGCTTTGTGCACTTTCTTCACCATCTCTGAGAATCGCCCGGCACGCTCGTGGTTAGGAGAACTGCGGTCCTGGGCGACACTGCCGACGCGCACGTTGCGTTCCCAGATATCAGTCTGATACGAGCCTGGCTCCACCAGCACCACGCGAATGCCCAGGGAGCGAGTTTCGATGCGCAGCGACTCGCTCAAGCCTTCCAGGGCAAACTTGGAGGAATCGTAAGCGCCGATGACCGGTGCGGAAATGCGGCCGCCGATGGAGGACACCATGATGATGTGCCCACTGCGCTGGCGCCGCATCATGGGCAGCGCCGCCTTGGTGACTGCCGCCGAACCGAAGAAATTGGTTTCAAATTGCTGGCGAAGCTCCTCCAGCAGCAGGTCTTCTACAAAACCAGCCGTAGCAAAGCCGGCATTGTTTACCAGTACATCCAAGCGCCCATAATCGCGGTCGAGCTGCGCGATGAATTCAGGGATGCGTTCGAATTCCGTGATGTCCAGTTGGCGAACGTCAATGCGAATGGCGACGCCAGCAGCCGCCGCGGCCTCGTCCAGGCGCTGGCGCCGTCCTAAGTCGCGCATGCTGGCCACCACGCGAAACCCGGCACGCGCCAACTCCACCGTGGTCAGCAGGCCAATGCCGCTGGAGGATCCAGTAATCAACGCAACTTTTTCGGCCACATCTTCTCCGTGCGCCGTTTGTATCATGCGCGCAACTCACAGTGTAAGTTGCCAACCCGCCGGCAAATACGAGAAGATTGTTGGTTTGTTCCCGACATAATTTCATTTCTATAGGACGGCACTGATGGCCACACGGCAGAGTAGTGCAAAACCAGGGGCAGAGAAGAAAGCGCAGCCCGGCGAAATCCGGCCGGCTAAAGGGAAATTAGGGGTCATGATCCCCGGCATGGGGGCGGTGGCCACCACCTTTGTGGCCGGCGTGGAAGCGGTGCGCCGCGGCCTGGCGCAGCCTGTCGGCTCGCTCACCCAGTGGGGAACGGTGCGCCTGGGCAAGCGCACCGACGGCCGTTCGCCCAAGATCAAGGAACTGGTGCCGCTGGCCGGCCTGAACGACTTGGTCTTCACCGGCTGGGACATTTTCGAAGATGATATGTACGCCGCCGCCACCAAGGCCGGGGTGCTCGAAAAGAGCCTGCTTGACCAGATCAAACCTTTTCTGCAGTCGGTGAAACCGCGCAAAGCCGTGTTCAGCCACGACTACGTCAAAAAGCTGGACGGTCCTAACGTGAAGAAGGGCAAGAACAAGATGGAGTTGGCCGAGCAGGTGCGCGAGGACATCCGCGAATTCCGCAAAAGCTCGGGGGCGGAGCGGCTGATCGTCATCTGGTGCGGTTCCACCGAAATCTTCTTGCAGCCGGGTCGGGCGCACGAGTCGGTGGAGGCGTTCGAGAAGGCGCTGGCAAAGAACGACGAATCCATCGCACCCTCAATGATTTACGCCTACGCAGCGCTTTCTGAGGGCGTGCCCTTTGCCAATGGCGCTCCCAACCTCACGGTGGATTTGCCGGTGATGCTGGAGCTTTCGCGGCGCAACGAGGCGCCCATTTGCGGCAAGGACTTCAAAACCGGTCAAACGCTGCTCAAAACGATCCTGGCGCCCGGCTTCAAGGCCCGCATGCTGGGCTTGGGCGGGTGGTTTTCCACCAACATCCTGGGCAACCGCGACGGCGAAGTGCTGGACGACCCTGGCTCCTTCAAGACCAAGGAGGAGTCGAAGCTGGGAGTGCTGGAGCACATTCTGCAGCCCAAGCTTTATCCCGAGCTTTACGGCCAGCTTTACCATAAGGTCCGCATTAACTATTACCCGCCACGTGGTGATAATAAAGAAGGTTGGGACAATATAGATATCTTCGGATGGCTCGGCTACCCGATGCAGATCAAGATTGATTTCTTGTGCCGCGACTCCATCCTGGCGGCGCCTATCGTGCTCGACCTGGTGCTGTTCCTCGACTTGGCCCAGCGCACGTCCGAGCTGCGCTGCCGCGGCATCCAGGAATGGCTGAGCTTCTACTTTAAGTCGCCCATGACGGTGCCCGGGCTTTACCCGGAGCACGACCTGTTCATCCAGTTGATGAAGCTGAAGAACACCCTGCGCTATCTGCGCGGGGAAGAGCTGATCACACATCTGGGGCTGGAATACTACGACTGAGGTCGTGCCTGGTTCTCAGGCGGCGAAATGCGGTGAAAGCAGCATCTTATCTGGCCATGAAGCGGTGGGCATTTCTTTTGCCGGCTGTGCTGGTTGCTTTCCTGCTGCCACTTTCGGCGGAAATCTCCGGCACCTTCCGCGGAATCATCGTTCACGCGCCCACGGGCGAACCCACGCAGGGCTGGATTTACGTAGCCGGTCGCAACGGGAACCTGCGGCGAGCCGAGGTCTCCCACGCCCAGGTTTTGTACGCCAGCAGCGTACCTGTGCATCTGCGGGCCAAGGAGGCCTCCCGTGGCCTGAAGGAGGGCGCCGAAGTGCGGGTGACCGCCAGCCAGGACGGTAAGGGCGAATGGCGTGCTTCGCGGGTGGAAATCCTTAAGGTCCGGGAGTCTCACCACCACAAGCGTCCCCAGGTGCGTCCCGCCGCCGCACGGCCTACAGGAATGAACTCAGCTCTCTAGTCCGCACTTTGTGACCGGCATCACTGAAATTCTGCCCCACGACATGCCCATAATTTGTTAGAACCGCCCCG
The DNA here is from genome assembly GCA_035280205.1 of Terriglobales bacterium. Taxonomy (GTDB): domain Bacteria; phylum Acidobacteriota; class Terriglobia; order Terriglobales; family Acidobacteriaceae; genus JAICWP01. Next base: position 13,729 of record DATEGI010000066.1, on the reverse strand, counting down.
CAGGAGTCAGCCCATGAAGTTTCGCACCGTTGTGTGCGTGCTTGTCCTGGGGTTTTGTGTCCAGTTCCTTCCCGGAGCATTCGGCCAGAACGAACCCAATCCCCCTTCCAGTGCTTCACAAACCACGCAGCAGCCGGCCAGCCAGCAGCCGCAGCCTTCCGAACCTGCGGCACAGACCCAATCAACCGCTCCCCAGCAGAAGCAGCCCAAGGTCAAACCCGGCAGCAAGGATGACGTGAACGCCATCGGCGACCGCGGCATGGGTGGCAAGGGCCTGGGCAACTGGTACTCGATCGAGAAAGAAGTGGCCATGGGCAAGCAGTATGCCGCCATGATCGAGTCCAGCGTAAAGATGGTGAACGACCCAGTGGTCAGCGAGTACGTGAACCGCGTGGGCCAGAACCTGGTGCGCAACTCCGACGCCAAGGTGCCCTTCACCATCAAGGTGGTGGATTCGGACGAGGTCAATGCCTTCGCCCTGCCCGGCGGCTTCTTTTATGTGAACTCCGGGCTGGTGCTGGCGGCGGATGAAGAAGCCGAGCTGGCCGGCGTGATGTCGCACGAGATCGCGCACGTGGCCGCCCGCCATGCCACCCGCCAGATGACACGCGGCAACATGGTGAACCTGGCTTCCATTCCCCTCATTTTTGTCGGCGGCGGGCTGGGCTATGCCATACGCTCGGCCGCAGGTTTGGGATTGCCGCTCACCTTCCTGCGCTTCTCCCGCGGCTTTGAGGAGGAAGCTGACTTTCTGGGCCTGCAGTACATGTATAAGACCGGCTACGACCCGCAGGCTTATGTGACGTTTTTCGAGAAGCTCCAGGCCAAGGAAAAGAAGAAACCGGGAACGCTTTCCAAGGCGTTTTCGACCCACCCGCAAACGCCGGATCGCATCAAGAGGACGCAGCAGGAGATTGCCCGCATCTTGCCGGCGCGCGAGCAGTACGTGATAAGCACCTCAGAGTTCGACGATGTTAAGACGCGGCTCGCCGCCATTGAAAATCGCCGCAAAACCATTGGCCCAGCCAAGGAAAACCAGCCCAGCCTGCGGCGCACCAAGAAGACCGACAAAACTGACAAGAGCGGGGAAGGAGATCGGCCGACACTGCAGCGGCGCGACGATCGCCAGAAACAGTAGTCGCGAGTCAGTAGTCAGGAATCAGAAAGCCTGCTCGCGACCGGTGCCGTGGGTTGAGAAAGCACGGTGAAGGTAGAGGCGATATGCTGAAACCCACAATACTTTTACTCCTTTTGGTCGGGCTCTCCTTTGGACAAGTTCACATTGTCGAGCAGCAGTTGGACGGCCTCAGGAAAGCTGACTGTGGCGGCAAAGTCCCGAAGGGATTCTCTTGCGCGGTATTCTTCAGTGTTGACCCGCCCGTTCCCAACGGTATTGATATTGCCAGTGTCGTTGGCGGTGGGAATGAATCCTTCCAAGCTCCTTCTTCAGTGATCCGTTCAGTTTCAGTGATCCTCGACGATATTCTGTATACCGCCGCCTATGATCCGCCTCTGAAGCGAGATAATAAATTTTTTCGTCTCATGGGAAACTCTGGCATTCCTGTACGAATTGATGGGGGTAGCCTAATCGTGAAGTGGGCTGACGGAAACGAAGCTAAAGCTAAGATCATTCGACGTGAAAAGATTCACCCCAAGCGACCTCAGCCTGCATAACCGGCACTGCCTCTGCCCTGGCGCCGGCCCCCGACTCCTGACTACTGACTCCCGCTTTTGGCCTTTTCCAACCTTTCCAGCAGCAGGTTCGCCAGCTCCAGCTCGGTGACGCCGTCATGCGGGCACATCACCACGGCGCTGGCCAGCTCCAAGCCTTTGCTGCTGCGCGGCAAGGTGATGGATTCCACAGCCGAACGCAGCTTGCCCATCACCGCGTCCACGCCGCGGCGGTCAATTTCCGGCAGCACCACGGCAAAGCGGTCGCTCATATAGCGGCAAAGCACGTCGTTGCTGCGCAGCTGCAGTTGCAGGCTGCGCGCCACCTTGTGCAGCAACTGGTCGCCAGTTTCAAAGCCATAGGTGGAGTTCACCTCACGAAAATGCCGCAGATCGAGCAGGATGACGCCAAACTGCTTGTTGTAGCGCCGGGCGCGTGCCACTTCCTGCGCCAGAGCGAGATAGAAATAGCGTTGGTTGTGGCAGCCGGTCAGGAAATCCTGGTTGGCTACCCGGTGCAGTTCCTCGGCCAGCTGCACATTCCGTGTGGCAGTGGCACAAACGTCAGCCGCGGCCTGTGCCAGGGTGCGATCATCGGCGGTGAAGAAATTGGCACGCTCATGCGCCAGCACCATCGCCCCCATGGCTTCTCCCAGGAAAACCAGGGGAGCGCACAATTCCGAGCCGGTATAGGCAAAACACGTTGGCCAATCAGGCTTGGCGGCCACGTCCGCCTCCAGCACTGCGGCACGTTGCTCCAGCGCTTTGGCCAGGGCTCCGCTGCGTGCCGACGCCCGGAATCGCTCCACATCGGGCTCGCCGTTGGGAGAAGCCGCCGGGACAAAGATGCCTTGTGGCCCGCGCAACACGATAGCCACTCTGGCGCCCTCGAAGGCGTCGCCCAACAGATCAGCCAGAGTCGAGAAAAATTGCTGGGTATGGCTGGCCGAAGAGGCGGTGCGGGCGATCAGATTGATGAGTTCGATCTGGCGCCGACGGCGCAGCGCCGTGGAGTGCAGGCGGGCATTTTCCACCGCCACCGCAGTCTGAGCCGCAAACAGGGAGAGCAGGGGAACGGTGTTCTCCGGAAAAGCGTCGGGATTGTCGCTCAGCAGCAGAAGCACCCCAAGCAGCTGGTCGCGGACCAGCAGCGGCAAGGCCAGCTCGCTGCCGCCCTTCGCGGCCTCCTCCCGCACATGCACCAGAGCACGGGTCTGGGCGGCTTGCTGAGCTGTGCCTTCGCTTTCCAGCCGCAAGCGGCCGGGCGCGGCGCTCGCTTCATATCCATGATGCGTCTGGGGATAGAGTTCGTGCGCCGGTTCGTCCAGCAGAAACACGGTGCACCGGCTGGCGCCGAAATACGTGCGCACCACCAGCAGGGCCTGGTGCAGCACGGTTTCCAGGTCGGTACTGGCGAGGATAAGCTGCGTGGCCTGCTGCAAAACGGCCACATCGCGGACGCTGGCGTAACCCGAGCTCACAAATGGTTCCCTTGGCGGTGGTTTGCCGTGATTATAAGGGTGGCAGGAGTGGATGCCGGAGAAAGATAAAGGACGTTCGTCCAGGCGAACCATATCGTTGACCCTTGCCTGCCGTCCGTCATACCATGTGGCTGCTTACCAGGCGGGGCGGAGACCCTCCCCGATGATCGGTGAAGTTCTTGCCCATTACCGCATCGTACGCAAACTCGGTGGCGGCGGTATGGGCGTTGTCTACGAAGCCGAGGATCTGAAGCTGGGCCGCCGGGTAGCTCTCAAGTTCATCCCTGAAAATCTGGCCCATGATCCCAAGACTTTGCAGCGCTTTCTGCGCGAGGCGCGCGCGGCTTCGGCGCTGAACCATCCCAACATCTGCACCATCTACGAGGTGGAAGAGCACGACAGCCGGCCTTTCATCGTCATGGAGATGCTGGAAGGTGAGAGCCTGAAGCAGAGAATGCATGGCAAGCCCCTGTCGCTGGAGGAAGTGCTTGACGTGGGCATTCAGGTGGCCGACGCGCTGGGTGCGGCGCATGACAAGGGCATCGTGCACCGCGACATCAAGCCCGCCAACATCTACGTCTCTCCGCGCGGGCAAGCCAAAATCCTCGATTTCGGTCTGGCCAAGCTAAGCCCGGCGCAACAGGCGTTCGCCCCCGACGGCAGTTCCAACTCATCCATAGAGGAGAGCCTCACCGCCGAGGGAGTGGTGCCCGGGACTGCGGTCTACATGTCGCCGGAGCAGGTGCGCAGCGAGGAAGTGGACGCGCGCTCCGACTTGTTCTCTTTCGGCGTGGTGCTCTATGAGTTGGCCACCGGCCGCAAGCCGTTTGCCGGCAAAAACGTAGTGCTCACGCTGGAGGCCATCCTTCACCAGAAGCCGGCGTCGCCCCTGGCTTTGAACGCCGAGCTGCCGCCCGAATTCGAGCGCATTGTGGGCAAGACGCTGGAAAAAAAGCGCGAAGACCGCTATGGCAGCGCCGGCCAATTGCGCACCGACCTGCTGCGCCTGAAACGGGAGACCGAGTCCGGCCTGATGCCGACGGCACTGCGCAAATCGGCTTTGGTGCCGCGACTGCCCAGCAAGACCTTTCAGGGACCCAGCTGGTATCACCGCTATCTATTACTGGGCATGGCCGGATTGCTGGTGACGGTGCTTGTCGCCGTGGGCGCCTGGTGGTTCAGGCACGCGCGCAACGGCTCCGGCGCACCCAATACCATCGCTGTCATCCCTTTTCGGAACATGACGGGCGACAAGAGCATAGACTTCCTCAGCTTCGCGCTGGCGGATGAAATTGCCACTCAGCTTACGTATGTCCCCACGCTCGAAGTGCGTCCTTTGGAAGAGGCACGCAAACTCGCCGAAATGGATCCGCAGCAGGCAGGCCGGAACCTGCGCGTGGCCGTGGTTCTCACCGGCCACTACTTGAAGCAGGGCTCGACGTTGAGGGTGACACTGGAGGCGGTCGAGGTGGGAACGAACCGCGTGTTCTGGCAGGGAACGGTGGCTGCCGGCGCCGGTGATCTGACCGCCATGCAGGAGAACATTGCCAACCAGGTGCGGCAGGAATTTATCCCCCGGCTGGGCCTGGTAAGCGCTCCGCTGCGCGCAGGCCCGCGTCCCAAGAACTCGCAAGCCTATGACTTCTACCTGCGCAGTTCGGCTATTCCTCATGACCCCGCGCCCAACAAGGAAGCCATCGCGCTGCTGGAAAAAGCGGTCAAGCTCGACCCCAATTACGCGCCCGCCTGGCAGGCGCTGGGCCGACGGTATTACCTCGACGCCACATATTCCGACGGCGGAGACGCGGCCTTTGACCGCTCCACCGCCGACCTTGAGCGTGCCCTGGCGCTAGATCCAAACCTGATCTCGGCCGCATCCGATTTGACCCTCAACCGCATCGAGTGGGGCGAACTCGACAAAGCCGGGGAAGCCGAGGCGCTGGTAAAGCGCCGTCCCGACAATGCCGACGCCCATTTCACGGTGGCTTACGTGTATCGCTGGGCGGGCTTGCTGGAGGCGGCGTCGCAGGAATGCGATACCGCTCTCACCCTTGATCCGGGAAATTACAATCTGCGCTCCTGCGCCTTTGCCGATATGGAACTGGGCCGGGTCCCCCAAGCCCTGCAATATTTGCGCCTGGACGCGCACTCGGAGTGGGCGCGCAATATGACTCCTGCCATCCTGTTGCGTGCGGGCCAAACCACGGAGGCGCGGCTGGCGGCGCTGCGCATGACCAATGATGCCCCCTGGTATGGCAGCCTGCTGCAAACCTGCCTGCAGCGGCCGGCAGAGATGGAGCAAACCACGCGCGCGACCATGCCAGCGCTGATGTTGCTGCGCGATCCGGAAATGAAATACTTTTATGCTTCGCTGTTGGGCTACTGCGGACAGCAGCAGGCGGCGTTCGAACTGTTGCGCGGCGCCATTGAGCAAAACTACTGCTCTTCCTCGGCCCTGCAGGTGGACCCGTTGTGGGCCAAGTTGCGCGAAAAACCGGAATTTTCCGAATTGCAGTCCCTGGCCAATCAGTGCCAGAGCCGGTTTCTGGCCGCGCTAACCGGGCCAGGACGCTAGACTTTTAAAGGATTGTGATTATTCCGCAGCTAGTCGGAGCTCAGATGCTTAGGCCCTGTCTTTTCGGAAGGAGTCGAAATGACGATTAGAAGCAAAGGGAGCAGCCTGCTGCTGGTCCTGGCTGTCATCTTCGGGTGGGCTGGTTGCGCTTCCCAGCATAGCGCCGATGAAAACTATTACCTGGTGACCACCAACAAGCAAATACCCTACTGGCAAACTGCGGGCGCCGGATTTCTGCATGCCGCGTCACAGATGAAGGTGAAAGCCGAGTTCGTGGGCCCGGATACCTATGATCCCAAGGCAGAGCAACTGGAATTCGAAAAGCTGTTGCAGAGCAAGCCGACAGGCATCCTGGTTTCGCCCGCCAGCGGGCAACTGATGCGCCCCGACATTGATCAGGCCATTGCCGCCGGCATTCCTGTCATCACCATTGACTCCGACGCCCCGGAAAGCAAGCGCCTGTTCTTCGTCGGCACTAATAACTACCAGGCCGGGGTGATGGGCGCTAAAGTGGCTGCCGCCCAGTTGCGCGGCAAAGGCAATGTGGTCATCTTCACCATGCCGGGCCAGGCGAACTTGGATGACCGCCTGCGCGGCTATCGCGACATCTTCGCCTCCTATCCGGGCTTGAAAATCGTGCGCTTAGTAGATATTCACGGCGACCCGCGCGTGGCTTTCGATACCACCGAGCAGATCATCGGCCAGAAGAAAGAGAAGGTTGATGGATTTATCTGCCTCGAGGCGCTGGCTGGCAAGGAAGTGGGCGAGGTGCTCGACCGCTATCACGTGGCCGGCAAAACTGTGGTGGCCATGGACACCGACCCCGACACGCTGGATTGGATCAAGAAAGGAATCATCGTTGCCACCGTGGCGCAGAAGCCCTATACCATGTCCTTAGTTGGCCTGGAAATGCTGGACGACTTGTACCACCACAAGCTGCGCTCGCTGCAGCAGAATTGGGCCCAGGACCCGTTCTCACCGTTGCCCGCATTCGTGGATACCGGCGCCACGCTGATTGATAAGAGCAACGTGGACGCGTTCATCAGCGCTCAAAAGTCCGCAACCGCAAAGTGAAATGGCGGCAGAACAGGTAACAGGCAAGACGCTGCCAGCAACGTCTCTACCGATTTTGCCTTAATCGTTGGTAGAGACGTAACTCGTTACGTCTCCCAGCGCGCGATTCAGGCGGCTACCTCGCCGGTCATCATTTCGTCCACGTAGCACCATACCCACTTTTCCCCCGGCTCGATGGAACGCATCAGGGGGTGGCGGGTAGCGTGAAAATGTTTCGTGGCGTGCGTGTTCTTGGAAGAATCGCAGCAGCCCACGTGGCCGCACTCCAGGCACATGCGCAGGTGGACCCAGGTATCGCCCGTCTTCACACAGTCCTCGCAAACATGTTTGTTGGTGGTGGTGACGCGGATCTGGTTGAGGTGAGTGCACTCTGAAGCCATTTCATTATCTCCTCGCCGGCTAGGCCGCGGCAGGCATTTCCAGGGCGTTACGGTCCCAGCGGGCAAGATTAGCGCCCGCTTCGTAGGTGCTTTGCAGAAAATCCAGCAGCGCGCGCCGGGGCGACTCGGCCGCGCGTACATCATCGTACATCAGGAGAAACTCGTGCAATTGTGGGTCATAAGAAGCGGCGCCGGGCTGAACCCGCGCGGCCGAATATCCCTCAGGCTCAGGGACTGTATAGGAATAGAACGCGGGACCGTTCACGCTGCCGCCGCCAGGCCAGAAGCCGGCGCTGATCACCTCATGAGAATAAGCTTCGCGTGTAATGGCGTCGGCGCCCGGGCGCTCCGTTGCACGCCGCCCGTTAAAGCGGCTTACCGCCAGGTCGAAACTACCCCAGAAGAAGTGCACCGGGCTGCACTTGCCCAGAAAATGAGAGCGGAACTCCCCAAGAATGCTGTCTACCGTCACCAGAATGCGCCAGAAGCGATGAGCGTATTCCGGATCGTAGGCGGCGTGCACGGTATCGCGCTCAAAAGGAATGGGGTCGGGAATCTCACAGGGTTTGGTGTTAATCCTCACCTGCAAACCAAGCGAGTCGAGATGCGACATAAGTTCGCGATAGAAGTCGGCCACTGTCACCGGCCTGAGTTGCAGATGGTCCACCTTTCCGTCACTGGTCGTGATCACCAGATTGTGATCAATGAAATCGAATAGAATCTCGAAGGTCCGCTGCTCGTAGGGAATGGGCGAGGTGGTGAGACCGCGCGAGCTAACGTAAAGTGGAACATTCCACCAGTGATTCAGCTTGGGGGTCAACTGCAGGCGGATTTTGCCCACCATCTGTGACCACATATGCAGGGTGGCGTAAGTATCTTTCCATGCATCCAGCGGAAGCGCTGGCCATGCTCGCTCGCGTTCACGCTCGTCCAGGCGATCTGACATAAGAACTCCTCTTCTGGTCATGGTCGCTGCGGCAAGGCACTATCATGCACCTCAGATTACTTCCCTGCCAATCCAGGGCCGCCGAATTTGATAGCCATGCTGAACGAACCAAGGCATACACTATGCCACGCCTCGATATGCGCTGGCGATGGCGATAGCCCGGTGGCAAAATACGGCCAGTTCCGCCATTTACATCGGCCCCCGATATTTTGTTGGAGGTAGTCCGGGCGCAAGCCGAGGCCCGAAGCAAATGTCCTACTCGGCCTACAAGTTTGGTGGGCGCCATCGTGAGTACTGCCAGTGCCCCATGTGCGGCGAGGGCGGTGGAAAGCACACTCTGGGTTGCGTCTGCCCGGCATGTGGCTCCTTGGGAGGAACTCATGAGGCGGAGTGCCGCTGTCCTTTCTGCAACAATACCAATGCGGAGCACCACAAAGCTTGCCGCTGCCCCAGGTGCGGCGAGATCGGGTGAGCCGCGTTCAAGCTTTACAATTCTTTACAGGAGCATAACAAACCTTTACGCCCGTGCAGTGGCGAATGTGTTTACCTATGTCCAGCTTAGCGATAACAAGGAAAGCACCGAGCAGCTTTCTTGATTCCAGGCGGGAGCGGATGTTGTGGAGCTCACGGCATAGCTCTCGCCTGGGGTTCTGACCCTGAGATGGATTAAAATCGAGCCAGGCGTCACCATCAGTGGGGCTATTGCAGCACCTGCAATATTCAGTAAACGCGGAAAGCAGTCAGGTCCGCGCCGAGAGTTTGATTCCGTTCGCTTTCAGCATTTGTAAGTAAATCCGCACGGTCGCGAGGCCGCACGTTCATGTTCGGTAACCTGCTCCTGCTGTGCAGCATTGTTGGCCTGTTCAGTTGCACCGCTTTCCTCATTTTGCTGGCCGCCGCCGTTTTTCGTTTCAGGCGCCGCCCGCTTCCGGCCCCGTTTGCCGGTCCTTGGCCGTCGGTGAGCCTGCTCAAGCCGCTGCATGGCCTGGAACCGGCGTTGGAAGCCAATTTGGAGAGTTTTTTCCACCAGGACTATCCCCGCTACGAAATCATTTTTGGCTGCCGGCAAGAGGGCGATCTCGCCCTTGACTCGGTTCAAGCTGTTCGCCGCCGCTATCCCCACGTGCCCGTGAAGATCGTTGTTTGCGGCGAGCCTGATCGCCCCAACGCCAAGGTATGTTCTCTGGAAAAGATGGCCGCAGTCGCTGGCTCCAATTATCTGGTCATCAGCGACAGCGATGTTCGCGTCACGCCTCAGTATCTGCGCGAGGTGACCCGGCCGCTTTTGCAGCCCGAAATCGGCATGGTTAGTTGCCTCTACCGTGGCGTGCCTAGCCGTAGCCTGTGGTCGCGTCTCGAGGCGCTGGGGATGTCCGTGGAGATGACCGCTGGCGTAGTCGTGGCCGACATGCTCGAGGGCTTGAAGTTTGCCCTCGGTCCCACCATGGCCATCCGCCGTGACGTGCTCGAAGAAATCGGCGGCTTTCACCCGCTGGCAGACTATTGTGCCGACGATTTCGTCCTCGGACAGCGGGTGTTCGAAGCTGGCAAGCAGGTGGTCCTTTCCCACTACGTAGTGGACCACGTGGCCGTCCACCAACACTGCGTGGCCTCGCTGCAGCACCAGGTACGGTGGATGAAGAGCACGCGTTTTTCCCGTCCCAAAGGGCACATCGGCACCGGGTTGACCTTTGCCATGCCTTTCGGCTTACTCGGATTGCTGGCCGGCGTTGTCATGGGCGACCCTCTGCTCGGCCTGGCTCTCTTTCTCTATGCTGCCCTGAACCGCATGATGGAAGCGATGCTGGCCGGCTGGGGCGTGGTTCGCGATCCGCTGGCCCAGCGTTATTGCTGGCTTTATCCCGTTCGCGACCTGCTGGGCTTCTGCCTGTGGTGCGCCAGCTTTTTCAATACCAGCATCGTGTGGCGCGGTGAACGTTACCAGCTGCGGGAAGGCGGCAAAATGGTTCGCCAAGCTGGAGCAGAGGAAGTGGCTGCGGCTTCAGAAACGGTTGCTGTAGACGAACTTGCCTGACACTTCCCCCACCACGTACTTTTGTGGCAGCAAACTGTCCACTTTCTTCTTCTCATAAGAGGGCACGAAGAGGAACACCCGCCCGCTGCCATTCCACTTCTGCAACAAGTCGCTGTCTTTCAGGAATATTTGTGGCGCGTCCGAAAACGTGGACCCGAACCACATGGAGGTAGTGCGCCCGTTGACCAGTTCGATGGGCTGGCGCAGGTAGAAGAGCAGCGAAGAGCCGAACGCCTGGTCACCGTAAATCATCACCTCGTCGCCGGGTTTTTCCAGGGCGGCGATTTTCTGTGCCAACGCCTGGGAAGAAAGATACGGCCCGAAGCGGGCGAGGGCGATGTGCGCGGCAAACAAGAGCAAAGCGATGCCCGCGGCCAGCGCCCAGGTGGCCTGCCAGGAGCGGCGGCGCAGGCGCAGCAGCAACGAAAGCAGCGGCGCACCTAAAAGCGCCACCACGGCCAGAAGGGCGGGCAGTCGCAGGGCGGCGAACGATTCCGCGCTCAGGTCCATAGCGTGCGACATGGAAAGCGTATCTTCCGCCATGTTGTGTTTGGCCAGCACTGTGCCGATATCGGGCGCAAATGGAAGATGCCGCGAATACCACAGTCCTGCCAGCAGCGCACAACCCGCCAGCAGCCCGACTATGGCAATAGCACCCGAAGAACTGAGGACCAGCGGGCGCCCGGCAATTTGCTCCTCATCCCGCGATAATCCATCCGCCAGCAGGAGCAGCAGCGCCAAGTAGGCCGGAAACGTGTAGTACTCCTGGTTGGTAGAAATGGCAAAAAACACCAGCACCAGCCCTGCCCATATCCAGCACAGCAAGCGGGTGCGCGCGGCGAAACGCCGGCGACTGTCCCTTGCTCCCGCATGCCGCTGCTTCACGTCCTGAAAGGCGTTGCGGGCCAGTGACGGCAGGTAGAAGCTCCAGGGAAACAGCCACACCAGATGCAGGCTCCAGTAAAGCGCGGCCGGCAGCTTGTTGTAGTCCTTGGGATAGCGTTCGCCCAGAAAGCGCAAAAAGTGCTCGTTGACGAAGTAGAACCAGAAGAAGCCGCGGTTGCGCAGCCCAGCCAGAATATGCCATGGTGCGGCGATGGCAAAAAACAGCGCCAGGCCGCTGAGCAGACGAAATTCACGCCAGCGCCGCCACTCCCCGGTGATGGCGAGATAAATAACCGCCGGCATGCCGACAAAAACCAGCGCCACCAGTCCCTTGGTCAGCACCGCCAGCGCCACGCAGGCATAGCCGGCATACCAGCGCCACGCTACCGGAGAGAACTCCAATGCGGTGAGCAGAAAGTAAAGCGAAGCCGCAATCAGCAGGCTCAGCAGAACGTCAGGAATAAAAATGCGTGTGAATAGGTACACGCCCGCGCAGGTCAGCACAAACAGCCCCGCGTACGTTCCTGTGCGTTCGCCAAAGGCACGCCGGCCCCAGACAAATCCCAGCCACGCCAGCAGCAGCACCGACAACGCGGTAGGCAGGCGGGCGGCGAATTCATTGACGCCAAACAGGCGATAGCTGCCGGCCACCAGCCAGTAGGGAAGCGGCGCCTTTTCCAGGTAGCGAATGCCATTCACGTGCAGGGTGACGTAGTCGCCGCGTGCCAGTATCTCCCTGGCCGCTTCCGCATGGGTTGAATCGGCGTCATCCAGCAAAGGCGGGGAAAACGCCGACCCCAGGTAAACCACGGCAAAAATGATTGCCAGCAGGATCAGCGCGCGGTTGCAGGAAGTGGTGGTGACCGGCTGTTCGGTGTGGAGCGCCGGGGCGGCGGGCGAGCTCAAGATGGAATAGTCCTCAACGATTCGCTCTGGATTTCCTACAGGATATTACAGTTGCGCGGCTCGGCAAAACGCACAATCAATTACGATCTGAGGTGGTTAACTTGCTCCGGCACGCCTGGTACTCACCTCGGGAGCTCTCCTGTGCTGCTGCTTGTGATTTTCCTGGCTGTCACCAGCTCTCTCCAACGCATCTCTTAGGAAGTTGTTGCTATTGAATGTAAACGCATCGAGGTAAGCAGGCGATGGTTAAACTTGGGCGGAAATGGCGGATTCTGGAATCTCTTCTCCTGGTTACGGTGTTGATAGGCGCGGCGGGGTGCAATAAGCTCAAAGCTCGCTCGGACCTCAACAAAGGAGTGCAAGCTTACAAGAATGCCAAATACGACCAAGCCATCAGTTTCTTTAAAGATGCGGTCGCGCTCGACCCCAGCCTGGTGAACGCCCGCCTCTACCTGGCCACTGCCTATGCCCAGCAGTTTGTGCCGGGAGTGGACAGCCCGGACAACAACAAGAACGCCGAAGCAGCCATTGATCAGTACCAGCAGGTGCTTAAGCTGCAACCGGCCCGCGAGCAGCAAATCAACAGCCTGAAGGGAATCGCCTATCTCTACCTGCAGATGAAAAAATTCGACCAGGCCAAAGAGTACTACCGCAAAGCCATTGACCTCGACCCCAACGATCCTGAACTCGACTACTCCATCGCCGTCATTGACTGGACGCAGGTCTATCAGCCGCGTATGCAACTGTGGGCCGAGCAGGGACTGAAGCCCACCGAGGAGCTGAAATCGGCAAAAGCCTGCCAGCAGCTGAAGCAGTCCAACGGAGACAGGGTCAATGAGGGACTGCAGTTGCTGGACAAAGCGGTCAAGATGCGGCCCGAGTATCCCGATGCCATGGCGTACCTGAACCTGCTCTATCGCGAGAAAGCCCACATTGACTGCGGCGACCAAGAAGCCCGCCAGGCCGACCTGAAGACGGCCGATAGCTGGGTGGATAAATCCATTTCCACGCGCAAAGAGCTGGAAGCCAAGCAACGCGGACCCAACGGCATCACTGTGCCTTCGCATCAGTGATAGAAGCTAGAATCCACCACAGAGACACAGAGGCACAGAGGAAATCAATTCTTTCGAAGACGCCCCTTCCGCGCGAAGGCGTCATGTTGAGGCCCTTGAGGACCGAAAACCTGCCCTGAGCGAAGTCGAAGCGCATCTCGCGTGCAGCATTTGGCGAACTCCTGTTGCGCATTAACCTGCCAGACTGTGCCCCTTTCTATGCTTCGCAGTACAATCGCCAGTTTCATGGGAGGTTTCTGTGGCCTGGATATTGATGCTGCTGCTGTTCGTCGCCGCACCTGTTTTTGGCCAGAATTCGGCGCCGGTGCGGGTGATCGCGTTCGGAGCGCACCCCGACGACTGCGACCTGCGGGCCGGAGGATTAGCCGCTAAGTACGCCGCGCTCGGGTACAAAGTGAAGTTCGTTTCCGTCACCAACGGAGATGCCGGCCACCAATCCATGGGCGGCGGCCCGCTGGCTAAACGCCGCCGCGCCGAAGCGCAGGAGGCGGCGCGCCGTATCGGCATCGAATACGACGTTCTCGACAACCACGATGGTGAGCTGCTGCCCACGCTCCCCGTGCGCAACCAGATCATTCGGGAGATTCGAGAATGGAACGCTGATGTCGTATTGTCGCCTCGGCCCAATGACTACCACCCCGACCACCGCTACACCGGTGTGCTGGTGCAGGACGCCGCTTACATGGTCACCGTGCCCGACCTG
>DATEGI010000065.1:0-3884 GCA_035280205.1 Terriglobales bacterium | reverse complement strand
GCGCATGCCGCGCAGCCAGCGCTCGTAATCGGTTGCTTTGCGGCGGAAAAATTCCGCCACCTCGGGGTGGGGCAGAATCAAAAACCGCTCCGCCGCCAGTCCCTTCACCACTTCTTCTGCTACTTGTTCAGGTGCCAGGGCCCCCTCCAGCAGGAAAGCTCCGCCGCCGAACTCGGCGCGCTTCAGCATATCGGTGCGCACTCCCTGCGGGCACAGCGCTGATACCTTGATACCCTGGTCGCCATGCGTGATCAAAATCCACTCCGCCAAAGCCAGGGCAGCGTGTTTGGTTACCGCGTATGGGGCGGAGCCCAACTGTGTGAGCAGGCCAGCCGCGGAAACGGTTTGCAGCAGGTACCACTCCCGGCGAGCCAGCATGTGCGGCAGCACCGCGCGCGCCGCATACACATGCGCCATCACGTTTACTTCCCAGCTCCGCGACCACTCCTCGTCGGCTGCCTCTACTCCTCCCTTCGCCCCTACGCCCGCGTTGGAGCAAAACAGGTCAATCGCTCCGAACTCCTTTATTACCTGCTCCACCAACCGGACCACTTCCGGCTCACGCACGACATTCGTCGCAATCGCCTTGCCCCCGATTTGCTTGGCCACCTGCTCGGCTGCCGCCCCTTGCACGTCCGCCACAATTACGGCCCGCGCCCCTTCCGCTGCGAAGCGCCGGCACAGGGCCCGCCCGATCCCATTCCCGCCGCCCGTGACCACAACCACTTTGCTCTTTACCTGCATTTCTGCGCTCCTCGCCCGCTGGTTCCAATGGTTTCGAGCAATTCCGCTGCGGAAGGCGGTTCAAAATCAGCCCCGCCATGATGCGCCAGGCCAATTTACGAAGCCGGTTACTCCACGCTCATTACTACACCTTTCCGGCGCCAATTGCAGTGACCTGCTGATTCGCAACCCGCATCATGCTGGGCGCGTTATATCCTCTGTGTCAATACCGTTGAGTTGGCCAAATCGCTGCCGCGACACATCTCACATTCTCGACGCAATACTCTACTTTTTTGTGGCGCGGGCGCCATCGCCCGCGAAACACCTGCAGGGAATCACCCCGAGGGCATTTAAACCCGGCTTCCCCGCCCCACTAAGGTCACCAGGAGTCACGGCCAGCGTGGCGGTATAATTCTCCAGTCCCACCACGGTGCGAGAGTGGCGGAATTGGCAGACGCACCAGACTTAGGATCTGGCGGGGAAACCCATGGGGGTTCGAGTCCCCCCTTTCGCACCAATTAGGAAGGCGACCCATCAAACTCAGGCGAGGGTCTCTTCGCCCATTTCGCCGCCGGCCGTCTCCGCCCCTCCGCCCAGGCTCTCGATTTTCCGCGACCTGGTTGTCGCCAATAGCGAAATTACTTTGCCGGAAAGGTCGTGCACAGCGCTTGCTGGTTCTGGCTGAAGCAGAATGTGCCGGCCGCAAGAACTGCACACCAGCGCGGCAGCCACCGATTTGCCCGCTGCGCCGCCGAACACGCTGTGACGCATTACCATGCTGCAGCAAACCGGAACCCAGACTGTAGATTCATCACTGGCGCCCTTATCCCCGGACATAGCAACCTCCAGCCTGCGAACCACTAGGCTTCGCGGACCACGATGTTAGGCCGCAACCTACCCCAAGTCAATGTAAAGCGGAAGGCTCGTCGTCCAGCTATCCAGAGGTCTGGCGGGTGGAAATCCTCTTCTCACTCCGGCGTCAGGCGCCCTCTGCCCTTCCACCAGCGGAAGAACCACGCCATTCCGACCACCGAAACAAGTGCCGTGGCGAGGGGAATGGGTTCCGGCAGATGCAGGTTCGATGGCGGGCGTTGGGTAATTAACTCCATGGGCAGAAGTCCGAACACCACCTGCCGAGTTTGCAGACGCATCTTCTGCCGCAGTCGGGTCTGCATTTCCAGCACCTCCCCAGGCTTTTTCAAATCCATACCTGCCCTCCAGGGTGCAAAGTGGCCGAACGAGAATTGAGGGCAGTTTACGGGCCCGTTGCCGGAAATTCACGTTACTATCGGCCAAACACGGCCGTGGCCGAGCAGACTTGCCCACCATGTCTGAGCCTGCCGGCGCGCGGTTCCGACCCTCTCGCCTCGATGTGCCGCCGCTACCCGCCATGGCGATACGCATCCCCCTTCCATAGGCAAAACAAGACTCTGCTTTCAAATTTTGTTGTACGCCACGTCCCCAGACTGCATCTTTTCGGATAGCCTAGTTCTGTCTGAGGAACGCGGATTGTAAAGAAAAACGCCGTTGACATCAGGCGCGCGGTTTCAGGAGAAGGACCCTGGATGAATCCGCACCACGCGAAATTTGCCGCGATTGCCGTTCTGGCGCTCCTGCTCGCGGTTCCTGAGGCAGCGCGCGCCCAAGATACCGGCGCCACCCTTTCAGGCACTGTCACCGGTCCCTCTGGACAAGTTGTTCCTAACGCCAAAATTTTTATTAAGAATATGGATACCGGGCAATCAACACCGGCGCAGAGCGACGCTGCGGGTGCCTATCGCGTCTCCCGTCTCGCTCCAGGGAAATATGAGATCTCGATTACAGCGGATGGATTCAGCGCCGCTACTCAGACTGTGACCCTGGCGTCGGGAGCCGCCCAGACCCTGAACATAGCTCTCAGTTCCGGGCTTTCGCTTCAGGGGCTGGGCTTCCCCCAGGCGCAGACGCAGGGTAATGCCCAGGAGCAGGCACGGCTCGACCGCCGAACCCACATGCTGAAGGTCCATCAGAAGCTCGGACTGATCACCACCGCGCCCATGCTGGCCACCGTGATCACCGGCACCTTCGCGGGAGGTAGATCCACCAGCTCCAGCAATCGCGACCTGCATGTGGGCCTGGGCTCGCTGACCGCCGGCATGTATTTCACCGCTGCCTACTTCGCCATCGCCGCGCCCAGAATTAAGGGCACGGAAACCCGCGGGCCCATTCGCCTGCACAAAGCTCTGGCTTGGATTCATGGCCCGGGCATGATTCTGACCCCCATTCTGGGCGCGCTGGCTTACCAGCAAAAAAGCCGTGGGGAAAAGGTTCACGGCATCGCCAGCCTGCACGGCCCGGTGGCGGTCGTGACCGCCGGGGCTTACGGGCTGGCTTTGATGTCGGTCTCGATCAAGTTCTAAGGTCGGCGCTGCATAAATAAACGTCCGTGGTGCAGCATCCGTACGGGTTTGTCATCCCGCGCGAGGGCGCGTCGAGCTTGCGAGACAAACCCGAGTCGAGAGACCTTGTGTTTCGCAAGTGGTGCAACACCTCGTTCCCCGGAGAACATTGCCTGTGCTGATATCAACAATGCCCAGAAAATCACTCGTAGCTCTCTCTGTTTTGGCGCTCTCGCTGCTCGCCGCAGCCGACAGTCAGTGGGTGCTGCAGCAATCCACCCTCACCTACTCCGTGTCGCACCCGCTGCACCACATTGAGGGCGTCAGCCACGCGGCGCGCGGCAAAGGCCTTTGCCAGGCCGGCCAGTGTCAGTTCCTGATTGCCGTGCCCGTGAACACCTTTAATTCCGGCGACAGTAACCGCGACCTGCACACCATTCAGGCCGTGCGTGGCGCGCAAAATCCCATGGTAGTGGTTCGCACCCAATTACCGGAATCAGAAATCAAGCCCGGAACCATTCATGCCGACTTGCAGGTACAGTTTGCCGGCCAGGCCGCCAGCTACAAGCAGCTGACCTTTCAGTTGGCGACCGAGGGAAAAGACATCCGCCTCACCGGCAAAATTCCTGCCACGCTTACGGATTTCAAAATCCCGCCCCCGTCGCTCCTTACCATTCCCATCAAGAACGAGATTCCCGTGAGCGTGGATTTGACTTGGGCTCCCGGTCAATGAGTCAGGCGCCGAGCTTGCGCTCATGCCGCGTTGGCCTGCTTGTGCCATCA
>DATEGI010000064.1:0-3564 GCA_035280205.1 Terriglobales bacterium | reverse complement strand
TGACGAGCGGAACTTTGTAGGATTTCCATTAGCGGTTCGACTCACATCCGGCCAAAAAGCCGGCGTGCCTTGAGCCGAGTTCGAGCAAGCTAAGTTTAAAGATGCGCTGCTGCTTATCCCTGTTGTCCTCGGCTTTCCAGTGTCGGGTAGAAGCCCGATGGTGCTGCTTCTTAACACTGCCTCATCTCGCCTAGGGAACTTTGTCATGATGAGATCACCGGCGTTCGCGGCTGTAGCTTAAGAAGGCGGTCCACATGGTGATTGTTGCTTCGCGTCAGATCGCGAACTCTATTCCTGGCGTATCGCAGTAGGTTGCCGACGCTAGTGTGGTACCAGCAACACTCTCTCATCCGTGGCGATAAGCCGCAGAAAACGCGTAACTTCTTGGCCAAACTGCCGGGAGAGATAAGAAGCGCCGCAGCCACCCGATGATTACCCTCAATGATTGTGAGGGGACTGCTTTCATCTTCCCCGATGAGCAGGATGGAAGTTGGCTCGGTATTTTCCTGCTGCAATTCGCCGGTTACTGCCTGCAATTTGCGGCGAAAGCCCTCGCCAAGATCAGGGCCAGCGTTGCGGATGCGTTCTACAATTTCATTTACGTAAAAGCGGCCGCGGGAAAGCTTGCGCCACTGCGCGCGAGGGAAGAAGCGAAGTCGTTCTACATCCGCGGGTTGTAATTCCACTTCCCACCACTGGGCATCGTCAGGCAATTCGCGCCACAGCCCTCCACGTCGCCGAAACAAAAGGGCGCGGCGGAGCGCGTTTTCCGCCTCACTGCCAAGATCTGGATGCTCCACCACGTCCTGGAACTTTGCCCGGTCTTCGTCAAATTCGTGATGGTGGAACTCATTCCTGAGAAACTCGGCGATCACCTCATCTTCCGGCAATTGCCGCAGCTTGCGCATGGTCACGAGCGCGGGTACAACCGCAACCGGACCGCCGAAACGCAAGCGCGCACGCAGGAAGGGCAAGCAAACCGCCAGCAGCAGCGTTGCCAACGCCACCAGTTGCACCACCACCACTTCGCGCAGAGTGGAATGGAAGGCGAGAATTCCTAGCACTACAGCGCCGGCGAAGGCAAGTTGCACCCAGCCGCTGTTGGCAATTTTCCGCGACATCTCGTAGGTGATGATCACCACGCTGAGCGAATACACGCCGGTGGCGGCGGCATAAAGAACCAGCAACGAGGAGTAGAAGGCCAGGTTCTGATGCACAAACGCGGCGCCGAACACAGCCCGCCATACCAGGCTGGGAAACAACCACAAGGCCAGGGTGAAGCCCCCTGTAATCAGCAGCACGATGAGCAGGGGAGTGAACAGAACGTCACGTTCGGTTTCTTTCCCGGTGCGCAAGCCAGCGGATATAGGGAACATGGCGCTGACCACCGACCAGGAGGACATGTAAACCACTCTGCCGACCAGCGCCGCCGCAGCATACAGGCCGGCGGCCTCCGCGGCGAAAAAGTGCTTCACCAGAATGATGTCTACGTTGTTGATCACCACCTGGCCTACGAAAAAGACAATCGCCTGGATGCCTTCTCCGAAGGATGCGGGCAAACCGGCTTCGGGTGCCGCTTCCAACTCGCGCCCGGGGCGGCCGAAGATGTACGCCGCCACCTCTGAGGCCGTGACCGCCGCAATTGCGCCATCCACTCCCAAGCCGAAGTGGATCAGCAGAAACGCGCCACCGAGCTTAACCACACCTTCAATAATGTAGTTCCAGGCGAGACGGCGGAATGCGTAAATTCCCTGCATGCCTCCACGGCGTACTCCCAGGGGAATATAGAAAGCGATGCCAACCGCTAGAAGGATGACCAGCGTGGGCGAGTGCAGGTTCAGGTAAGCAGAGATCGGTTCGCTGGCCAGAACCAGCAGGGAAGCAATGCCGATGCCGAACACCCAGGCTCGCCTCCGCAGGCCTAGGTACACGGCCACCTTGGCCCCACTGGTCTCATTGCGGGCCACGAACTTGGCGCATACCAGCTGGAACGACAGGGTTATGCAGGAAATCAGCATCAGCAGCGTATAAACAGCCGCCGCTTCGCCGAAGGCAACAGGCCCCAGCAACCGGGCCACGCCCACGTTGTAGAAAAGGTTAAGCAGGCTTACCAGGGCCGAACCGATCAGCAGAGTCAGGCTGCCGCTCACGATGCGGCCCTGAGTGCCTCGCGAGCGCCGCTGGATGGCGCTCTGCACTTGCTCGGCTATGGCAGTAAATCGGGGCATGGTTACAGCCAGCTCTCTTCGTCGCACCTAAAACAACGACAATTGCACCACCGGTACGATGGTGGCTCCGTGCGAAAAGTGGTAGAACTCCTGCTGCTGCACCCCGAAAGAGATCCGAAATGGGTACGCTACCGGTACATCTCCGTTGCCGGAGTTGAGCATTTGCCGCACGGGCTTGACGTATGAGACGAGGAATCGGCTCTCTACGTTGTCATAGAAGTGCATGCCCTGTCCGCGTGAGTAGGCGAACTCACCCTGTGCCGACCAGTGGCTGCTCGGCCGGTATTCGAAGCGGAAGCCCGGACGCATCGCCTGGGCCAGAGCAAATTGGCTGCCCTGCACCCTCCAGGCCCGCAGGTAATCGCCCAAAATGCCGAAGGTCAACTTTTCGCCAAATTTGTGCTGAATGCCAAAGCGCGTGCCGGTCTCGTAGTACTCCACGATGCGCGGGCGGAAAAGCAGGTCGTCGCTCGAATACTCGGTGAACAGTGAAGTCCGGCCCCACGGCCGGCCCACGGTGAAACCGAGTGTGCCTCTCAGCTCTCGTGAATGCAGCGGAAGTTCCGTGAAAGGCCCGGTTTCGCGCATCGCGCTGCCCTGCACCGAAATCCAGTTGAAGAACGATGACGTTGACATGTACACGAACTGGCGGAACAGGTTCTGATTCATCGCGAACGGTGCTTCCGTGTCGCGGCGCACTGTGAACTGCACCCCAGGGTTGAAAGCAATGGTGTTTGACCCCAGGCGCAGCACAGGATTGATTCCTGTGTTGAACGTCGTGTCGAAGGTGTTGCGGTGCTGGATGAGCAGCTCGCTGGGGAATGACAGCGTGCCGTAATCGTTGCGCTCTTCGGTAAACCCGGTGATGGTCGGCAGCCCGCCAATGTGCAGCTTGTAGCCGGCGTCCAGCTTGGTCTCAATCGAGTGACGCGGAGCGGGGAGCAGCGCCGGGTTATGAACCGCCAGTAGTTTCGCGTCCAGCTGGTAGATATTGATGTCTTCAAAAATGGGCTGCAGCGAGGCGTGCGGCAGCACGTTGACGTTATCAGTGATCGGCCTGCCCTCCTGCCCCGCAACATCCAGTTCGGACCGCTCGGCATTGTCGTCGTTCAGCGCCAGGCTGTCCGCCTGGGCGAAGGCCATCAGAGCATCCGGCAGGTTCTGTTGCTGCCTGTACACATTTGCCTGTGCCATCATGTAATCGAAGTTGTGCTCGTAGTCGGCGGAATTGCCCAGGCTGGCCAGCTCCGCCTGCGCGCTCTGGCTATGACCTTCCGCCAGGTCGGCATTGGCCATGCCAATGGCGATGACGGTATCGTCGGCGCCCGCCAGCTTG
>DATEGI010000063.1:0-2645 GCA_035280205.1 Terriglobales bacterium | reverse complement strand
GGATTGTTAATGGAAACGCGCACCTCGAAGGTGGTGACGTTGTCCTTCTCCACACCCATGGGCGCGATCTTGGTGACCTTGCCGTGGAACGTCTTGTCCTTGAACGATTCCACCTTAATGCGCGCGGGCTGGCCCAGGTACACTTTGCCGATGTCGCTCTCATCCACCTTGCCCTTCACGTAGACCTCGCTGGTATCGCCCAGGGTCATAATTAGGGTGGCGGAGGAGCCGAGCACCAGGATGGAACTCACGGCGTCTCCCATCTCCACATCGCGCGAAAGGATCACGCCGTCAATCGGTGAAGTAATTGTCGTGTAGCTGAGCTGTTCGTCCAATTGGGCCAGGTTCGCCTTGTCCTGCTGTACCTGGGCGGCCGCTTGTTTTTCCTTTGCGGTCAGCACCAGGACTTGCGCCTTGGCTACGTTCTGTTTGTTCAGGGCAAGTTCGTAGTTCTTTTGCGCGTCGTCCAACGAGGACTGGGAGACCACGCCTTCCTTGGCCATCCTCAAAGCACGATCATAGCCCCGTTTTAAAAGTGGTACATCGGGCCCTTCCGCGTCCACTTTGGCGCGAGCCAGGTCGGCTCCGGCGCCGCGTTCGGCCGCCTGGGAAGCCAGCAACTGCGCCCGGGCGGAGTTCACCTGGGCCTGGATTTCATCCCGGTCCAGTTCGCACAAAACCTGTCCCCTCTTGACCCGGTCCCCGGCGTCCACCAGCAGTTTCTTGACGATGCCGCTGGCCTTGGACTTGATTTCCACCTTGGTGATGGGCTCAACCTTGCCCGTGGCGACCACGCTCTTGGCCAGGTCTCCCCGCTCCACTTTGGCCAGCTTGGTGGGATCAATCTTGGTTCCGCCGCGGGTGGCCGCGGTTACTCCGAGCACAATCAGCGCCAGGGCCAGGAGCGATCCGCCGGCATATAGAAGCCGTTTGCGCTTTTTCTTTTTGCCGTTGCCATTGCCATTACCGTTAGCCACGGTCGCCCTCCTGTCCCGATACAAATCGGCTCTCACTCTCTACTACGCCGCCGGCCTGCCATTTGTTCCTGGCTGGCTGAAAAATTTTTGCACTCAACACCGTTCGCCTGCACCCGCTGGGTTAGACACAACAGAAGGTAAAAGGGAAGCAAAGAACAACTGGGCACGATGATGCGATTGGAGTTTGTGGCGGGGGCCCGGTGGATTTCCTGCTTGCTCCGGTTCCTTCTCTGCAAAAGCAGGATAACACAGCTAGTTATGCCTTATGAACGCGAACGCGGCCGGAGCCGAACGGGATGCTAGAATCTGATTTCAGATGGTTAGCTTCCTTCTGCTGCGAGTGCTGTTCGTCGTTTTGCTCGTAGCAGCCAACGCGTTTTTCGTCGCTGCCGAGTTCGCCCTGGTCAGCGTGCGCGATACGCGCCTGCAACAACTGGTCGAGGCCCGCCGCATCGGCGCCCGCACCGTTCAGAAACTGCATCAGCGCCTGGCTGAAGTTCTGGCCGGAGTGCAGTTCGGCGTCACCCTCGCCAGCCTGCTCCTGGGCTGGATTGGCGAGCCGGTGGTCGCGCGCATGTTTCAAAACCTGCTGGCCAATGTGCCCCACGCCGGCGTTTATGCCCATACCTTGGCAGTTGTCATCTCCTTTTCGCTCATCACCTATCTGCTGCTCATTCTGGGCGAAATTGTTCCCAAATCAGTAGCCCTGCAGCGCGCGGAGCGCGTGGCGCTGGCGGTGGCCGGCCCCATGGATGTCTTCCTGGCCATTTCGCGGCCCTTCCTCTTTGTGATGAACCGCTCGGCCGATGCCGTGCTGCGTGCCTTCGGCTCGCGGCAGATTCGCAGCGGCGCGGCGCACTCGCCGGAGGAGCTCAAGCTGATCGTGGCCGCCAGCCGGCGCTTCGGGCTCATTCCGGAGTTTGAAGAAGAAATCATCGCCCACGCCCTCGAACTGGGAGAGGTTACCGTGCGCGAAGTGATGGTGCCCCGGCCCAACATTTTCTCTTTTCCCGCTGACCTGACCCTGGATGAGGCCGTCGCCCGCGTGGTGGAGGAGCAGCACTCGCGCATCCCGGTTTTTGATCCACAGCGCGGCCCCGAACACATTGTGGGCATCCTATATTCCAAGGACCTGATGCGCTGGATGCGCCTGCGGGTATCGCTTTCCCAGGCACAGCCGGCCGCCGCGCGGGTGGCCAAGATGCCCATCAGCCAAATCATGCGCGATGTGCTGGTGGTGCCGGAAACCAAGCCCCTGGGCGACCTGCTCACCGAGTTCAAGCATCGCAAGCGGCACCTGGCGGTCGTGGTGGACGAGTTCGGCTCCACGGTGGGTGTGGTCACCGTGGAAGATGTTCTGGAGCAGTTGGTGGGCGAAATCGAAGACGAATTCGATGTCGCCGCCATGGCGCCCCTGAAAGCGGGCGCCACCATGGTGCTGGAAGGCGCGGCCAACATTCTCGACCTCGACAGCCAGTATCAGCTCAGCCTGCCGCGCAACGAAGGCTTTGAAACCCTGGCGGGATTTGTGTTCACCCGCCTGCAGAAGATTCCCATCCCGGGCGAGTCTTTCGAATACGATGGCCGCCGCTTTACGGTGGTGGAGATGGATGGCCATCGCATCTCCAAAGTGCGGATTGAAATGCTGCAGGAGCGCCCCCAGGCCGT
>DATEGI010000062.1:0-4761 GCA_035280205.1 Terriglobales bacterium | reverse complement strand
TCCACGCGCGCGCGCTGTGGTTTGCGTTCCGGCTTGGGTTCGGACTGCTGCGTTTTGCTTTCGGTTGCGGTGGCCATCGTTGCCATGGCTTGCCTCGTCTCCGGAGTCAAAGTGCGCTGCCAACCCTCGTGTTTTGTCGGTGCCGCCATAACTACAACGTAGTTCCGATCTTTCTGGCTGGGCGGCTAGGATTCGAACCTAGACAAAGTGCTCCAAAGGCACTTGACCTACCATTAGTCGACCGCCCAAACCCAGTGGTCAGTTGCCAGTTGTCACTTGTCAGTTTCCGCTACCAGCAACTGCTCCCAATACTTCTTCCGCGACACGGTAGTGGTCACGTGGGCGTGGGTTCCCTGCGCCTTTAACGCGGCTGCAGCTTTGTTCGCCGCCCTGTGCGAAGCAAACAACCCATAAACCGAGGAGCCGGAGCCAGACAAGGACGCATACAGCGCCCCTTCGTCTTGCAAAACGCCTTTCACCTTTGCCAGTTCGGGATGCTGCGGGAATACGACCTGTTCAAAGTCGTTCGCGATCCCGGTACGGACAAGGTCGAGCAGCTGGGTCTCGGCCCGGCCCCTGCCCTCCGCGGCAGGGACACCGGAAGAATGCCGCCCGGCCGCCTTATCGGGCCGGGACAATAAGCCGTTCAGACCGCTGAAAATGGCGGAACAGAACAGATTGATTTTATCGGAGGGAGGGCAGCCCGTCAATTTCCCTGACTTCTGGGCGCAGTCCCAGTCCGCGAAAGCCTGCGGGGTAGAAACGGCGATATCAGGTGTGGCCAGCACGCAGGCCATGGCTGGCAATTCAGGCAGCGGATACACCTCCTCCCCTCGCCCCACCCCGAGCACGGTGCCGCCGAGCAGGAAGAGGGGCAGGTCGGAGCCGACCTCGGCGGCCAGGCGGAATTTATCAGGCCACGGCAACTGCCGCTTCAGTTCCCGCTCCAGGGCCAGCAACGCGGCAACCGCGTTGGACGACGCCCCGCCCAAGCCCCCCTGCACTGGCAGCTGTTTCTCGATTTCGATGCGCACCCGGCCGGGCGTTCCCAGCAGCGCCATCGCCCGGTTTACGATGCGCCAGCAGGTGTTGCTTTCATCGAGGGGGACACCGGGAGTGTTGCAGTGCAACTCGATTCCAGCGCCTTTGCCTACGCTTATGGTGATTCGGTCATGCAAGGCAATGGTCTGGTACAGGGTGCGCAGCTCATGAAAGCCATCGGCGCGCCGCGGGCCGATGCACAAACCAATATTGATCTTGGCGAATGACCGAACCGTGGTGGGCATGCAATGGGATTGTACTGAAACGTGTCGCCGGGAGGCGTTAAGGGGCCGCGACATTGGCTTTGATGGCTGTTTGATCCATGAGCGGGTGGAGCAGGCCTTCAGGCCTGCATAGCAGGGTAGCTAACGATCCGGGCTTCAGCCCCTGAGGTACTCTCAAAAATTTTCTGGAAATGCGGTTTCTGAGGGCACCTCAGCGGCTAAAGCCGTCCATCTTGACGCCGCTCTGAAATGCAGGGCCAAGGCCCTGCTCCACCCTGCCGTATTGGACGCGAGCAAGGCGAAAACAAAAAGGCCGAACCCGTGAGGAGTTCGGCCGAGAAAGAGTTCAGGCAGCGATTAGAACGAAAGCTTCAAAGCAAACTGAATTTGCCGCGGCGCGCGCGCTGCGGTCAGGAAGCCGAACTGTGAAGCTCCCAGCACGGTGGAGTTGTTGCTCTCCTGCGGGCCAGACTTGGAGAGCAGGAAATTGGTGTGGTTGGGGAAGTTGAAGAACTCGCTGCGGAATTCCAACTTGGCGCGCTCGGTGACTTGGAAAGTTTTGAAGATGGAGAGATCCCACGTCTGCAATCCAGGCCCCAGAACAGAGTTGCGGGCGGCATTGCCGAAAGAGCCCAGGGGGGGGTCTACAAAGGCGCAGGTATTGAAGAACGTTCCTGGCAGACAATGCCGGCTGCTGTTGGGATCGGCCACAACATTAGGGTACTGAGCCCCGTCGGAGTTGGAGAAGCTGTTGTTGGAGTCAGTGGGCGTATACCAGTTGCCGGAGGAGGCAGTGGTAATGCCTGCTATCTGCCAGCCGCCGATCACTTGCTCGACGGCGCCGCTAGCGCCGCTCAGGAAGCGCTTGCTATGCCCAAAGGGCAACTCGTAGATGTAGCTGGCCGTAAAACGGTGTCGCACATCGAAAGAAGCGTGGCCCCACTCCCACTCGGGGTGCTTGAACCAGCGGAAGCCATCGTTGTTCTGCGAGCCCAAATTGGCGTTGGAGGCGTTGTCCTCGGCGTTGGAGTAGGTATAGCTGACCAGCAGTGAGAAGCCGTGAGTGAATCGCTTCTCCAGCCGGGTTTGCAGGGAGTTATATTTTGATCCACCGTCGGACCTGAAAAGGTTGACGACATTGTCTACTAAAGGCACCGGGCGACGGGGTGCAAAGGGAGCATTGGGATCCGCCGAAGGATCAGCCTGGTTACCGTTGTAGAAAGTGAACAGCTTCGTGCCCTTGGAGCCGGCGTAGGTGATCTGCAGCACCGTGTCCTTGCCCAGGTCGCGCTGCAGGTCAAGGTGCCACTGCTGCATGTAAGGCGTTACTAGCCGGGGGTCAATCGTAAACAGCAGAGGGGTATTGGGATCAGTCAGCGAAGTAGCCGGGAAGCCGACGAACATACCGGCGGAGCCGGGAATCCCACCCGGTTGGTTGCTGAGGCCGGGCACGGCGCAATCATTGCCCGAAGCAAAAAGTGCCGGATTGGCGGAAGCGGCGGGACAGGGAGCGTTAAACGACTGCGTGACAAAGAACGGCGGATTGAAGCCAGGGCTGGGGTTGGAGTACGGCCCATTCTCCTGGCCGCCGTAGAAAATACCGTAACCGCCGCGCAGTACCGTGCCCGGCGTCAGCTGGTATGCGAAACCGATGCGGGGGGCGAAGTTGTTTGTATCCACCGGAACCAGCCCCGTGCTCCCCGTAGGCGACAGGCGGATTTGCGATGCCAGAGTTGGGGTCAGCTGCATGGTCTGCCCCTTGGGCACGATGATGGTAGGCGTTGTGGGGTCGTTCAGGTCGAATGTTCCCTGCTCGTTGTGCCGCTCTTTGACGGTGGTGAACAGTTCGTAGCGCACCCCCAAGTTCAGAGTCAGCTTGGGCGTAACCCTCCAGTCGTCCTGGGTGTAGAACGCGTAAATTGGCCGGTGGTAATCCACATTATGCAGGTTGTTGATGGTTCCGCTATTGGCCAGTCCGACCAGGAAAGAAGCGAATCCCAAACCGGCAGTGCCTGGTGCGGCAGGGTTGCCGGTGAGCGAAGTACCAAAGCTCTCTGTGCCGCGCGGGTCGGCGGGCTGAAAAATCGTGAACTCCTCGCGGCGAATCTCGGTGCCGTATTTGATGGTGTGCTTGCCCCTGACCCAGGTCAGGTTGTCAGAGAGCACGTAGGTGTTTTGGATTTCCACCGAGGGCAGAAAGGTGGGGCTGCCCAGGGTGGGGGCGCTGCCGTCGCCGAAGGTCAGCTGCGGCAAGCCGCCGTTGAGTGGGACAAAAGGTACACCGGGGAAGCCCACCTGGCCGGAGATGTCCGTATTGGCGTTCAACTGCGCGCGCTGCGAGTTGATGCGGTTATAGCCAAAGCGGAATTCGTTGACCAGGGTGGGCCGGAAAACGTGGGTTTCGCTCAGTGCCACACTGCGATAGGAGTTGTCCTCCACGCCGCTGAAGAAGCCGCCGCCATCGATCGGAGTCTGCTGGAAGGGTGAAGGGATAAAACGCGGCTGGTTCTCGTAGCTGAAGCGGAAGAAAGAATTGTCCTTGTCGCTGAATTTCTGGTCAATACGCACATCGGTGTTGGCGCGGTGCGTGTTCTCCACCGGATTGGCTACGTAGTTGTAGGCCGGATTGCCGCTCACGTTGGCAGGCGGAATCAAGGCCGTGAGGCGCGCCGCCAGCGGATCTATCTTGCCGGCAGGAATGATGTTTGTCGGTAGCCCATTGGTGCCGTAGCCGCCGATGGGCACCCCACACAGGCCACTGCCTCTGAGCTGTGTTAGACGGGTGTCAAAAATTTCCCCCCCATAAGTGGGTCTGCCATTGCAGTCCAGGCCGGTCTGGGTGGTCGGGTCCAGCAGACTAGAGAAATCGCCTGACCGCTGGGCCGCGTCAGGCAAAAGTATGGTCTGGGTGTCGGCCTGGTGAATGCGCAATCCTTCGTAGTCCACAAAGAAGAATGTCTTGTTGCGGCCGTCGTAGACGTGAGGAATAAACACCGGCCCGCCCAGAGTGCCGCCGAACTGATACTGCTCGTAAGGCGGGGTGGGGCCGATGGGATCGAAGAAGTTGCGCGCGTCGAGCACGTTGTTGCGCAGGAAGCCCCAGCCGCTGCCGTGCAGGCTGTTGGTGCCCGACTTGATGACGGCGTTCACGATCGCGCCATTGCCCCGGCCGAACTCCGCGCTGTAGGCGTTGGTCTGAACCTTGAACTCGGCCAGCGCGTCCACCGGCGGCTGGATCACGTAGTTGGTCTCATTCAGCAGATCGGTGAGGTTGGAGTTGTTGTCAATTCCATCCAGCAGGAAATTGTTCTGCAAAGAACGGGCGCCGCCGGCGCTGAAGCCAAAACCCTGCTCATCGCGGGCGCCGGGTTCGCTGGGCGTGGTGCCGGCGGTGAGCAGCGCCAACTGCGCGAAGTTGCGGCCATTCAGCGGCAGGTTGGAAACTTGCCGCGAGTTGACCACCTGGCCCAATTCCGAAGTCTCGGTCTCCAAAAGC
>DATEGI010000061.1:0-11383 GCA_035280205.1 Terriglobales bacterium | reverse complement strand
CAAGGCCTTGTCAATCTCGGAAGCTGGCAGGCCCAGGATTTCTCCTACTTCCCCGGCGCTGGTCGGACCCAGATGCCCCATCCAGCCGGTAATCATCTGCAGCAGAGCATCATCAGGGGAGGAAACTCCGGCGTCGAACTTGGGCAGCGCTGTCTCGAACTGAGCCGTCGGATAGATCTGCGCGAAGATCTGCGCGCGTTCGGCGGAGACCCAGAAAGCTTTGCCATCCTGAATAGCACGCCCAGCACGGCCGGAAGAAGCTAAGTCTTCGAAGTAGACAGACCAGAGGCGCGCCTCCGGCGCGTCTGCACGGGCCAGAGGGCTCGTGCCCACACGATTCTCGGCACTTTCAACGGCGCCTGCGCCAACAAGATCCTCCGGCAGGGCAATCAACGTCTGCAGCACGTCATGCAGTTCGTCGGCATCGCGCACATCGGGCCATGCTTCATCGCGCACTTGGGCGATAGCGGCGGGGTCGAGCTTGCCCACCTCCTCCAGTACCGACTCCGGCAACAGGCGAC
The DNA here is from genome assembly GCA_035280205.1 of Terriglobales bacterium. GTDB lineage: Bacteria > Acidobacteriota > Terriglobia > Terriglobales > Acidobacteriaceae > JAICWP01. The sequence continues at coordinate 10,862 of DATEGI010000061.1, read as the reverse complement.
GCATCTGCACTGCCCGTGCCCGGCGCTCCTCCAGCGGTGCATCGTCGAGGTAGGCATAAGGATTGGCATTGAGAATCTCATGCGAAAACTGCGAGGGCACCGGCGTGTCCACCGCCAGGCAGCGGGTGCTCCCGTCCTCGATGCCCTGCAGCACGGCACGCAGGCCGTCAATGTCCATGGCCTCGGTGAGCACGTCCTTCATTACCTCGCGCACCAGCGGGTGGTCGGGAATCTGGATGTCGCCCACAATGTTTTCCTGGCAGGCGGCCACGTCGGGGAAAACAGAAGCCAGCAGGTCGTCGGAGCGCATGCGCTGAATCTGCAGCGGCAGCTTCTTGCCGCCCTGGAAGCGCAGCAGCGCCAGCGAGCGCATGGCATCCCAGCGCCAGCGCGTTCCAAAAATAGGCGAACCGGTGAGCACCGCTTGTTCCACCACCGGTTGCACGGTTTCTGCCTGCAGAAAATTGAAAACGTCAGCTAGGGGAAAACTGTGCTGCTCGGCCAGCGCGATGTTCAGCCCGTCATCGGTGGCCGCTGCCTGCAGTTCGAAATTGAAGCTGCGGCAGAAGCGCTTGCGCAGAGCCAGTCCCCAGGCCTTGTTAATGCGGCCGCCAAACGGCGCATGAATCACCAGCTGCATGCCGCCGCCTTCGTCGAAGAAGCGCTCCGCGATGATGGTTTTTTGCGTAGGCACGGCGCCCAGCACGGCGCGCCCTTGGATCACGTATTCGATGGCCTGCTCGGCGCCAGAATCGTCCAGGCAGCACTCTTCTTTCAGCCAACGGACGGTCTCTGCCACTTCCGGCTGGTTCTGGGAGATGCCGATGGGAGAAGTCTGGGGCAGCATGTCGCTGACTTGTTTCCGCAACTCGGCCACGTGTTCGGAGAGTTCTGACGTGCGCGCCGGCGCCTCACCCCGCCAGAAGGGCACACTGGGCGGAGCTCCATGGGCGTCCTCCACGAGCACTCGGCCGGAAGCGCCCTCAATGCGGCGAATCTGCCAGGAGGTGTTGCCCAGCAGCATGATGTCACCCTTGTTGCTCTCCACCGCGAAGTCCTCATCCACCGTGCCGACCACCGTGCCCTCGGGCTCGGCCACCACGGTGTAGAGCGCATTCTCGGGAATGGCGCCACCGCTGGTGATGGCCGCCAGACGTGCTCCACGGCGGGCACGCAGCCACCCGTGCACGCGATCGCGGAACAGGTAGGCGCCGTACCGGCCGCGGCGGGCGGCGATTCCTTCCGACAACATGGTCAGAATTTCCTCGAATTGCGCCCGCGGAAGCTCGCGATACGGATAAGAGCGCCGCACCAAATGGAACAAATCGTCTTCTTGCCAGTCCTCGGCGGAGCACGCGGCCACGATTTGCTGCGCCAGAATGTCGAGCGGCGCCTCAGGAATGATGAGCCGATCCAGGTCACCGTGGCGAATGGCGCGCATCAGGGCGGCACATTCCATCAGCTCGTCGCGCGTGGTGGCGAAAACCCGGCCCTTGGGCACGGCCCCGCGCCAGTGGCCGGCGCGGCCAATGCGCTGCAGTGTGACCGCAATCGAGCGCGGCGAGCTGATGTGGCACACCAGGTCCACGAAACCGATATCAATGCCCAGCTCCAGCGAAGCCGTGGCCACCAGCACCCGCACTTCACCGCTCTTCAGCTTCTTTTCCGCCGCCAGGCGCAGCTTTCGCGCCAGGCTCCCGTGGTGGGCAGCCACCGCCTCTTCGCCCAGGCGCTCTCCCAGTTGGTGGGCCACGCGCTCCGCCAGCCGCCGCGTGTTCACAAACACCAGTGTGGAGCGATGCTGCCGCACCAGGTCGCAAATGCGGTCGTAAATCTCGTCCCACATTTCATTCGAGGCCACCGGGCCCAGCGGGCTGGCCGGCACCTCCACCGCGAGATCGAGCTGGCGCTTGTGTCCGATGTTGACGATGGCGGGAGCGGTCCGGCCCGTTCCGGTGAGGAACTCCGCAACCGCCTCAATCGGCTTTTGCGTGGCCGAAAGTCCAATGCGCACCAGCGGCCGGGCTGTTAGCGCTTCCAGCCTCTCCAGCGAAAGCGCCAGGTGAGCGCCGCGCTTGTCGTCGGCCACGGCGTGGATTTCGTCCACAATTACGGTTTCCACATCGTGCAGGATGGCACGACTTTTCTCGGCCGTCAGCAGAATGTAGAACGACTCCGGAGTGGTGACCAGGATGTGGGGTGGACGCTTGAGCATGGCCCGGCGCTCGTGCATCAGCGTGTCGCCGGTGCGCACCGCGGTGCGGATCTCCGGCATGAGCAGCCCGCGCTCGCCCGCCCGCTGCAGGATTTCTCCCAGCGGGATTTCGAGGTTTTTCTGAATGTCGTTGCCGAGCGCTTTAAGCGGGGAAATATAGAGCACTTCGGTGCGGTCCTGCAGATCGCCGGCCAGCGCCTTGCGTACCAGTCGGTCAATGCAGGCTAGAAACGCGGCAAACGTCTTGCCCGAGCCGGTAGGCGCTGAAATCAGGGTGGTGTGACCCGCCAGAATGTGCGGCCAGCCCTGCTCCTGCGGTTCAGTGGGCGTGGCGAAACGTTCCACGAACCACTCGCGCACCAGCGGGTGCGCCCATTCCAGGCTGGCGGGGGAGACCGGGGGCATCTAATTATTTTATCATGACTTTCGCAAATTGTTCGCCTGCGCCAGCCTATTCCCGCGCCAGTTCCACCCGCCGGTTACGTGCTCGCCCCTCCAGCGTGTCATTGGACTCTTTGGGCCGGGTGGCGCCAAAACCTGCTGGATCGAGGCGATCGGCCGTGATCCGATAGCGCATCACCAGCGCCTGTTTCACCGCCGTCGCCCGCCGCTGCGACAGGTCCATGTTGTAGGCATCGCCGCCGATGTTATCGGTGTGGCCTTCCACCCGCAGCTTCCAAGCGGGGTTGCGTTGCATTACCTGCGCGATCTCCTGTAGCACCGGCTCGGATTCCGGCTTGATCTTGTCGCTGGCGAAGTCGAAATAAATGCCGTAGATCTCCACCGGCTCGTTGCGTTGCAACTGCTGCTCGATCTGCTGTGCGCCTCCGCCCCCGCCAGCACCGCCGACACCGCTACCCGCGCTGCCTCCGCCACCTCCACCACCGCCTCCTCCTCCCCCACCACCTGCACCAACACCAGAACCTCCGCCCTTTGCGCCCAATCCTCCGGGCTGGCCCCCACCACCCGCGACGGCCATCTGCTGAGTTGGAGGAAATTCAATTTTGATGAGCTGCAGGGTATCGCCGCCGGCCAGCCGGAAAGCGAGCAGGGCTGGATTAGCGGCGTCATCAAGCGCATAGAAATCATTGGCATTGCCATCAGTTTTACACTGAGCGTGAACGGCGGGCAGGTTCACGCGCTGGTTGTTGAGCAGGACCGGGAAGGCGCTTACTCCGCCCACGCGCTGCAGCGTGCAATGCTCATGGCCCATTTGCACCGGATCCTGGCCGCTCCCGACGTTTCTACCGGAGTCACCGGTCATCTGCCCGAAGCCACCCAGCATCGCCCCCAACATGCCCTTCAATCCGCCAGCGCGAAATCTGAAATCGCTCTGCCCCTTCGTCTTGAGTTCGGTGAAAACTTCTGAAGAAAAGCTTATGGCAGTGGTGCCCGGATAGGTTTCCGGCAAGTTGGGCCCGAACCACTCCATAAGTTCGTGGGCGTTACGCATGTCTTCGCTGCCGATGGTGCGCGACCCCTGCACCGTGCCCCCGGCCTGCGGGGCTCCTTTGGGCTGGCCCAGGCCGGCCAAAGGATTAGGAACGTTATCGGCTCTCACGCGGAGGCGCACGCCTTTGCCATCCGCGCTCAGAATTTTTTCAATAGCTTCGTAATCGCCGCCGAACTGGTTACAGGCGGTCACAAACGTCATTCCGGCGCGCAACGGAATGCTCGCGGGAGCGCCCGCTGCTGCAGCGGGGTCCAGGCCGGAAACGACAAGGGAGGCGATGGCTTGCTGGCCGTGGAGGCGCCCGAGCCCACGCCCACCGCCCCAGCCAATTTGCCCAGGTCGCCGGCGTTGTAGGCCTGCTGGATTTCATTCACCTTCTTTTTGGCGCGATAGGCTATGTAGAGGCAGCTTCCCATCGAAAGCAGCACGATCAGTAGCACACCAATCAGAAAGGCCCAGAGCAGCTTGACGATGACGCTGCTGCCGGTGGCGGGCGGAGAAGTGACCGGAGTAGACGCGGCAACTGGCGCTGGCGCAGGCGGCACAGGCGCCGCAGCTGGGGCTGCTGCCGCAACTGGCGAGGGCGCCGCAGCCGAACTGCTCGCCCGCGTCCCACAACCGGAGCAGAACTGCGCCCCTGGAGAAAGCGGAACTCCACAATTGGTACAAAATGCGGCCATGGTCTTGCTCCTCGGAAATCCCGCCTAAACGTCGCAGGACTTGGTGGGAGGAACCACAATTTTCTTTTCCTGGCGGAACACGTCCTTCGATACTTTGCCTTTGTCCTTTCCCAGCAGCGTGGCATTGGCGCCCACCGAGATGGTGCTGATCAGCATGGCTTTCTGGCAGGGGATCAGGGAGCCAACGCCGGCGGCGATGGTGGAAGTAGAAATCACCGTTGCGCGTAGGCCGCGCCCGTGGTCTTGAGCTTGTCCGACACCGTGTCGTTCAGGAACTTGCCCAGCGGCGAACTCTTCACCAGGTTCAGGGCGGCGTCGGCTACCGTGCTGGGCACAAACTGTTTCACTACCTGAAACACCGTGTCCGTCCCCAGCTTCAGCTCGATGCGCGGCATGGCCACAGCAGCCACAAAGCCCACGGGCGCAATTGGAGCGAGAGAGAAGTTGTCCACGATGGAACCATCGCCGCCCGCCTGCCCGTCCTGCTCCACGTTGCCTTCCTTGAAGCTGAAGCCTTGCACACCGTTGTACTCCACCCGGAAGCGCCCGCGCGCCACCTCGCCGCCGCCGGTAAAGGCGGGATGGATAAGCAGGGCCTCGCTCACCTCCAGCGAGAAAGGCAGCCCGCCGATGGGCATAGGGATGGAGAACGAAGAAGGCAGCTTGATGCGCTGCTCCGCCGCTTCCACGCCCTTCTCGTTCTTAGCCGCCTGCCAGCCGAAGTTCACCATGCCGTTCAGGTTTGTGTTCTTGAAATCGAAATACTTAAGCGAGCTGTCCTGCACCAGCATGGTTGCGGCTGTCTCGAAATTCTGCACATAGCCGGAACCGTTGACGGTGATGACCACGCCGTTGTATTCCCGCGAGACCATAAGCTCCAGATTCAGCTTGTCAGGTTCGGGGGTGGCGCTGAGTTTGTAGTTCCAGCCGTCAGCCTCACCGGACAAGCCGCCCGCTTCGGCCGCGTAGACGGTGGGTTGCAGGGAACTCGCGAGACGCTGGAAGGGCGTGCCCCTTCCAGGAATTGCCCCGTCTGCCCGCTGCTGTTGCCGGACCTGCGCGAACTTCACCGGTGCTGTCCATTGAATTTTGCCGTTCTTGATGATTTCGGGCAGAATCGGGTCTTCGGTGACCACAACAATTTGGCCTTCCTGTTTCGTGACCACCGCCACCTTGCGCACGGCGAAGCCGGGGATGAACAGGATACTGCCCTGGGTAAGTCGGGCGGCTGCCGCATCGGAAGCATCAAATACCAGAGTGGTGTTGTCCGTACTGACGCTGCGGATGGACTTGCGAAAGTCCTCGCGCTCCATCCGCACCACGCGATCCGAATAAGTGACTTGGAAGGTGTTACCCGGCAGGCTCGCCAGGTCAGGCCCGAGTTCGAGCACCACAGCCGGAACCGGCCGCGCCGAGGTGACTGCCGCCTGACGACGCGAGCATCCAAGCAGGGAACAGACAGCTAAGACCACCGCAACCCACCGGGTGCGACAACCCATTTCTTTCTCCGTTCAGGGTCAGGGCCGATGCGCGTCTAGCGGCACTTCCCATTCATTGGAGAAGCAATTTTCTGAGCTAGAAGCGGCGCACGAGGCGTAGACCACACCCCAAGAATGGGCGCCATCTTAGCAGGCCCGGTGCGGGAGTCAAGAACTGCGATTAGCCAGGCGCACCAACTGTGTAGACACTTTCCCCGCAATCAACACAGTGATTGCTAGAATTCCTGTGTGCAGAGTCTAAAGGAAATCGTACGTTGCCCGCAGTGCGGCGGCAGCGACATCATTTACTCCTGCGAGCCCAAGTGCTGCTTCAACCACGTTTGCGCCGACTGCCGCAGCACCTTCGAGCTCAATACGCAAAAAACCGGCCGCTTCGACCACGAAACCGCGATCCGTGCCGAGGAGCCGCAGTCTGGCGAGCCCACCACCGGCTGCGCCAGTTGCGAGAGCCTGAAAGTTGCAGTTTTAAGCAGCGGCGCCGACGAAACCCTGCTGCTGTGCGCCAACTGCCGGTCGATTTCTAAGCTGGTGGTGGAGGAGTTTGTGCCGGGGTTCAGCAGTTAGCAGTTGGCAATTAGCACTCAGCCCCTGAACAGAAGCGTCCTGAATACATGCCTCTTTACGAGCCGAGGGCGGGGCAGAGAACCTGGATTGTAAAGCGTGTGAAGGCCTGTTCTCGACATTTGAGTGGGCAATACAAAATAAACCCGGAAAAACTGACGTCGTGTCCGTGTAACGCACATTAGAGGAAGCCGGGCTTGAACCCGCGCGCGTCCATTTCGGAGGTCACATGAGCATTTCCAAGAAATCAGTTGAAGTGTCAGTCGCTACCCTACTCAGTTGTCTTGTCGCCGTGTGGATGTCCAGTTCGGCAGTGGCACAGAACACAACGCCCGTGAGTTGGTGGTCTGCCGACAACGGTTTTAATGACGTGCTCGGCAACAATCCTGGCACGGTGAATGGAACAGTAACCTTTGTTCCCGGCCAGATCGGCCAGGCGTTTCACTTTGCGGGTTCAGGCTCCATCACCTGGGCGAACAACTCAGCAGGCCTTTCGCCGAGTTCACAGGTCATGATCGTCGCGTGGATTCGACCAGATTTCACTGCGTCAAACGAGAAAGACACAATTATCACCAAGCGCAATGGGTGCGGTAATCGCTCCTATGAATTGAGCGTGTATAAGGTATCGTCGGGACTGCCCGCGGGCACGATTATCTTCGCGACCTCGCTCGGGACCGATTTGTACAGCAATAGCGTAGTTCCAAATGACGGACAATTTCACCAAGTCGCTGGCTCGTACGACGGTCAAACAATGAGAGTTTTCCTCGACGGTCAACTTGTCGGCCAAAAGTCACTACCCGGTTTCATCGAGTCCACCTCTGCCCTTCCCACCACCGGCGTGGACGCCGGGTGTCAATATAGCGGAAACCTAAGCCAAGCGGATATCGACGAGATCAGGGTTTTCTCAGACGGTGGATTTATAAGTAATGGATCGAACACTTTCAACGGCAACCAAGCGGTAAATGGAATCGTTACTGCGACCGGATTTTCAGGCGATGGTTCAAGTCTGACAAATCTCGCGGCGGCTAATATCGCGACCGGCACTGCCAACATTAACATTAACGGTATGGCAGCTTCGGCAGCAACTGCGAATAACTCCGCCAATCTTAACGGAATTCCAGGACCAGATTACGCCCGTGTGGATATTGGCAACAGTTTCACAGGCAATCAGAGCATTGCAGGAAACCTGAGCACTTCTGGGAACTCGGTTACTGCCGGAACCACCACTTTGGGAAATGGCGGCACTCCAATAGTCGGACACCTCTCGGCGACGTTTAACCCCAGTTTCCCACCGTTCAAAGCATCAACTTGCGCAACCGCATCTTTCACCGTTCCAGGTGCAAGCGATGGAGACACGCTTGCTCTTGGAGTGCCGAACGCAAGGACAACAGGGGCGGAACGATTGTCTACTTCGCTTGGGTGAGCGCGGTCAGTAGCATAACTGTTGAAGGCTGCAATATAGGCGCAAGCCCTCAGAAAACGGCCGGTTCGGGCACTATCCGCGTAGACCTGTGGAAACATTGATGAGGTACTTTACCGACGCCATTACGGGGAAGCGCACTCAGAGGCACGCTTCCCCTGCTCTTGTCAACGGTAGAAGAGGAGTTATCGCCGTCGCAAAACGATAGTTGGCGAAAAATCGCCTTCTCACTCTTCATCCCCGTCAGGTTGGCGGCGATCCAAGTAGAAGCCGCCTTCAACGGCCAATTTGCTAAAGGCCAAAAGCCAAAAGCCGATGGCCGAAGGCCAAGTGCCCCTTTGTTATCATTCCCGCTATGTCCCTGGAACGAGCCCGCAAGATCAAGGTGCTGCTGTTCGACGTGGATGGAGTGCTCACCGACGGCACCATCTGGCTCTTTCCCGCGCCCGCAGAAGTTCAGCTTTCCACCCAGCAGCATGCCCGCCAACATGGCGGCGAGGGAGGTTTTGGCTTTGTCAGCCAGAGCATGGTGGAGGCCAAAGGCTTCCACGCCCATGACGGCACCGCCATCTCCCTGGCGCGCCTGGCGGGCATCAAGACCGGACTTATCACCAAGCGCATATCGGAAACCGTGGCCCTGCGCGCTCGCGACCTGAAGCTGGACCACTCCTACCAGGGGATCCAGGACAAGCTGACGGTTTTTGAGGAGATCCTGGCTGAAGAAGAGCTGCGCCCGGAGCAAGCCGCTTATGTAGGCGACGACGTCATTGACCTGCCGGTGATGCGCAATTGCGGCCTGAGCATAGCGGTTGCCAATGCCCGCGCCGAGGTCAAGGACGAATCCCACTACACTACCGAGCACCGGGGCGGGGATGGCGCCTTGCGCGACGTCGTGGAGTACATCCTGAAAGCCCAGGGCAAATGGGAAGAAGTGGTACGCGAGTACACACGCGAGCGCAGCCCAGCGAGGTAGCTGACTGGCTGTAGAGCTGACTAGCCGTCTACCGAAAAGATTACTAAGGCACTTACTCTGTCGGAGTGTTCTTTGAGGCGAGGGTTGGGGCCACTCGGAGCTAGTCAGCTAAAAACAAAAACGCCCACTGGCTGCGTGCTTGGGGCGTGCTCGGGTGTGCAGCCAGTGGGTTACCGTTTCTCCTTACTCACCCTGTTGCTTTCAGGAGGCTTTACTACGTTATACCCCTTTTCCACCAAAAAGTTTCGCGCTCCGTAAATTTTTTTTACGGCTCTTTAATTGGGGATCACCGCCGGCCGGACCTTCATCAACTCCACGAAGCGCGGGTCCTTGCGCAGGCCGGCAAACTCCGAATCTTTGTAAACATCATCAATTCCCTTGTATCCCTCCTCCATGGCCATGCGCAGATAGAGCAGGGAACGATCTGCCAAACCCATGTGAGCGAAGGTCTTGGCCAGCATGTAATGGTAGTGCGCCCGGTTGCTCACGGAAGAAGTCTGCGCAACAACTCCTTGCGAGGAGGTGCGGTCCAGGATGGTGGGATCAATGGCCAGGGCGCGCCCGTACTCCACGATGGCCGGCTCGTACTTTTTTTGCGAAAAGTAGGCTGTGCCCAGGTTGCTGTGGAAAGAAGCTGAGTCGCCGTAAAGTTCAATCGCTTTACGATATTGTTTGACCGCCTTGCCGTACTTCTTGCGGAAGTAATAGACGGCTCCCAGATTGTTGTAGGCTTCCGCGTACTTGTTGTCCGCTTTGATGGCGCGGCGGAAATTCTTTTCCGCATCTTTCAGACGCTGCATCATCAGCTCAACAATACCCACCTTGTTATAAAGCAGCGGGTCTTTTCCTTTTTTGGCCAGAGCTACGTTGTAGTAGTCAACGGCGTCCAGGTAAAGCTTCTGCGCGCGCAACGAGTCAGCGCGCTGCTCTAATTGCTGTGCCGTCCAGTCCTTCGGTGGAGGCTCCACTACGTGGACCGGCGGAGGCGCCTTCTCCAACTGAGCGAAGGCGGGAAAGCTGAAACAGGTCAGGGCGGCAATGGTAAGAAACATCAAGAACAACGAGTACCGCGAATTGTGGTGACAGGCGCGAGGCATGATGCACCTCCTGCGGCCGGTCCCCACAACCGGCCGACTGCCGCCTCAGTGTGGCTGGCTGGGCGGCGGGGACGGAGCCGTAGGCTTGTCGTCCTCTTTAAAGATACCCACAATTTTGCCAAATAAACCTTTTTTCTTTTTTGGATCGGCTTCCGGCTGTGCCTGGGCTCCGGCCACCGGTTGCCCGGGCTGGGCGGTGGCGGGCTGGCCGGGAGGCAAGGGGGGCAGCGGCTTAGGGCCACCCAGCCCCAGAATACGCGCCAGAATACCGCGGTGCTCGCCCATGGCCTGGTCGCAAGTTTCGGTTGGTTCCGTCCCGGCGATGAAAGCGGCCACATAATCATTCGGGCAAGTCGAAGTCGCCAGGGCGTTAGTCACCTTGTCCAGCTGTACGTTCACCACACCCGTGGGCTGCTCAAAATCGCTTACGTCGCGATACTGGGGCAGGGCTACCGCTCGCTTCATGAAGTCGGTCCAGATGGGAGCGGCAAGCTCAGCTCCGCTCAGCCGGATATCGCTGTAGTCGTCGTATCCCACCCACACAATGCAGAGCAGGTCGCTGGTGTAGCCGGCAAACCAGGCGTCGTGGGAGGTGCCGGTCTTGCCCGCGGCGGGCGCATTGAAACCAGCGGAGCGCACCCCGAAAGCCGTGCCAAAATTGAGCACCCCTTCCATCATATTGGTCATGATGTATGCCACGCGCGCATCGAGCACAGGTTGTTGTTGTGACTGGTAGCTGGCCAGCACCTCTCCCTTGGGGTTGCGCACGGAATTGATGAGCACGGGGCTCAGCTTGATGCCGCTATTGGCGAAAACGGTATAGGCTGAGGCCATCTCCAGCGGCGTGGCATCGTAGGCGCCCAAAGCCGCAGCCGGAGTAGCCTTCACCGAGGTAATGCCGGCAGCCCGCGCCAGGTCTGCCACTTTGTCGTAACCGACCATCTGCGCCAGGGCCACGGTGGCG
>DATEGI010000060.1:0-17419 GCA_035280205.1 Terriglobales bacterium | reverse complement strand
GTTCCAGTTGAGAACGACTACACCAACCCGCGCAGCGACAGCGAAGGGAGTCACGGTCTGAACGTGCATCGGCAAATTTGCTGTATCCATGGGCTTATCTGGCCGTCAGTGCGGTTGCAGGATTGGGCGCGTCGCCTGGGTGCTCTGCCCACAACGTCAACCGATGCCATCCTTGTGAGCTTTGCCGCCGCCAACCCGGAAACGTTTGAGGGCCAACAGTGGGCGCACATCGCACGCCTGTTTCCCTCCTTCGGTGTGGCGCAGGTCCTGCAGGCAATCACCGGCTTCCTGATTGCCCGGGTTCTGTTCCCGAACGAGTACGGCCTGTGGAGTCTGTTCGCAGTTGCGCTCTTTTACTCCGCCCAACTGCACCTGGGCAGCATCAACTTGATGCACAAAGAGGTGCCCTTCTTCCTGGCCGGTACGGACCGCGCAGCCGCGCAGCAGGTTACAAATTTCGCCTTCACCCTTTCGCTCACCAACTGTGTTTTTGCAGCTGTCCTGATATGCGCGGCAGCCTTGCTTTGGCGGCCGGCGAGCGTCAGCCTCCTCCAACTGCTCCTGTTGGCCCTCCTCGTAATTTCCCAGGAACTATTCATCTTTGTGAATTATTGGCTGCGCGCTTACCAGCGCTTCTCCGCATTGAGCGCCTACCTGAACCTCTACGCTTGCAGCAACCTGGCCCTGGTTGCCGGTTTGGGCTGGTGGAAACATCTTACCGGGGCGCTGCTCGGCTATGTCATCACCAGCACTGGCGTAGCCTTGTACTTCATTTTTCGGCAGCACATTGGTGTGGCATATCGCCTGCGGATGCCGGATTGGAAAAGTCTGGGCAGAGCATTCCAGCTGCTGCTTTGGACCATGATGTTCGTCTTCCTCACCACCCTGGATCGCGTGTTTATCGTTTCGCGTCTGGGAATGCTGGCGCTCGGCTTGTTCGGCGTGAGCCTGCTGCTTTCCAATCTGGTCTACAACACCACTGACGTCGTGTTGCAGGTGCTCTTTCCCACAGCCAGCGCGCTGGCAGGAAGCAATCAATCTCCGCAACGCATCGCACACCTGCTCCTGAACTCGGCGCGGGCACTCTCGTACCTCCTCGCGGTAGTCCTGGGACTTGGATTCCTTCTCCTGCCAGCGGCGGTGCCTCTGCTGCTGCCGCGCTACACTCTGGGGATTCCGGCGGCACGCATTGTTTGCCTCGGCCTGGCGCCGCTGGTGCTGGCGCAATTGCTCAGCGTGAGTCCGGTGGTCTCCGGGAAACTGAGGCTGTGCCTCCTGCTGCAGGCCGCAGTGCTAGCGGTCAAGGCGATTTCGCTGTTTGGCCTGCGCAACCTTCAGCTCGCCGACGTCGCTCTTGTCTCCAGCCTGGCCAACGTTCTCTATCTGCTGGCCATGCTGGCGATCATCCCCGCGTCCATTGGAGAGAAGTACTGGAGTTTTGCCAGCGTGGCTGCCCCCTGGATTCTCGTTGGGACTATTTTGCTGATCGCGGACATGCTTGAGGGCACTGCCGGATTTTCCGGACTTCATACGCTGCTGCCTTCGTCTGTCTATCTCCTGCTCGCTCCTCCCTCGCTTTGGCTGATGTACCGGCGCACCAGCGGAGTGCTGCATGTCTGAGTGCCATTCCAACTTGTGGTGGGAAGAGCTCCCCAGTACTCGCTATGAGAAGCGCGAGCCTGCTGACCGATTCCACCGCAACACTCTTCTGCTGCGCCATGTGGGCGCCGGGAAGGACGTGCTGGAATTAGGCTGCTCCACCGGCTACATCACACGCCAGCTGCTGCAGCAGAATTGCACCGTCACCGCGGTTGAGAGTGATCCGGAAGCTGCTCGCATGGCAGCGGACACCGGAACTACGGTGCTGACTAGAGACCTTAATTGCGCAACTTGGAGCGACGGTCTGAAGCCTGAGTTCGATGTTGTGCTCATGGGCGATGTGCTGGAACACTTGATATATCCCTTAAGGACTCTGCAGCAGGTCCGCCCTTTGCTACGCAGTGGTGGCTATGCGGTGATTTGTTTGCCCAACGTCGCTCACTGGCTGACGCGTCTGCAAATTGCGCGTGGGAAATTCAACTACCAGCCCACTGGCACCCTCGACGCTACCCACTTGCGCTTTTTCACAGCCCGTTCGGCACGCCAGATGATTGAGGCGGCCGGCTACCGGCTTTTGCGGTTCGATCCCGTCATTGGTGGCAGAATGAGCGGACACTTGCGGCCGGCATGGCAGATGCTGGCACGCCTCAGGCCCGGATTGTTCGCTTACCAGTTGCTGATCTCCGCCGAACCTTGCTCTTGAAATCAAGTAACCCTCTGCCCCCTGCAAGGGTCTAAGTGGTGCACAGGCCACATGATTCGCAACCCCGATTTACCTCTTCACGGTCATTTCGGCGCCGCTGGGTCAAGGTGGAGTGTCCGCTCCAACAGCCTTGATGTGTTACAAGCGGTCGCCGAAGCCTTCCCGCGCCTCAACCATCGTGGGCGCGTAACTCTGACTGTCGACATTTACGTGGACCAAAATGCCGGCACGCAGCCCTTGTGGAGCGTGCCCCAGTTTCGTGGCCGCGATCACCTTGTCTTTGCCGACTACGGCCCCGACTCCTGCGTGCTGGCCGACCTGCAGGCACGGCATGTGATCGGCCGCTTTGCTCCGGCCATAGCTCACGACGTAAGTTACTGGAAGCGAATCATACTTCCCATCCTCTTGGGGGTTGCGGCTCCCGTTGTCGGTATCACAGCGTTGCACTGCGCTTGCCTGCAGTACAAGGGCGAGGGTCTGCTGATCACGGGAGAGTCCGGCGCCGGCAAGTCCACGCTTTCATTCGAGTTGGCGCGGCGGGGCCTGGGCTTTGTCTCCGACGATTGGACCTACTTCTCGCGCACCGGCGCAGACATTCTGGCTTGGGGGCTCCCTACCAGCATCAAATTGCTGCCTGATTGCGTTGCCCACTTTCCCGAGTTACAGCATCACGTCCCCGCTGTTCACTTGAATGGCGAATTGGCTCTGGAAGTAACGCCCGAAGAGGCGGGTGCTAAACGCTCTGTTTGTTCACGGCCAGGCCGAATATTCGTTCTGGAGAGGCAGTCTGGTTTGGGCTTCGAGGCGGTGCGCCTAACGCCGAATGAAGTCGCGGTTTACTTCCAGCAAAGCCTGGAGAAACTGCCCGTCTGTCTGGCGAAGGCCCGGGAAGGGCAACTCGCAACCATTGGCGCTCTTGCTCAAGTGGAAGCCTGGCACTTGCGCTGCGGGGGCAGCCCCCAGGAAATCGCCACCCACATACTGCAGTTCTGCGATGGGACGCCGCCCCGCCGCACCGCCGTTTCTTCACCATTGCAGCTTATGCGGCGGGAGTGGCCGGATATGTTGCGCCGGTTTGTTGCTCTGCCCTTCCTTCAACCGTTCACCTTCGACAGCTTCCAGTTTCAGGTAGCCTCGGACTCCGAACGTATTCTGCGGGCGCTGTCGCATATTGCCGAGGCGGCCGCGGTTTTAACCGAGCCCTTCTTCTTCTGGACCATTCAGGAAGAGCCTGACTGGCCACGCTGCCTCACGCCAACAACCGGAGTCTCGTGCGGTGCTTTGTCATTCCTCAGCTCCGGACGGCACTCGTTCCTGGCCTGTGATCGCCATACTCGGCGAGCGATCGCGTTTCTTGCCGCTGCCACGGCCGACCGCGAACTGGAAGGGACCCTGGAGACTATGCTCCTGCATTTGGCGTGCGAAGGTGCGGCTTCAACACTGGGGATACCGCCCGGGTTCGCTCTTGCTGCTGAACCGGACGCAACCACGTCTTAAGGATACACATGCCTTCTCGCCTGGCGGAGCATATTGTTTCGTTTTTAGGACCTGGGGAGGGTGGCAGGAGTGTCTCCACACTCGCAGGGTTCAGCATGCGCCAGTGGAAGCGCGCCTTGCCCTGGCTGGATTCCAGCGGCCTGGCGCTTTATCTCCTCAATCGCATTGAGGACCTGAATGCAGGCGAGATGATCCCTTCTTCGGTATTGGCGCGCCTGCGGCAGAATCGGGAGGACAACACCGAGCGAACTGCCGCCCTGATGGATGAGATGCGAGCTATTCATCAGCGCTTCTTCATCGCCGGGACAGAGTTTGCCGTTCTGAAGGGCTACTCCCTGGTGCCTGAATATTGCCCGGCAGCCGCGCTGCGCCATCAATGCGATCTCGACTACCTGGTCAACCCAGATCACCTGGATCGCGCCAGCCACATCCTGCACAGCATGGGCTACTCGCGAGTACGCCGCTCTCCCGAAACATTCACCTTCTCCCGCAGCACGGGTGAGCTTCCTTCGAGAGATACAATCTACCAGCCAGCGCTGAACTACTCGGTCGAACTCCACACCTCGCTTTGGGAGAACGACGAAGTGGCAGCGTTGGAGGCCCTGCCGCAGGTACTGAAACGGCGCCAGTTCCACCAGGCATCAGGCCTGGTCTTTCCTGTGCTCGCGCCCGAGGACCGCTTCATTCACCAGTGCATGCACGTCCTCTCCCACACACTGCAGTTCTGGATCCGGCTGGCGTGGCTTTATGAGATCGCCAACTTTCTAAGAAGACCGTCAACTGATGCCGGTTTTTGGCGGCTCGTAGAAAAACGAATCGGGGGCCGGAAATACATCGCCAAGGCAGTTCATCTCGTCACCTTGCTTGCTGACCGAATGTTTAGCATGGATACCCCGGTACCGCGAGCCGGCGATTACCCTTTCCTCGAACTGTGGATCAACGAGTACGGCAGCCGGTGGGCGCTGCACGATCTCCCCGGCAGCAAGCTCAGCCTCTTTCTTTTTCCCGAGTTCATGAACCAAGAACAGTGGCAGAGGCTGGAACATCAGCGGCTGCTTCCTGTCCACCGCCCGCACGCCGCCACGCAACTGAACGCTGCGGAACCGCGGCGAAGTCTTCGTACTCAAATCGTTGAATCTTGCTACGCCGCGCAACGCCTGAGATTCCACCTAAACGAAGCGGCGATCTATTTGTGGGAAAAACCGCGCTGGCGCCAGCGCCTGGAGTTACTGCGGCAAAGCTCGCCGTCAAACGAGTTGGAAGCGGTGCTGCGGTGAGGCGCGCCTGGGCGTGGCTGCGGGCTCTTGCCGCCCTCACGGCACCTCAGCGCCGGCTGCTGGGCCTGTGTCTGCTTCTAATGTTTGTGGCCCGGCTTGCCAGCCTGGTCCTGCCAGCTTCTTCACGCTTCCTCATCGACAATGTGCTGCGCGGCGGGCAGCGCTGGGTATTGCTGCCGCTGGTCGGCGCGATCCTCGCCGCAACGCTCGTGCAGGCGGTTGCGGAGTACTTTCGCACCAAATTCAGCGCCCGCGCCAACGAAAACCTGGTAACGGAATTGCGCCTCCGGCTCCATCGCCACATCACCCAGCTTTCCCTGCGCGATTACGAGGAAAGCGCCAGCGGACTCTGGCACTCCCGCATCATGAACGACCTGGATGGCATGAGGAATCTGCTCGGCCCGGCCGTGGTGGAATCGGCCGGCAGCATTTTGACCGTGCTGGTCACGCTCGGCATTCTCGCCTACATCAGTCCCCGGCTTACCCTGATGGTGCTCGCGTGCGCGGCCGTGTTTGGCTTTGCGGTTCTGCGCCTGGTGAGAATCATGCGTCCCATCCTTAGCGAGCGCATGCAAATCCAGGGCGAAATCGCGAGCTTTCTGGCGGAATCCCTGCGCGGCGTGCGAGTGATGAAGGCGTACAACGCTGAGTCACGAATGCAGGAGGCATTTGCCCAACGCGTGGGAGGCCTGACCGCCAATTTACTGCGTTCCGCTGACTTGCACGCTACCGTCACGTTGCTCACCACCCTGCTCTCCGGCGGCGTGATCGCGGTCCTCATTTACCTGGGAAGCGCATTTGTTCTCTCCTCCAGCATGACAGTAGGAAGTTTGGTCGCCTACTTCGTATTCGTCGGATTCCTGGTACCTCCCCTGATTCAGCTGGCCCGTGCCGGAGCGCAATTCACAGATGCGTTCGCCGCCCTGGAGCGCGCCAACGAGGTGCTACAACGGCCGCTGGAAGCGCGCACGGACTCCCGCTCTGTGGTCATGAACCGCTACCGAGGCGAAATTACCTTCGACCGTGTATCGTTCTCTTACAATGGCGGGGAACCGGCACTGCTGAATGTGTGCTTCACTGCTCCCCCGGGCACGGTGACCGCTTTGGTGGGCTCCTCTGGAGCCGGCAAATCCACCATCATCAACCTTATCGCCGGCTTCTACGTTCCAAGTTCTGGGCGTATCACCGTAGATGGGTTTGATTTGAACTCCATCACCCTCGACTCGTATCGCCGTCAGCTAGGAATTGTTCTCCAAGACGGAACAGTCTTCGACGGCACCATCTACGACAATGTGCTCTTTGGTTCTCCGACCGCATCCCGAGAGGAAGTGCTCTCCGCCTGCCGCGCCGCTTATGTAGACGCTTTTGCCGGACGCCTACCGCAGGGGTACCAGACCCGGATCGGGGAAAATGGCGTGAAGCTTTCCGCCGGCGAAAGGCAGCGCATCGCCATCGCCCGTGCCATCGTTGCCAATCCGCGCATCCTCATACTCGATGAAGCCACATCCAATCTCGACCTGGAGTCTGAATCTCTGGTGCAACGCGCCCTTCGCCGCTTGATGGCCGGCCGTACTACTTTCATAGCCGCCCACCGGCTCTCCACCATCGAACATGCCAATCAGATCCTGGTAATAGATGCTAAGCGGGTGGTCGAGCAGGGCCGCCATGAATCGCTATGGGCCAAAAAAGGGCGCTACTACAACATCATGCGGGCGGCTCGGATTGACCTCGTTGACGCAGGGGAGCCATCTCTAAGTTGCATGGATTGATCGTCGCTTCCTTTTTAAGAGCGAACGGAGTCTCTTTCAACGTGGAAGCTTACTGATCGTTTTGCTGCTGCTGATAGAGTGGGTCGTACGTGGAAGGATCGTAGTCCTGCCCATACTTGTTCTTGTGGGGCAAAAGCGAGGCGTTTTCCAGCACGTGAATCGCGGCCAGCGATACACCGCTTTCCGGTATGGTGATCTTGCGCGCCAGCGCTTTCAGCACATCCGGCGTTGAGCCCTCGTACCACACCTGCAGCTCATAGTTGCCGGGCGGAACAGCGGGAATGGTAAACGTGCCTGAGCGTTGCGAGATGGCGTAGTACGGCGTGGCGAGCGCGATCACCACCCCACTCATCTGAGCATGAATGTTGCAAAAAATGTAGCTAATCCCGGGGCGGTCGAAGTGCATCCGGCGCGTGCTGCCCGCCTCATACAGCCCCAGATCGAATCTTTTTCCTTCGAACAACGAGAACACGTTGTGAAAAAACGGATCATGGTTGGGAAACTCGACCACTGCTCCGGCCGGAACCACCAGGATGTGGGGATGAAATGCTTTATCTTTCTGCACCAGGCGCAGCGGCTGCGTGGGCTTGAATTCCCGCAGCAGGTTCGCCCGTGAAATCGGACTCGACTCAGGAGTCAGCCACACCACAACGTTCGAGTTGTCGCGGGTCTTGCGCCCTTTGGCGCGGCTGACGAGTTGCGCCTGTCCACGAACCGGCGCTTGTGCCAGAACCATCGCGGGAGCAGCCAACACCAGCACGGCCAGCGCCCAGCGAGTCGTCATGTGCAGACGTGTATTCATTCAGAACAATACTCCCATCACCAGGTTGATCTGGCCCGCATGTTGTGGCCCCGCTGATATCTCCACCGTCCGGATGTGCCGGTACTCCAAAGAAAACAGCAAATCGGAGCGCGGCCGATAAATAGTGTTGAACATTAAGCCCGCATTTCGAGCCAGTGCCGAATCCAGATAAAACTGTCCGTAAGGTAGGTTCTGTCCATACGAATACTCGCGCAGTTCAGCCGCAAATGGGTTATCCATGCCGACGCCCGCATTGAACTCAAGCTTGGCTCGCGGCTGGAACTTAAGCTGCGACCAGCCGCCAATAACGTCCAGGCCGTGAACCTCGGTCGTGCTCACGACAGGAGGGCCGCTGAATACCACGCTCCGGTCGCCGGAGGCCCCGAATCCTCCCAGTCCGCGTCCGCGATAAAACTCTCCCTCCACACTGAACAACGCTCCCAGAGGTATCGTCCAATCGACTGTTCCTGCCCAACTGTCCACCGTCCTGCCAAAATTCCAGTCCTGCCTTCCATAGTATCCGCCCGCACCCAAAGTCATGGGCCGGCCCTGCAGGTTGTGCGTAAAAGCCACGCGGCTTCCGTACCCCGGTTGCCGCGACGACTCTCCCGCCACCGGCCCGCGATAGAACGTACTGCTGGGCGGTTGTCCTGTCACCGAATCAAACAAGCCCGCGCTGAACGAGACATTCGAGGTATCCGACAGCGCCACTCGGTGCTCCACCCGCAGCTGTGGCACCCAGGTCCATAAATTTCCCATGTACGCGAATCCCGGCGTAGCCAGCGTTGCCACCGTAGTCGGCGAAAGCGGCGAAAACAAAGGCGCGTCCTGCCCGGCAACCAGCGAGGTGTTACTCCAATCCAGGCGCACCGTTCCCGTCCGCAGCCGCGCCAGACCAAAAGTTGCTCCATTAGGCGTGTTGGGGAAACCGCCGGCAAAATCAAACTGCACATCACCCCGTGTGTGCGCCCCTGCCCAATCCGGTCCCATCACTGTTAACCCCAATTGCGATTGGCGGAAAGTTGCTCCCAAGCTCCCGTGAGTCTGACCAACGGGTGTTTCTTCGGCAATGGAGGGAAGATCCACATTGTTGACTGTGCCCAGATTACTGAACAAGTTGAACACCGCAATTCCCGACAGACGCACACGATAGCGCGAGGCGCTTTCTACCTTGGTCTGGTATTGCTGCCCCAGTTCGCCGGTGAGCATCTGATACTCATCTTCCAGCTTGCTGATTCGGCCCTGATTGGTGTTCTGCGCCCCAGCTTTCTGTTCTGGCGTGGCTGCCGGAGCATTTTCCTGAACAGTGGAAGATACGTTGCCACCGTAGGATTGAGCGCTTGGTGTAGCGACGGCCTCTGCGCCCGCAGTCTCAGCCTTCAACTCACGCCGCAGCGCCTCTGTCTCTCGCCGGTACTGCTCCGCCTCCTTGTGCACTTCTGCTACCGCGGCACGCAGCTCAACCACCTGCTGTTGTAGCTGCTGGACCGCCTCGGTTAACGCCGTGGTGTCAGGATGATCGCCAGTAGGAGAATCCTGCGCCCACCCTCCGCTCCTCAAGGCTATCACTATGACCAGGCCCGCCATCCATTGCCAATCCGGTTTGCGCACCATGCTTGTGCTCCCCTAAGCAGGTCTGTTCCTGCATCATCTGGCCGCGCCTCGCAGGCAATGCCGCCAGGCGTTCATCTGGCATTCACGTAGCAGCGATCTCCTTCCGTCGCTGTCTTAGAGCGGGATTGCTTTCTAAACCCACGCCTCGCGGCTGGCGGTCTGGGGTTCCGTCGTACGCGGCAGAAAAACTACAAAGGTGCTCCCTTGCTTCGACGTCTGTTCCACCTGCACATCGCCGCCATGGTCTTGCACGATCTTTTGTACGATGGTGAGTCCAAGCCCTGTCCCGTTCTCCTTGCCCTGGCTGACGAAAGGTTCAAAAATTTGTCCCCGAATCGCCTCCGGGATACCGTGCCCATTATCAGCAACGCGTACTTCCAGGCCGGCTCCGGTTTCGCGCAGCGTAATCTCGACCTTGCCACCGTGCCCCGGCAGCGACTCGCAGGCATTGCGCAGCAGATTTTGAAAGACCCGCTCCAGCTTTTTGGGTTCAAACAAGCCCTCGCTGTTTCCCTGGCAGCTCACCCTTATGTCAATATCGTGAAACCGAGGATGCGCCCGCACCGCCTGCACCGCCCTATGGACTGTTTCCTCCAGCGAGGTCTGGGACAGCCGCAGTGACTCCCGGCTCCGGGAAAACTCCAGCAGCGAGTCCAGCAGTTCCGTCATCTGGTTCACTCCTGCCCGCACCTCGTTGTAAAGCTCCTCGCGCTCCGCAAAACTGCGGTTATTCGCGCTCAAGAATTCGGCGTTGGCCATGATCGCGGCCAGCGAGTGCCGCAAGTCATGGGAAATGGAGCTGGCCATGCGCCCAATGGTGGCCAACCTTTCCGTGTCCAGCAGCCGCCGCTGCGTTTCCTGCAGGCTGCTGCGCATGCGCCCAAATGCCGCCCGCACTTCCGCCACTTCATCGCTACCCCGGCTGGCCAGTGGATAGTGGAAGTCGCCTTTCGCCAGGGCCCGCACTCCGGCGACTAGATCCCCCAACGGACGGGTGAATGTGTAGGAAATCAGATAGACCAGTCCTGCTCCCAGCAGCACCGCCAGCAGGCCTACGCCCAACAGGCTGGAATCCAATTTGCTCAAAAAGGCCGTCGCCTGATCCAGCGACTTGAGCACGCTCAGGCGAACCTTGTGGCCGGAGTCGTTGGCCAGTTCCACGGAAGCGACCAGAAACCGTTCCTGCCCCAGCTGTACCTCATCCAGCGCCATCTTTTCCGCAGGCCGCGCTGGCTGCCGCAGCAGTTCCTGTTCCTGCGGCGCTGAGAGCGTGCTGCGCGCGACCTCGCTGCCGTAACGGAAGGCTACCTGGCTGGCTGCTACCTGACTGATTTCCTGCAGCAGGGCGTCATCAATTTCATACCCAATCGCCAGGAATCCCAGCAGCCGGTTATCGGCCGGCGCCCCGAAGTAGATGGGCTGGATTGAAACCTCGTACAGATGATTGTTTCCGTACCACCAGTGATTAGACTGCGCTCCATTCTGCGAGCGGTGTAGCGCCTCCTGCGCCTGCTCGCGCTTCATCCCCGGCCCTGCGGTATGCAGAGCCATGATCTTGCTCTCCGGACCGCTCAACACCAGCAGGTCTGTACCCGCCAGCTTCCACAGGTCCTGCGAGCCATCTTGAATAGTGGCAGCATCTGCGGTCGTCATCAGGGCCCGCAGATTGGGCATATCCGCCATCAGCTGCGCCGTGCGGTTCAAGCCCAGCTCTCTCTGCCGCTCCACGTTTTGAAAGGTGGAAAGGGAATTGTGCAGGTCCTGCGATATCTCCTGCCGCACCTGCTTCTCCATCACCCGCCGCGCCACCAGCAGGCTCGCCGAGGTCAAGCCCACGGTTACCAGCAGGAGGGAAAACAGCAGCTTCGTCCGCAGGCGCATTTTGATCATGACCAGGGCCGATTCAGGAGGTTACGGCACGAACCGGTACCCCGCGCCGTGTACCGTGCGGAAATGCACCGGGTTAGCGGGGTCTTTCTCCAATTTCTGGCGCAGCTTCAGCAGGTGGTTGTCTACGGTCCGCGTTGTGGGGTAATTCTGGTATCCCCAAACTTCATTGAGCAGCTCTTCCCGCGAGATCACCCGCTCCGGGTTCTGCACCATGAACTTCAACATTTTGAATTCCTGGCCGGTCAGCGCCACCGTCTGCCCAGCGCGCGTCACCTGCATGCGCGTAAAGTCCACCGTCACATCGGAAAATTGAAATACTTCGGTGGCAATCGCACGGCCCGCCCGCCGGATGCCCGCCCGTATCCGGGCCAGCAATTCTCTGGGGCTGAACGGCTTGGTGACGTAGTCATCCGCGCCCAACTCCAGCAGCAGCACTTTATCCATCACATCCGCTGCGGCGCTCAGAATAATAACTGGTACTGAGGGGAACTGCTGCTTGATTTCCCGGCACACATCTTTGCCCGGCACCCCCGGAAGGCGCAGGTCCAGGATTACCGCCGTGGTAGCGCCCCCCTGCAGCGCGGCCACCCCCGAGGGGCCATCGCCGGCTACTTCAACGGAAAACCCTTCCGGTTCGAGCAAACGCTTAAGCGCCCGCTGCACGCTGGGATCGTCTTCGATTACCACTATTCGTTCCATACCCCGTGCGCACACCCATTTTTCTCGGTACGATTGTCCACTCCGGTTCGCCGTAATTCCAGTGGAGGCCATGCCTTGCGCCCCTTTAGTGCCTTTGTTCGCACTCGCTATGTCTTGTCAAAAATTTGTCAAGCCCGGCTCTTAGCTCGAATACGAACGAGGCAACTTATTGAGTTTGAACACCCTCGTTCTGTTACATCAATAAATGGATTTTTATCGCAAGTTCATCCCCGGCAGCCAAATGTCATGGCAAATGGACAATCTTTTTACAATTTTTTGACAAATCCGGTTCCGCGCAGGTGGTCCTGGCGCCTGTCACGCGGCCCCATCGGGTCTGTAACCGGGTTGCCGGCAGGAAGGGAATAGGCTTTGGCTTTCAATTCTGGTAGCAGCACCACCGAGGAAATACAGCATGCCGGAAGTCCGCTACATATGTCTATCAGATCTGCATCTGGGAGCCGATAACAGCCTGCTTAACCGTTTGGGCTCGCAGCCGGGCGGAGTTGATGCCAGTAAGCCAAGTGAAATTCTCCTCCAATTGGCGAATTGCCTCCGGGAACTGGTTCAACACAACAACCAAGTCCGGCCCACGCTCATCCTGAACGGTGACGTGCTGGAATTGGCTCTGACACAAGACAATGTGGCGCTGATGGTGTTCGAGCGGTTCATGGAGCTTATGTTCCCCGCCGGCGGCGAACCGTTGATCGCACCGAGGATACTTCTCAACCCAGGGAACCACGACCATCACCTCTGGGAAATCGCCCGTGAAACGCAGTACATCGAACTCCTCCAGGGCAAGCGCAGCAAACTGTCCGGCCGGGCGTTGCCCCCACCATGGCATACAACCAGCATCTTCAAGCGGCACCAGGTGGATTCAGTCCTGCTGAATGCCGTCCTTTCCCGCCACCCCCACATGGCATCACGTGGCGTTTCCGTGGGAACGCTATATCCCAATTTTTGCCTCACCAATGAAAGCAATAAGTGGGTTATCTTCAGCCACGGGCATTACATAGAGTCCATCTACTGGTTAATGTCGTTGCTCAGCAATTTTGTATTTCCCCACCGCCAGCATCCCACCAGCATTGGGGAGATCGAAACTGAGAATTTTGCCTGGATTGATTTCTTCTGGTCAGCGATGGGCCGTTCCGGGGCTGCGGGGCAGAGCATCGAGCAGATTTACGACATGCTGCTGGTCCCCCACGCTCGCCGCAAGCTCATTAGCAGACTGGCTCGTGCCGCAGGTCATCACTGGATTTCGCGGGCGCCCTGGCTGGGTGAGTGGCTGGGGCTGCTCTGCGTGCCCCTCATCTCAATATTGCTGAACCGAATCGCCGTTCTGGAGAAGACTCGTACCGGCACGCCCCTTAGCCCGCAAGCCCGGCAGGGACTTAAGGCCTACATCGAAGGCCCGCTTGCGGCCCAGATCATGGACGAACACAAGCATCCGCTTCCGGCTCAAACTGCCTTCGTGTTTGGGCACACGCACAAGCCGTTCGCCGAAACTATGGATTACAAGCATTTTCCACCCGGCATGGCCGTCTATAACACCGGCGGCTGGGTGGTGGATACCGAACAAACGGAGCCCGCCCACGGCGGCGCTATCGTGGTTGTTGACGAACAATTCAACCTGGCCTCGCTTCGCATGTACAACGAGGCCAGAAGCCCCCACGATTACCGCGTCCGGGTGGAAGCGGTGGACTCCAGTCAGAATCCTCTCTATACACATCTGGCGCACCTGGTGAACAGCGATAAAGATCCTTGGCGCTCCTTTTCTCAGGCAGTGGCCGCTGACATCGAACAGTATCACCGGAATTTTCGCCAGCGCTTACGCATGGCCGGCGTGGTCTAATTGCGGCCTTTAGCAGGCGTGAGCAAGTCGCCACCGGCGACCAAGCTAAAGAGCCGAAGCTGAGCGCATGCAAGCCTGAGCCTTGAGCGAAGTCGAAGGGCTGCTGCCGAAATCCTGAGCGCAACTGAAGGACTCCGCATCACCGATGGTTCAAGTGGGAACGCTGGAGGCGCGGGGCGGAATCGAACCGCCGGATAAAGGTTTTGCAGACCTCTCCCTTACCACTTGGGTACCGCGCCCTTCATTTCAGGGTAACCTGCAGCCTGAAGTTGGGCAAAGCCCGGGCCTTACCGGCGCCTGCACCAGGGGCGGGCGCCAACTAGTAAGATAGAGGTGGCCGGGTAAAGTGGATTTGCCTTGGCCACGATTGGGGTTTTCACGAATGTGCAGAAACATCAGAATACTTTTCAACTTTGACCCGCCGGTTACCGAGCAGGAGATTCGCGGCGCTTCCCTTCAGTTTGTCAGAAAAATTTCTGGCTTCAACAAGCCTTCTCAGGCCAATGAAGCGGCTTTCCTGGCGGCCGTGGATGAGGTCGCCGCAGCTTCCGCTCGCTTGCTCCATTTGTTGGAGACGAGCGCTGCGCCCAGGAACCGGGAAGAAGAGGCCGCCAAAGCCAAGGCTCGCGCTGCCCAAAGATTCGGAACCTAACGCCGTGAGATGCCGATCGGCCGATCACCTGCCAGGCGGAATTCACCCACGGGTGAACGGCTGCCTGTAAAATGAGCCTGCATGGCGGTCGCAGTAACCTTCATCGTGATTGCGGTAGTTCTGTTTCCCATTCTTCTCATTCGCTTTCGCAAAAGATGGGTAGCAGCCTTCAACAAGGCAATTACGAACCGCGTAACCAGCCCCTTTGCCCACCGCTTGCCTGGATTCGGCCTCATCACCCATGTGGGCCGCACGTCGGGGCGGCTCTACCGAACGCCAGTAAACGTTTTTAGAACGTCGGATGGCTTCATGATCGCCCTCACCTACGGCCAGGAAGCCCAGTGGGTGAAAAACATATTGGCCGCCGGTAGCTGCCGGCTGGAAACTCGCGGCCGAAGCTATCAGCTTTCTGCGCCCACTGTCGTTCATGACCCGAGTCGAGCAAAGTTCCCATTTCCCGTTCGCATCATCCTCCGCATTATCGGCGCCACCGATTTCCTGCAAGTTTACACGGCACGCGTGCATGCTGCGCCTCAGGAATAGAGCATCGGGAAACAGCAAGGCGCAATCAGAGATCACAGAACAGAATCCCCTGCTCCGCCTATCCGATCGGATACTCCACCCCTGTGCAGTCCGTCACTCAATGCTTCAGTGGACCTTGGCCTTGGGAGGGCTCTCTCCTCGCTTCATCTTCCATTCCCTTAACAACTTGTAAGGTACTGCCCGCGAGCTTTTTCGTTTTTATCGTCGTTTGGCCGGTAGCGTGCTTCGTGCTCGGTATAGCGACGGAACCGCTGGGTTATTTCTTCCGGCTCCGTAACGGAGGTGGTTATGGCGGCAGCCGCAACGTCCCCTACTTCATGGAGATTTGTTTTCGGAAGCACAAAGGATTGGGCTCAACCAGAGTGTAGCCCGGCAAGCGTCCCTGCAGTTGCGAACAGCACCCCCACTTGGCGGGTAACTTTAGGGAGCACTTCGGGATGGTTACCACCACAATTTGACACCCCGGCAACATCGGCGGGAAACGCATTGCCTGACCTATGCGAACTCTGCCGCCTGCCCATTGGCCAAAACGAGGACTTTATAACCAATTCGGCGGGAGAGCGGCCAATTCATACCCGGTGCCCGAACCTGCAACCTCCCGCGGTTGCGGAACAAGGACTCGCACCTCGCAGGTCGCACAGCGTGCTACGTGACCTTCTCAAACTGTAGCAGTGCTGATCACCCTGATCTGCGCAGCCTTGCCTTCGCACGCCAGTGGCTTGGACTAACCAAACGGATAGTGCCCTATCCAAACGGATAGCATCTGTCGTTTCCAGGGGGGCTGCCCCACCGCCACTTCGTGGTCTTATGAAGCTCGCCTACTATCATTTCAATAACATCCAACGCTAATTGAGACCGGGATTGCTCCACCGAGAACGGCAGCCGAAGTGCACAACCCCCGCCGAACCTAGGAATCACGGGCCTTCACGGAGGCTGCGATGAAGACACACTCTTTGTTCCAGGTTTTAACCCGGGTATTGGAAATTGCTCCCGGTGCTACCCTTCTGTTCACCGTTCTGCTTGCTTCTCAATTTACGTTGGCTGCGTACGGCCAGTCCTGCGCCGAGTGCGCCACCGCAGAGGCTCTCCCTCCGGGGCCAGTCTCAACCAGCGAGTGGTCGTTCGCTAAAGAGGTAAATGAGGTCAATCTTCTTTTTGTAGCCACGCACAATGGCAGGTTCATTGACGACCTCTCTCAGAACGACATCACCGTGCTCGACGACAGGAAACCTCCGGCCGCAATCTTGGCATTTCGCACCGAACGCGAGCTGCCCCTGCGCGTCGGGTTGGTCATTGACACCAGCAGCTCGGTTACATCGCGGTTCCGCTTTGAGCAGCGAGGAGCCAGTGCGTTTCTTTTCGAAACTCTGCGGCGCAAAGAAGACCAGGCTTTTGTCATGGGATTCAGTAACGATCAAAAATTGGCTCAGGACTTCACCAGCAACCCGGAGGCCTTGTCGCAAGGCGTGCAGCGCCTCACCATCGGCGGCGGAACCGCCTTGTACGATGCGGTAGCCGCAGCTTGCGAAAAGTTGCTGGCGACCCCCGAGCGCGACATGCTTGCTCGCGTGCTGGTGGTTCTTTCAGACGGACAAAACAATGCCGGCAAGACTGGCCTCAATACCGTCATCGGTATAGCGCAGCAGGCGCAGGTGGCAATCTACACCGTCAGTACGAACTACCATTACACGCTCGATTTTGCTGAAGAGGATTGGGATGCCAAGAACGGAAACGAAAACCTGCGCAGGCTGGCCGAGCAAACCGGCGGACGCCTGTTGACGCCGCCAGACGCAAAATCGGTGGGAAAGGCATTTGCAAAAATCGCCGAGGAGTTGCGCAGCCGCTACGCGATCGCCTACCGGCCGGCTGATTTCGTAGCCGACGGCCACTATCGCAAAATTTCTATCGCTGCGCGCCGGCCAGGAGAGAAACTGCAGATCCGCACGCGCAAGGGTTACTACGCGAAATTGGTTAGCGTTTCCAATCTCATTGCGCAAAAGTAGCCTTGCCGAGCAAAGAGCGAATACCGGGGCGCAAACGGTCGAAACACAGAACCGTGAATGAAGTAAAAGCTTCAGGAATCCCGCGCCGGTGTTCGTCATTGCCGGCGCGGTTTTTTCTCCTCTGAGGAGGGAAGCGCGGGCAAGAATCGAACTTGAGCCGCTTTGCGGGCGGAAGAGCTGGAGGCGCGGGCCGGAATCGAACCGGCGATAGAGGTTTTGCAGACCTCGGCCTTACCACTTGGCTACCGCGCCACGGAAAAAACCCCCGCCCCGGGGCGAGGGTTGGCAACTCTGGAGCGGGAGACGGGATTTGAACCCGCGACTTCGACCTTGGCAAGGTCGCACTCTACCGCTGAGTTACTCCCGCTCGGCAGGTTCGATTATAAATGAGAGCAAAACCAGGGGCAATTGCGCCCAAACCCACTTCATGCGCCGCGGATTTACGCGGATGAACGCTGGGTCGCCGCTGAAAATACAAGGCTTTCTATCATTTCACCGTCGGCCCTCCCGCTCCCACTGCTC
>DATEGI010000059.1:0-16463 GCA_035280205.1 Terriglobales bacterium | reverse complement strand
GTTCGACGGTGTCGTAGAAGACTGATTCACCACAGAGACACAGAGACTTGGCTGTCAATGGATTCCTCCGTATCTCTGCCTCTATGGTGAACTATTTGGCGGGTAGCGCCTTGATGATGTCGCTCAGCAGATCAGGCTGGCTCGTCTCCCGCTCCAGGTGCGGATACATTTCGCCGCCGTGGTAGTTGAGCGAGTAAGTGGTGAAGTAATCCGTGTTCTCCACCAGTAACTGCAGGGGCCCGCTCGCGGTTTTGGTGGCCTTGAGCGCATCGTGCCACACTTCCGGCGCGAACTTGCGGCTGTTAACCGCAATCACCTTCATGCCCGGCCCGATGCCGGCATTGGCGGCCAGACCGCCGTGCACGGTATCCACGATCGTGCCGTCATCCTTCAGCTCCAAGCCTACGGAATATTCGGCGTTGATGGCCTTGCGGTCTTGCTCGGTAAGTTTCGACATCTCTGAAGGCGTGTCCGTATAAACCACGCGCCAGCCGCTGCCCTCGATGCCGCCCAGGGGCGCGTGGGCCGCATGGGTGGTCAGCCGCTCGTGCCAGAAGCCGCGCCAATCGTAGGGTGCGATCTGGTTGAGGGCGTTGACCAGTTCATCGAAGGTGTAGGGTTTCACCATGGGCGCCTGGGTGGACTGCGGCGTGGGGCCGGCATAAAACAGTTTGCAGATGTCGTTCAGCGACTTCTGACTGTGTGTCTGTTGGCGGATAATGACGTCGGCCCACAGCCAGTCGAGCACGCCTTCGTCGTAGAAATCGGTGCTGCGGCGCCAGGAATCCCATGCTTCGGAGGAGAAATACAGAAGCTGGGCGGCGTCGTTGGTATCCTGCAAGTCGCGCCAGGTGCGGCCGGGGCGATGGTCGAGTTCGGCGCCGATCACGGCCAGCGAGTCGCGGTAGTCCTGCGGCGTCCACAGGCCGCTGCGCGCGGTGAGTACGTCGCCCAGGTAGGACGTCAGCCCCTCATACACCCAGAGCATGGTGGTGACCATGGGCTTCTCGTAATCGGGCGTGGTCAGGTCGGCCGGGCGCCGATACTTGCCGTTCCAGGAGTGCACATATTCGTGGGGAAGCAGACCAGCGTCGAGTTTGCGCTCGTCGGCGTCCACCAGGCCGCGCTCGCCAACGCGGCTGTCGTCGGATTCATGGTGCTCCAGCCCGAAGTGGGCCACGTGATCGCTCAAGCTGTATAGGAAGTGGTAATCACGGTAGTGGCGCGCGCCGAACAGCGCATACGCCTGGGTGGCAAGGTTACGGTACTGCTGCCAAACCTCAGCCGGGGCATCCAGCGCGGCCGCGCTATCGGCGGCGACATCCATTTCCTGGGGCGGATATTCGCCCGCCGAGGTCAGCGGAACCACTTTCAGATATTCGCCTGCAATCACCGGCGAATCCACCAGCGTATAAAGCGACACAGGCTTGAATTGGACTTCGTCGCCGTTTTGATTGGCCATGGGCAGCGCGGTGCCAAACTTCCAACCCGTGGGCAGGCGCAGGCTGGCAGTGTAGGTGATCTGGTCGGCAGGCCAGCCCTTGGGATAGAGCAACACCTGGTTGAAACTGACCACAGTCATGCGCGCTGTGGCCGAAGCTGCCCCGGAAAAGCCACGCTCCGCGGCGGGCGATAAATAGTCGAGCGAGGCCTGGACGCTGGTCGCCCCCGCCGGCACTTCCACATGAATGGTAAACATGTCCTGCAGGTCGCGGCGCCAGTTCAGGGTCTGGCCATTGGCGGTGAACTTCAGCCCGGCCAGGTCCACGATGGGCCCGTCGGGCGCGTGTTCGCCGGGAATCCACTTGGGGTAGTACAGGGTAAGCGTGCCGGGGGTTGCGGGAATAGTCAGCCGCGCGTGAAAAATCTTTCGGGGCGCCTCGGTGGCATCCACGGCCAGCGTGATGCTGGGCGCTTTAGGTTGGGCGAACGAAGGAAGCGAAAAGGCAATAACAGCAGCAACCGCGACCAGCGCACGGCAGCGGGGGAGAGACATGCGCACGCTCCTGGATACGATGCGTTCGGCCCTGTGGGCGAAAACTAATGAATATAGCAGCTAAGCGCCTGCTCTGTCGAAAGCCGCAATGTATCGTTTGACGATACAACCCGTTCACCGCCGAGACGCCAAGATCGCCGAGAATTCAGAAATATTCATGTGGTCTTCTCTGCGTCTCTGCGGTGAAATTGGTCTTTACCGGCGCTCCCCGGACTTGAACTCCATCCAGGGTCCCGCTTTCATGTCGTGCAGCTTGGAAGCCTGCCAGTTGTACTCCGGATGTGCGGCGAGGAAATCCTTGGCCAGAAAATCGTCTCCGCAGGGGTGCCCGGCGCGCGCCCACAAGCTCATGCTGGCAGCCAGTTGGCTATCTGTAGCTTTGCCCTGCACCGCGCCGCCGGGATAATATGGCCCCCAATCCCATTCCGGAATGCCGTGCGAAGAAGCGTCGGCATGCCCGCACAGGGTGCGTCCGTCCGCCCGCCCTTGCTTCTGATAGCTGTCGTAATGCTCGCCCAGAAACTTTTCCGCCATGGCGACATCAATCTTGCCCTTGTTCTCCTGCATCAGCTCCTCCCAGCGCACACGGCGCGCATTGGGTGAAGAGGCCAGATTGGTGGAATCGAAAGCGGTCTCATCTTTGAGCACTCGCGGATCGCGGGCAAAGTTGGAACTGACAAAGTAGCCGTCCTCGGTCTTCCACAGGGGCGTGTGCTTCAGGCCCAGCTCGAGGTAACCGATCTCGCCAGTCTTGCGATCGCCAATGAGCCAGTCGTTGGCGTAGCCACCGTTGTCGCCCAGGCGCATGATGCGGGCGTAGCTCTCAATGGAGTTGGCGTACTGCAGCGCCTTGCGCGACCGCACAAATTCGGGAATGCCGTTGGGGTCCCAGCCATGAAACTGGGTGATGGTAGTTTCGCTGACCATCAGCCCGTCGGAGTTGATGCCAAAGTCATCGTCGCTGGTAATTACCCCGGGGATGCCGTCCATCAGGATGCGGTAGCCGTGCTGGGGGGCGATATCGAACATCACTGTCCAGCGCGAGCCTACCAGGTAGCTGGTCCAGTTATTGTGGGCGATGACGATCTGGTGGTCCTTGGTGTAGCTGCCCGTGGCCACGAAAGCGCTGCAGTTGCCCGGACTGTGCAGAGACGGCGCGCCGGCCACCTTGTTTTTCTCGTTCAGCCAGGGCACGTAGTAGTCGGGCACTTCTTCGAAGGCGTTGAGCGCGACTACATCATCCACGTCCAGGGCTACGCCGCGCGCCTTCAGGCCCTCGGCGATGCCGGTCAGTTCCTGCCGGTATTCGGCCTCGATGTGCGGCCACAGCATCTTGCGCGCTGCCTGGCGGAAGAACTGCCAGTCGCGCTTAGTGTCGTGCACGTCACGCAGTTGGATGGCCTCGAAGGTGTCCTTGATTTCCGGCGCCAACAGATAGCCGTGCTGGAATCCGATCTGCTCCGGCGTGCCTTCCAGATGGACATAGGTCCAGCCGCCGCGCTCGAAGCGGTAGGCGTTGCCCAGGCGCGGGTCTTTGGCGCCAGCTTCCTGCGCGCGTGCGGGCTTACGCGCGGCCGCCTGCACCACCGCCGGACGGGGCTGGCTGAACAGGAAGAATGCCGCTGCACAAAAGCTGATCGCCAGCAGGCTGAGGACAGGAAGCAACTGTGGACGTTTTGGGCTCTGCATATTCGGCGACTCCGGAAAGGGCAAGCAACTCGCGCCAGCATTATACGATTCCGAAAGAGCACTCAGCATTCAGCAATCAGCATTCAGCCACCAGTGTGATTACCTAGCTGGAGGAATTTTGTTAGTCGGCATTTTCAGGTCGAGTGCTGATGGCTGAGTGCTGTTTTGTCACTCGTCGTTCTTAAATCATCAATCGTCAATTCCCTGCTGCTATCATCTCCCCGTGGCCCCGCGCAAAGGCGTGTTCATCACCATCGAAGGTCTGGACGGCTGCGGCAAGAGCACGCAACTGGAAAAGCTTGCCGCCGTATTGCGCGCTGAGGGCTTGGACGTTCTCACCACCCGCGAGCCCGGGGGCACGCCGCTGGGCGACCGCATCCGCGGCGTGCTGCTGGATTCCGCCACCACCGGCCTGTCTGCGTGGGCGGAAATGGCGCTAATGTTCGCCTCGCGCGCCCAGCACCTGCACGAAGTGATCCTGCCAGCGCTGGAGAAGGGCCGCATGGTGCTCTGCGACCGCTTCACCGATTCTACGGAGGCTTACCAGGGCGGCGGGCGCAAGCTGGGCAGCGATGCCGTGCTTACCCTGCATCGCGTGCTGTGCGGCAATATTCAGCCCGACCTGACCATCCTGATGGACTCCGAGCCCGGAGCTTCCGTCGCCCGCGCTCGGCGCCGCAACCGCGCGCGTGTGGCCACCGATACCGGCGAAGCCGACGAAAACCGCTTCGAGCGCGAAAGCCGGGCATTTTTTGAACGCGTGCACAACGCCTACCTGGCCATCGCACGCCGCGAAGCCCACCGCTTTTTCGTGGTGGACGCACGCCGCCCGTCTGAAGTGGTCCACCCGGAGATCGTGGCCGCAGTCCGGAAACGCCTCAAGCTGGCCGCGCGAACCGCATAATTGAAGATTGAAGATTGACAATTGAAGAACTGCTCACCACGCCACCGGTCGGGTTTTCAATCATCAATCGGCAATCTACAATCGTCAATTTGTTTGACCCGAGGAGAACTCCTTGCGACATCTCCCGCTTGTGCTCGTCCTTGCGGCTTGCCTGCCCCTTCACGCGCAACTTCAGCCCGCCGACCTTTATCACTTGCGGTCGGTGGTTGACGTTGCCTTCTCGCCTGACGGCAGCCACATTGCCTACGTGGTGCAGAGCAATGACGGCCCCGGGCGGCCTTACGACCAGATCTGGCTCCTGGATCTGCGCAGCGGCAAAAGCACGCAATTGAGCGCTGGGGCAGACACTTCCGGCACTCCGGTGTGGTCGCCCAGTGGGGAGTGGCTGGCCTACGACGGCGATTCCGGCGGCAAGTCGGGCCTGTTCATTGCGCACGCCAACGGTTCGGGAGTTCGCTTTCTGGCGCCCACCGAATCCACCAACAGTCCAGAGCCGCACGAGGGACGGACTATCGCCTGGTCGCCGGACAGTAAGCAGATTGCCTTTGTTTCTGCCCAGCCCGGCCCGGAGACCAAGGATGCCTCGGGCGATCCCATGGTCATTACTCGCTATCTGTACAAGCCCGACTACTGGGAGGGCAACACCCACTTCAACGACAACCGGCGCCTGCACATCTTTGTAGTGGACGTGGCGTCCGGAAAAGTGCGGCAACTGACCCAAGGCGCCGGTTATGAGCACTCCATTGACTGGTCGCCGGACGGCAAAGAAATTCTCTACGCCGCCGAGCACGGCCCCGACGCCGACCGCTTCTTCAACTATGACCTGTTCACGGTGTCACCGGCTGATGGCGCCATTCGCCAACTGACCACGACCGAAGGGGTGGAGTACTACCCACGCTGGTCGCCCGACGGGCGCATGATTGCTTTCGCCGCCACCAAGCGCGGACTTACCGACCGCGAAACCAACATGGAAGACACCCATGTCTGGGTGATGAACGCCGACGGCAGCAACCGCCGCGAAATCGGCAGCGTGATTGACGATCGCCAGGGTGCACCCGAGTGGGCTGCTGACGGCAGCGCCATTTACTTCACGGTGCAGGAGCGGGGCAGCAATCACCTTTCCCGGCTTCCCGTTAACGGCGGAGCGCCCCAGCAACTGGTCGGCGAAACCGGCGCGGTAGGCGCCTTTTCGGTTGGCAAGGATAGCTCTATTGCTTATACATTCGCCTCTTCGTATGACTTCGCCGAGGTCTATTTTCGCCCGGCCACGGGCGGCGTTGGCCGCAAACTCACCGACTTGAACCGCCAGGTGCTAGCCGGCAAACAAATCGCGCCCGTGGAGTCGTTCACCTTTCTGAGCAATGACTTTAAATGGAACGTGGAGGCCTTCCTCACCAAGCCCATCGGCTTCTCGCCCGGGCACAACTACCCGCTCATCCTGAACATTCATGGCGGGCCTCACGGACAGCAGGGCCCGGAATTTAATTTCCGCAATCAGGTATACGCGGCGCACGGCTACGCGGTCCTGAACGTGAATTACAGAGGCTCCACCGGCTACGGCCAGAAGTTTGCCGATGCTGTTTTTGCCGACCAGGACGGCCACGAAGCCATGGACGTGCTTTACGCCGTTAATGCCGCCCTGCGCCGCTATCCCTGGATTGACCGCGAGCGCATGGGTATTGAGGGCGTCAGCTATGGCGGACAACTGACTGACTGGCTGATCACGCAAACCAACATCTTCAAAGCCGCCATCCCCATCGCCGGCATCTCCAACTTCATTTCCTACAACTATATGACCTACTACAACCAGTACGAGGCCATGGAGTGGGGCGCCTACCCGCACCAGGGAAACCTCATGGATGTGCTTTGGGAGCGCTCGGCGCTGAAGCATGTGGCCAACGTCAGCACGCCCACCATGTTCATGCACGGGGAAAATGACCCCGACGTGCCCATCGCCGAGGCGGAACAGATGTACATTGCGCTGAAGGACGTAGGTGTAGAGACCGTGTTTGTGCGCTATCCCCGGGAAGGCCATGGCCTGCGCGAACCTAAGCACCAGGTGGACAGCATGGAGCGGGCGTTTGCCTGGTACGACCGGCACTTCGCAGCACCGCAGCCCAAGCCAACACCGGCAATTCCATAAATTCATTCACCACAGAGACACAGAGACACAGAGACACAGAGACACAGAGACACAGAGACACAGAGGAATTATGAATGAAGAATCATGAATGCAGAATGGGCGTGCCTTAGTGGAGGCTGGTTTTCATTCTTTGTTCTTCATTTTTTACTCTTCATTCCACAATCATCGTTCAAGACCCAATTACAATGAATTGAGCTTCTCTGTGCCTCTGTGTCTCTGTGGTGAATATGGGGTTTCCTGATTTTCACGGCAACGCCGAAACTGTCCGCCGCCTGCGCGAGATGCTGGCGCGCGACCGCTTTCCCCATGCCCTGATCCTGGCCGGGCCGCGGGGCGCCGGCAAGTACACGCTGGCGCAAATGGTGGCCAAGGCCATGAACTGCCTGGAGAAGTCGCGCGATGCCGAGGGTCTGCCGGACTTCTGCGGCCGCTGCGCCAACTGCCTCCGTATCGCCGAAGCCGATGACCTGGAAGCACGCTGCGCCGAGGCGGTCGAGGCCCGTGAAGGCCTACGCGACACCGACAAGAAAGAGACCCGCATCTTCGTGCAGACCCATCCCGATGTGCTGGTCATCCCTCCCGACCCGCCGCAAATGCTCATCAAGGTGGACCAGGTGCGGCGGGTGATTGAGACCATCTATTACCGCCCCGGCGAGGGCAACCACCGGTTGTACATCTTCACCCAGTCGGCGTTTATGAAGGAGGCGGCCAATTCGCTGCTCAAGGTTCTGGAGGAACCGCCCGAGTTCGCCACGCTTTTTCTGCTGTCTGAGAATCCGGGGCAACTGCTCCCCACGCTCCGTTCGCGCTGCATCACGCTGAGCCTTTCGGCGTTGCCTTCGGAAGAAATTGAGCGCGATCTGGCCGGGCAGCGCCCACAGTGGTCGCCCAAGCAGCGCGCCCTGGTCGCGCGCCTGGCCGAAGGCGCTGTTGGTCGCGCCCGCAATTTCGATGTGGAGGTTTATGCCGCGGCTCGCGCCGACGCCCTGGTGCTGCTGCGCTCGGCGCTTTCCGGCGGCGACCACAGCGCGCTGTTCAAGGTCACGGAGACTTACCGCGCGGGTGCCGAAGGCCAGGAGAAAACTCAGCGCCTGATTCGGGCGCTCTATTCCCTGCTCCAGGACCTTATGTTCTTTGCAAATCGCACGCCCGACCTGGTGCGGAATACGGATATGAACGCGGAATTGAAGTCTTTGGCCGAGGGTGTGGATTTTGCCTGGCTGGCGGCGGCCAGCGAGCGCCTGGGCGAAGTGGAAAGCGGCATGCGCCGGAATCTTTTGCGGTCATTGTCGCTGGACGCGTTTGCCGCGGCGCTGGAAAAGGGCTAAGGAACCGCTCCTAGCTTCTAGTGGGAATTAGCTATGGGGACTATCTAAGACAGCGGCCGGTACCTTCGCCATGTGACTACCGTTACCTGTCGCATTTTGCGATACACGACGCAGGAATTGTTTCTGCACCGATTTCTGTGGTAGCTTAAACGCAGTCTCACACCCCTACTAGTTCTTCAAGCAAGGCAACACAGGGTGTTTACTCCGCGCGACAGCGTGCGCGATTGCAACCATGGACGGTGGTCACATGAAAGATAGCGTGGATGCGACAGCGGTAGAACGCGCGCCGGAGGCGGAAGAATTTTCCAACCGCAAGCTGATTCGCCCTCTGCTCAACCACAACAATGAGCGCAACCATCGTGCCGAGGCGCCCATGGAGCGCCGCGATCGCTCCAACGGCCCTGCGCCCCGCAAAAATGTTCCTGCCGAGCAGACCAACGCGGAAAACTTCTATTACCAGAAGCAGATGCAGAGCCACACCCCCATGGTCGTGGTACTGCAGGATGGCGAGGAAATTCACGGCGTCATCGAATGGTACGACAAGAACTGCATCAAGATGGTGCGCAACGGCCAGCCGAACATCATGGTTTACAAACCCTCCATCAAGTACATGTACAAGGAATCGGAGAACGGGCGGAAGTGAGGGGCGGTAGGCTTTTAGCTATTGGCTCTTAGCTTTTGGCTTGTTTTCCCTTGCGGATTGCGGACTTTCCTTTCCGGCGCCTCTCGCTCCTGGTTTTCTCATTTTCCCCCCAAGTCATTCGTTAGCGTTGGTAGCTAAGAGCTAATAGCCAATAGCTAAAAGCCAGATTTTCCGTTCCGCCTAAGTAGTACAATTGCCGCCTTTCCGGAGGGCGAAATGCGAACTCTGATTGCCGGCTGCGCACTAATCATGTTGCTGGCCGGCGTAGCCGCGGCGCAGGAAACTGAAACCGAGCGCGAGGCCGGGCGCGACGTGGTCCGGCAGATCCACGAACTGGACCAGTCGCTGAATGTGCCCCAGATAGTCGCCCGCCTTACTGCGCCCGACAAGGGCCGCGACCAGGTGATCGCGCGCGTAAAGCAGCTTCTGGATACCGAGCTCATGCCGATGAGCGACTGGATCACGCAGCACCCGGAGATCGGCTTCCAAGAAACGCAGGCCGTCGAAAAGCTAATCGCTTACCTGCAGGCGCACGATTTCGATATCAGCAAGGGGGTGGCCGGCTTGCCCACCGCTTTTGTGGCCAAGTATCGCCACGGCACTCCCGGACCCAACCTGGGCGTGATCGTGGAATACGACGCGCTGCGCGGCACCAAGGGCGCATTTCATGGCGACCAGCACAGCGCTCAGGGGCCGGTGGGATTGGCCACAGCCATCGCCATGGCCGAATTTCTTACGCGGACGCATACGCCGGGGGCGGTGACCGTCTATGGCACGCCGGGCGAGGAGATGATGCCGCCGGAGGCCAAGACCGTGATGTGGGACGCCGGCGTATTCAAGGGCGCCGACATCATCGTGCGCAGCCATTCCTTCAACGTGACGCGCCATGCCGCCCCCGGTTTTGGCACCTGCTGCATGAATATTGACGGCGTGAAATACACCTTCTCCGGCGCGCCCGCCCACGAACTCACTTCCTGGAATGGACGTAATGCGCTGGAGGCGGTGATCAAGCTGTTCAACAACATTGATTCCGTGCGCAGCAACATGCGCCCGGAAACCCGTATCCAGGGCGTGATTACCGAAGGCGGCGCCGCGCCCAACGTGGTGCCCGACAAGGCGGCCGCCGATTTCTACATCCGCTATCCCGACTCCGTCTACCTGGAGCAGGTGACCAAATGGGTGGACGATGCAGCGCAAGCCGCCGCCCTGGCCACCGGCACCAAGGTGAAGATTGACCACTACGGCCACGATCGCGACGGGATTTCTGTGGCCACGCTGCAGGAATTGTCGTTTGCTTATATGAAACAGTTTGGCGCTACTGGAATTGATCCCGAACCGGGCAAGCCCCAGGGGTACGAGGAAACCGGCAGTGTTTCCAGCCAGATTCCGGGCCTCGAAGTCACGGCGAAATCCTCCAACTGGGCCAACCACACCTACGGAATGGAGGCTGACGCCCTCACCGACGTTGGCCACCACGGGTTCCTGGTGGACGGGGAGACCATGGCAGCGGTGCTCTACGATTACGCCACGCATCCCGAATATCGCCAGGCGGTGACGACAGAGTTCACGCGCATTAAGGCGCTGTTCGCGGAGTATCAGGCAGCGCTACAAAAGGCTTATCCGCAGCCGGCGGTGCCGGAACCGAAATAGCGGCTAACACCGGGGCTGAAGCCCAGATTTTTTGTGCATGATTCTCGTGAGGCTGAAAGCTGCACGCTTCCACACTCGGGCACGAAGATTCCTGTTGGCGTGCGAATGGTCGTGTTCGTATCAGGGCATGCCTTCAGGCGTGCCGCAGCATACCCTTATTTGAATTGTCATCCTGAGGATGCGCGACTGAGCGCAGTGAAGGAGCGCAACCGAAGGACCTCTGCATTTAAGAAGTCAGCATGATGCGACCGTTGGCGAGGTCCCCAGAAACTGCAGTGCCGAAGGTGAATGCATAGATCCTTCACCTCGCGCTCCCTTCGCAGAACTCGGGCGCGCTCGGCTCAGGATGACAGTAACCTTCGGAACTATCGGCACGGCTGAAGTCGTGCCCTGATACGAATCGTGAGGGATAGCGCGCTGCATATCCGTCACTCGTCCTGAGTTCCGGAGCCTGAATGAATTTCGCGGATCGCGACTAAGAGTGAATCTGGGGTTCGGGAATACGCTGGCGGGAACCGGATTGCTCCTGATTGCGCACGAATTCCATCCCGTACAAATAGACCATGCGGTTGCGGACCACCCCCGTGTAGCGGCTGGGCTCACCGGAATGTGGCTTGATGAATTCGACCTCGACGCGCGTTCCCAATTCGAAATCGGCGACGGCAAACAGGTACATACCGCCTTCGCTCACACGCAGGCCATAACCATCAATCACGCCGGCATCGCTGAAGATGCGCACCGGCGCTCTCAGCCAATGACGCCGCCAGCGACGCCGTTCCCGCCTGATGGGCCAGTTGGGCATATCCCTGCCATTATCGCGACAGGTGTAGGGGCCTCGAAAGTTACGGACGTTCAAGGCAGGTACATCAGGCGTTCTGCGTAGTTTCGCGCGGTGAGGCTAATCCGTCTGGTCGGATTACCGCTTCGAGTGCGTGACGTTCAACACAGCCTGCCTGGAAAGCCGGTAACGGTAGCCGCGCCACTCGATAGCATTGGTTATTGAGGATGCCAGGTGGCCATAGAGCCACGTCCAGGTGGCCAAGGGGACCAGCCAGGTAAATGTCCAGCCGTGGCGCTGGAACCATGACCGGGATTCCGGTAGGGCCTTGGCCGCAAGCTTCTCACGGGCAGTACCCTTCAGCATGCCTGCGGCCAATAGGAATGCCAGCACGGCGCCGGCTAGCCCGTGGCCGTCCAACAGCGCCACGATGCAGGTCACCATTGCGGTGCAATAGCTCAGGGTGGCAAGGAACGAAAGCGCCCAGAGACGCGGCGCATAGATGCGGGTGATAACCAACTGCCGCCGGATCCAGCGCAGTAACTCACCGGCGCCGATGCAATCGCTGCTTACTACCAGCGCGCCCGGCGCGAAGCAGAGCCGCAGCTTCGCCGAACGCATCGCCTCGGTGAGCACGTAGTCGTCACTGGCGGTGCTGGCCCAGAGCGATTCCACTCCCAACCGGAAAAACAAATCCTTGCGAAGCGCCATGGCGCCACCCCAAACGAACTCGATTGTGCCCGGACCAAAGGTGCCGAAGATCACTGCGTTCCACGCGCTGCGCAAAGTGGACCAGAAGTCCGCTATCTCCGGCAGGTAAACGCGGTAGCCGGTGGCCGCGCCCACTCCAGTTTCTGCCAGAGGAGCAACCAGAGCGCGCAGCCATCCGCGGCTGACCCGCCCGTCTGAATCGGCAAAGGCCAGCACCTCAGATTCCGGCCGCACAGCGCGCACCGCCGCCAGCAGATTTTGCAGCTTTTCCGCCGCGCCGGCAGGCTGGCCTTCTGAAAACACAACTCGCGCTTTCGGCGGGACTACATCTGGGGGGACATCGGTCGAAGAGTGCGCGGCAACGATCAGCTCATAGTCGGGATAGTCAAGAGTGGCCAGCGAAGCCAAGTTTTCCTGAAGGCCCTGGTCGCGTCCTTTAACCGGAACAATCAGGCTGACCGGCGGCACGAAGGCGCTTTGCTGCTGATCCGGGAGGCGTTGGCGGTAGTAGCGGAATTTTTCCCGCTCGCCGCGCCAGGAAAACGCCGCCAACAGGACCGCCGGGGCTACCAGGATAACGAACAGCCACATGCGCTCTCTCGCTCAGGTGAGCGCCGGGGCCGCCGCCGCTCAGTCCTGTATTGTATAGATGAGGACTTCTGCGCCGCGGTCGGCGCGCGCCGGAACCGCCACGAAGAAGCGATCGAATCCTTTGAGCAGTTTTCCCCAGTAGCCGGCGGTGCGTCCTCCCAGCTCCGATGGGACCTTCGCCAGCAGGCGGTAGTGGTCGGCGTCCTGCTGCTGAAACACGCTAATGTAGCCTTCCCCTCCGGGCGCATAAATGCGCTTGCGCGCGGCATCGTAGTAGAGGTCGTCGGAATCCTGCACACAAGGCAAGGCCGAAACCACGTGGCCAGAGCCGGTGTCCACCACCAGCATGCGCGCGGGCGCGCGTGTGACCACAAACAGGCGGTGGTTGGCCTCATCCAGCGCCATAGGGAAGTTGCTTTCCTCCTTTATCGGCCAGCGAGTGATGGCGCCGGTTTGGCGATTGATGGCGGCAATCTGCTTCAGGCCGGGCAGGTTGACGTAGATGTTTGGACCTGATTTTTCCAGCTGGAACGATTCGGGGTGTGCCCCCAGCTTGAATTCCTGCGGCAGGCGTTGGTTTGTGGTCACATCCACCATGGCGATGGCGCCGTCGCCGTAGCCGACGTAGAGGCGTTTGGCC
This sequence comes from Terriglobales bacterium, assembly GCA_035280205.1. Classification (GTDB taxonomy): domain Bacteria; phylum Acidobacteriota; class Terriglobia; order Terriglobales; family Acidobacteriaceae; genus JAICWP01. Next base: position 3,390 of record DATEGI010000059.1, on the reverse strand, counting down.
GCCCGATCATAACGCAAATTATCCACGTCATCGCCGAAGTCAATCGTAGCCAGCTGCGCATACGATTCGGCGTTGAAGATGTAGAGCTTGCCCTCATCACTGCCCACGAATATCTCTTTTACCTCCGGGGCATAGGCCACTCCCTGTGGCTTGGGAATGCCGGGAATGGTGTGCCCTACAACGCCGCCCGAAAGGTCAATTGCCTCTTCGGTGTTGTTGCCCAGCGCGGAGATGAACATGGTGCCCTCAGGGCCGAGCGCGAAGTGATCAATGCGACCCTGAACGTGGGGCATGGGAATGGAGCCGGTTAGCGTGAGGGGCGCATCGGAGGACGGCGTTTGCGCAATGGCCAGAACGCCGCTCAGAACTGCAGCAGCGCAAAAAATGCGAAGGAAACGTTTTGGAATGTTCATTGTGTTCGTCCTCGCATTCAGATTAGCGATTCTCGCGCCGCTCGTTGTTATTGCGTCGCCGGCATGTCCAAATGCCGGATCAACCACGGAATAATCACTTTGTTAAAGATCACCGGATCAGGCCACACGCCCACTTGCCGTCCCAAATGCCCACCCTGGGGATTAATCCAGGCGTCTTTGGGAATGTCGCCGTTGTCCAGGACGAGATAAATGTCGGACATAGGAACCAGCGTGTCTTTCACGCCAGCAATGATCAGCATGGGCGTGGTGGGCTGGCCGATCAGGTGCTGGTTCACCAGCGACATCTGGGGTGAAATCTTATTCGCCTCTTCGATGGTCTTCACACCGTAGAGGAATTGGAACACCTGAGAGAGGCCGAACAGGTATTCGCGGTTGCGCAGCATCTCATCCTCGTGCAGGCCGTGGATGTAGCCGGCGTGCACCCCCGGCGACTGGGCGATCACGCACTTGAGACGGGCGCGCTCGACAATCGCCAGCTTGGTGGCCCAGTACGCACCCCAGCTTTGGCCCTCGGCGGCGATGCGGGTTTTGTCCACGTCCGGGCGGGCAATCAGCCAGTCAATGACGCGCGAGTACAGGCGGTCGGCGGTGGGGCCGGCTTTGATAGGCGCCTGGCCGGTTCCCGGCGTGTCCACGGCGAGGTAGCCAATGCCGTGCGGGATGGCCGCATCGAAGCTGAGCGACATGGTTTCTTTGCGGCTATCGGCGCCATTGATGGCAATCACCATAGGCACCGGGCCTTTGGCGTCCTTGGGCATGCGCAGGTAGCCGACGATTTCCTTCCCCTCAAACGGGATGCGCACCACCTGGATGGGCGGATCGAGCAGGCGCCCGTGTGCCACGAAGGCTTCCAGCGACTTGTTATAAGAGCGCAGCTTGCCCGCCGAGATGGGCACCGGCCAGTTTCCGAAATAGTAGAGACGCCAAGCGCGCAGATAGGCGGCGTTGGCCTTATCGCGATCACTTCCTTCCAGCGACTTGCCTTGCCCCATGTAGCGGTCGGCAACGGCATCGAAGGCGGCCGCCCACTCATCCATGTCTTTCGTCTTGATGTGCTCGAAGGCCTCGCTCACGTTGGCCGGGTCGAGCCCGATCATGGGATACATTCCCGTGCGGGCCCGGGCCAGGGCTTCGGTCTTGATTTCCTCCAGGCTGCGCTCCCTCGGCGGCTCCTGGGCTGCAAAAGTTTCGGCGGTCATGGCGGTTAGAACAAAGAGTAAGGCGAGGACGGTAGAGAAGGCGGCAAATTTTGACACCCGTGTTTCCCCCTTTGGCCTGTGCTCAAACTCACAACTTCCTCAGAATTTCTCAGCGGCCTCTGCGTTGAAGTGTGTTAGTGCACAGCCGCGGCCGTTTGCCCATGCTTCAGGTGCTGGTCCAGGTACGTCATGGCTGTCTCGAATGCCTTTTCCTGCACCGCGTCCGGCTTATACGAGCCATCCGTCTCGCGGTAGCTGAACACGTAGCCGTGCACGGGATGGTTGTAGCTCACCCAGGTCACATCCTTGCCGGCTTCCTTCATCCACTCGTAGGTGAGCTTGAAAATGCCTTGCAGGTGGTCCTGGTCGCGTCCCATGATGAGGATGGGCGTATGGACGGTCTTGATGCGCTCCATGGCCGCGGCCTTGTTGGCATTGCGCCGAACGACTTCAATGTCCTGATATTGAATTTCCGTGCCTTCGCGAGGGGCGCTGGGCCCGGTATTGACGCTCAAGAATTCATGGGCGGCAGGCTCGATGCAAACACCGGCGTTGAAATCGTACTGGCTGGCCGCCTTGAGGATCATTTCTCCGCTGTGGCTCACGCCCATGGCGCCGATCCCATTCTTGTCCACATAGGGAAGCGTTCTCAGATAACGCAGGATGGCGATGAGGTCTTCGTGGTCAAGCGTGGGGTTGGACTTCAACATGCGCCGGCCGCCGCTGATGCTGTCGGGCAGGTTGCGGCCAGAGTGATATTCGTCTTCGTAAAAGTGCGGTACTTCGTTGCGGTAGTTGATAGTAGCTACCACGTAGCCGCGCGCAATCATGCGGTCCTGCATCGGCGCCAGCCGCCGCGTGAGGTCCTCAACCTTCAGCATGCCCTCCCGGCCTTCGCCAAAGCCCATGGTGACCATGGGAAAGGGGCCGTTTCCCGCGGGCTTGCGCACGGCAATGGGCACGTAGATTTCATCTTTGGTGAGGACGAAGGTGTAGTCGGCGGGAATGTCCGAGCCGGGCACAGGCTTACGGATCACGTAGCCGTGGGAAGGAGTTTCCTCTGCTGCAGGAGCGCCGCCCGGCAGTTGCGCCCAGGCTGTCGGCGCAATTCCGGGGACGAACAAAAACGTCCCAAACATTCCAAGCGAGCCCAAGAGGAACAGTGTGAAACGGAGCATGCGGTGGCTCCTATGCCAAAATTGGTATGATGCTTCTACCACTCGACCGCTCCCCGGTCAAGACTTTGCTCGTGACGCAGCGGCAATCGGCAACATCCGCAGAGGCGCATTTAGCGTGTCTCTTAGCCGCGGCTTTATTTGTCTGTATCATCTTGTGACCTGATGCCGAACCCCGGGAGCGAACAAAACGCCAGCAGAGCGGCCTTCACCTATCCCGACTTCGTCTCCTACGAGGTTGGCCGGCTCTTCATCGTGCTCGCACTGGAAATGCAGTCTGTAGCGGTGGGCTGGCAGGTTTACGACATTACCAAACGGCCGCTTGACCTCGGGCTGGTTGGCCTGGCTCAGTTTCTGCCTGGGATCTTTCTGTTCCTGGTCTCCGGCCAGGTGGCCGACCGTTTCGACCGCCGCCACCTGCTGCTGGTGTGTTACGGCGGATTCGCCATCTGCTCGGGGCTGCTGCTGGAGATCGCCTGGCGCGGCCGCAGCTCGGTGAATGCCATTTACATGGTGCTGGTGCTGCTGGGGGTGGTGCGTTCCTTCAATGGCCCCGCCGGGCGAGCACTGTTGCCGCAACTG